>DBFABM010000059.1:0-58551 GCA_048194085.1 Collinsella aerofaciens
GACCTGGCGAACCTCGATGTGCTTCTTATATTCGTCCACCTTGGCAAAATCACCCAGACCGGGGCACTCGACCACGTTTGCGCCAGTGGCCATCGAAAGGCGCAGGGCGTCCTCGACGCGCTCGGGGGCGTCGTGCCACACGGACAGGAAGGCAGCGAGCGAGGAATCGCCGGCGCACACCGTCGACAGCAGCTTGACGTCGAAGGTGCGGTTGGCAAACCAGATATGCTCGCCGTTGGAGAAGTACGCACCGGCGCCACCAAGGGTCAGCAGCACGTTCTTGGCGCCCTTGGCGTGCAGCTCGGCCATAGCGCCCTTGACGGACTCGTCGTCGCCACCGCTCACCTTGATGCCAAAGATGTCAAGCAGCTCGTCGTCATTGGGCTTGATCAGCAGTGGCTCCAGAGCAATGAGGTCTGCCAGCTGATGGCTCGAGATGTCGAGGACGAACTCGGCCCCCTTGGCCTTGACACGGCGCAGGACCTCGGCCAAGAAGCCCTCGGAAGTGTTGGGAGGCAGCGAGCCGCTGATGACCAGACAGGTCATGTCATCGAGCGAATCGATAAGTTCAAACATCTCCTGCTCGTTGGCCTCATTGATGGCGGCACCGGCATTGACCATGTTGTACTCGGTGTCGGGACCGGCGTTGAGGAACACATTGACGCGCGTAATACCGTCGGTCCACACGGGCTTGACGGGCACGCCCAGGGCCTCGGCGCCCTTAACGATAAACTCACCCGAGAAGCCGGCGAAGAAACCCAGGATCGTGGTGTCGACACCATAGTGGTCAAGCGTAAACGAGACGTTGAGGCCTTTGCCGTTGGGCGTGTAGACGGCATTGCGGGTACGCGTGACGGTATTGGCAGTAAGGCCGTCGCAGGCGATGTTGTAATCAATGGCGGGATTAGCAGTGAGCGTGTAAATCATGAATGTTCCTTTCACGAAGCAACGTGTTAATGAAAGTATATTCCACGCATCGGTAAAAGGCTAGGACAACTTGGTGAACGGTGTGGAAGCGATGAAGTACGGCAGGACACCTCTCCCCCATGGCGGAACAAAAAAGGCGCCCCGTCCGAAACCGGGGCGCCGCATGCGCACGAATATGTCGCGTTTCGATTACTGACGATCGAGCTTGCGGACAGCAACGCGCTTGCTGTACTCGTCGACGTGACCGAAGTCACCAATGCCGACGGACTCGGCAACGTTGGCGCCGGTGGCCATAGCGAGCTTCATGGCCTCCTCGACGTTGTCGCGATCCCTGTACCACTTGTGCAGGAACGCAGCGAGGGTGCAGTCGCCGGCGCAGACGGAAGAGACCAGCTTGATGTTGAACTCACGCTTGGCGTACCAGATGTCCTCGCCGTTGGAGAAGTAAGCGTCGCCGCGGCTACCACGGGTGAGCAGCACGTTCTGAACGCCAGCGTCGTGAGCCATCTTCATGGCGACACGAACCTCGTCGTCGGTGTCGACCGGCACGCCGAAGATGGCCTTCATCTCGTGATGGTTCGGCTTGATGAGCAGCGGCTTCTTGTGAGCGAGCTCCTTGAGCTTGTCGGAGGACAGGTCCAGGACGACGTCAGCGCCACGAGCCTGAGCGTGCTCCATGACCTGAGCCAGGAAGTCGGGCGTAGCTTTGGGAGGCACGGAGCCGGAGACGATCAGGCACTCGAGATCGCCCGCGGTGTCCAGGATGTTGTAGAGCTCCTCCTGGTGCTGCGGCGTGATCGGGGCGCCGGGGTTCAGGATGCCGTACTCGTGCTGGCCATCGTTGACGTAGGTGTTAATGCGCGTGATACCGTCGGTCCAGACCGGGCGGCAGAGGCAACCCAGGTTCATGACCTCCTCGACGATGAACTTGCCCGTGAAGCCAGCGAAGAAGCCGAGCGCGACGGTGTCGACGCCCATCTTCTTAAAGGCGAAGGACACGTCGAGGCCCTTGCCGTTAGCCGTGTAGCTGGCCGAACCGGTGCGGACGTTCTCGTCGGGCTCGAGCGGAGAGCTCGAAACCGTCATGTCGACAGCCGGGTTAGCGGTTAGCGTGTAGAACATTTACAGTACCCCCTGTATATGTGAGGGCCGCGTGGCCGGCCCATTCCAACCACGCGGTTGCCTCTGATACCAAATTAGCGAGCTGCGGACTCGAGCAGTGCCTTGACCTCGGCGGCGGTGTTGCAGGCGAGCGCCTTCTCGGCGAGCTCGTCGCACTCGGCCTTGGTCCACTGGCTGATGGTCTTACGGGCGCGCAGGATCGACGGAGCACTCATCGAGAACTCCTCCAGGCCCCAGCTGATCAGCAGCGGCTCGAGCAGCGGATCGGCAGCGGCCTCGCCGCACATACCGACCATGATGCCGGCCTTCACGCCGCTCTCGATGATGTTCTTAAGCGAGCGGAGCACGGCGGGATAGTAAACCTGGTACAGGTTGGAGATGGTGTCGTTGCCACGGTCGGCGCACATGGTGTAGCCGATCAGGTCGTTGGTGCCGATGGAGAAGAAGTCGGCGACCTCGGCAAGACGGTCAGCGAGCAGCGAAGCGGCGGGCGTCTCGACCATGATGCCGACCTCGATGTTCTCGTTGAACTTGCGACCCTCTTCGGTCAGCTCGGCCTTGCACTGCTCGACGAGCTCCTTGACAGCCACGACCTCCTCGACGCAGGTGACGAGCGGGATCATGATTTTGACGTCACCGAAGGCGCTGGCGCGCAGCAGGGCGCGGAGCTGGACCTTGTACTGGTCGGGATTGGCCAGGCAGTAACGCACGGCGCGGAAGCCCATGAAGGGGTTGTCTTCCTTGACCATGTGCAGGTACGGAATCTCCTTGTCGCCACCCACATCGAGCGTGCGGATGATGACCGGAGCGCCCTTGAGCGCGCTGGCGACCTTGCGATAGGCGTTGAACTGCTCCTCCTCGGAAGGAAGCTCAGCGGAGTCCATGAACAGGAACTCGGAGCGGAACAGACCGATAGCCTCGGCATCGTGATCGAGCGCGTTAGGCACGTCATCGGGGTTACCGATGTTGCAGGCGATGATCTTCTTGATGCCATCGGCTGTCACAGAAGGCTTGCCGCGGAAGGCCTCGAGGGCCGCCTTCTCGGCAGCGAAGGCCTCGGCCTTGGCGGTGTAGGCAGCGAGCGTCTCCTCGTCGGGATCGGCCTCGACAACGCCCTTGCCACCGTCGACGACGACGGTCATACCGTTGCGAAGCGCGGTGCAGCTGTTGGAAACCGAAAGGACAGCCGGGATCTCGAGGGCGCGTGCGATAATCGCGGAGTGCGACGTGCGGCCACCGGTCTCGGTGACGATACCGGCAACGTGGGCCTTATCGATCGTGGCGGTCATGGACGGCGTAAGGTCGTGCACGACAACGACGGTGTTCTCGGGCAGGACGGAGAGGTCGACGACCTCCTTGCCCAGCAGCTCGGCCAGAATACCGGTGCGGATGTCGGCGATGTCGGCTGCGCGCAGACGGAACATCTCATCGTCCATAGACAGGAACATGTTCTCGAACATGGTCGAGGTGTCCATGAGCGCCTGCTCGGCGCAGGTGCCGCCGTCAATGGCGGCGTTGATGGCGTCGGTCATGCCCGGATCCTGAGCCAGGACAATGTGTCCGCTCATGATCTCGGCCTCGGCCTCGCCCACCGTCTCCTTCATGTGGTCGGCCTGAGCCTGAGTCTTCTCGCAGAAGACCGAAAGAGCAGACTGATAACGCTCCTTCTCTGCTGCCGAATCAGCAACCTCGTGCGGTTCAAACGTCAAGTCGGGATCGACGGCGACCATAACGGTGCCGATACCGATGCCCTCGGATGCGTTGACTCCCTGATACATTCCCATTCCTCTCTCCGTGTCATGTGATAAAGCGATTTGCCATATCCATGACAAGGGAGCGCAGCTACCTTAAACAGGTCACTGCGCCCCCAAGTATGAACTTAATTGTTCAACATGCGACCCGTTTGAGTTCTACTCGCCAAGACCGCTCTTGATGAGCTCGATGGCAGCAGCCAGAGCCTCGGCCTCGTCGGCGCCGTCGCACTTGACCTCGACCTCGGTACCGCAGGGGATACCAGCAGCCATGAGGGCCATCGGGGACTTACCGTTGACCTCCTTCTCGGGGGTGACGACAGTCACGTCGCAGGCGTACTTGCCCATGGTGGAGGCGAAGAGGCCGGCCGGACGCATGTGAAGACCCTGCGGATTGACGAGGGTAGCCTTCTCAGAAACCATAATTGACTCCTTTTTTGTGTTTAACCCCTGTCATGCATGCGGCAGGAGTCAGATAAACGACGTTGTTTATATTAACTCACATCAAACTGTTTTTCATTATGTTTCGCACGAATTGTTGGACAGATGTGTTTGTCGTCCGCTTGCTAGCCCACAGGGGGCCGGGCGCGGCCAGTGAGATTTCCTGCTCTACAGTCCTGCTCGCACGAAGAGCACATTAAGTGCTCTTCGGCTCGTGCGGAACTCGCGATAAATCTCACTGGCCGCGTCCGGCCCCCTGTGGGCGAACAAGCTGCGGAAACTCGGTCGGTCCAGAGCAATATCGTGCGAACGGAATTCTGGCTGACTTTTTGTTCGCCTGGTTGATTTGGTTGATGGGGTCTATCTATACCCTTTTGTAAGTTGCGGTGAAATAGGGACTGGATTTGGAGTTGAATCATATAAACAGTCCCTATTTCACCGCAACTTATTTGGGGATGAAAAAAGGCGGAGGCCCTGGAGAGGGTCTCCGCCTTTGTTGCAAGGGGCGATATTATTCGCTAGCTGCTGGATTAAACCAGGCGGGCGTTGATCGTCTTGGCGATCTCGGCGGCGTCGGTGGAACCCTTGACGGTGGCACGGAAGTCCTCGTCCATGAGCGCCTCGGCGACCTTGGACAGGATCTTGAGGTGCGTGGTGCCAGCCTGAGCGCCCGGGATGAGCAGGGCGATGGCAACGTTGACGGGAGCGCCGTCCATGGTGTCCCAACCGGTCACGCCAGAGTCGTCCTTGACGACGATGACGGCAGCCTCGGTGATGACGTCGGACTTGGCATGCGGAATGGCGAAGCCCTCCATCATGCCCGTGGTGCCCTCGGCCTCGCGGGCCAGGAAGGCGTTCATCACGGCATCGGCGTCGCCGGCGATACCGGCTTTGACGGCCTGGTTGGAGACAAAGCTCAGAGCCTCGTCACGAGAAGCGAAGTCCTCGGCGACAAAGACGTTCTCGACCTTCACGAAGTCAGCAGCCTCGGCCTTGGGGGCCTCGACGGCAGCGGCCTTGGGGGCCTCAACCGGCTTGGTTGCAGGAGCGGGCTTCTGGTTCTTCTCGAAGTCGTACTTCTTGAAGGCCACGAACAGGATGCCACCGACCACGGCGCCGAGGAGGATCGCGAGGACCCACTGCGGGCCGTTCTCGACAACGGGCAGGACCAGGAAGCCGCCGTGAGGCGCCGGATCGTGAACGTTGAAGAAAATGGTCAAGATGGAAGCGATGGAAGAACCGACCATCATGATGGGCATGACGGGCCAGATGTTCTTGGTCATGAACGGAATGGCGCCCTCGGTGATGTGGGTGCAACCAAGGATGAGGTTGACGATACCGGCGTCATGATCCTCCTGGCTGAAGTACTTCTTGCCGACAACGACGGCGAAGGTGGTGATCAGCGGCGGAACGATGCAAGCGGCGGAGACGGCAGCCATGAAGTTGGTGCCGAAGTTGTAGGTCTCGGTGCCGACGCCAGCTTCGAGAGCGGTACCGAGCAGGAAGGTGCCAGTAGCGTAAGCAGCCTTGTTGACCGGGCCGCCCATATCAAATGCGCACATGCAGCCGATGGCCAGGCCAAGGATCACCGGACCGGAGTTACCGAGGCTCTGCAGGAAATCCATCATGCCCTGGTTAATGGCAGCCATGGGGCCGGAAATACCGAGCATGACCAGGCCGACGATGGCGGTAGAGCACAGCGGATACAGGAAGATTGCCTTCAGGCCATTAAGGCTCGCGGGAATTTTAGAGAAAACCTTCTCGAGCAGCAAAATGACATAGCCGGCGAGGAAGCCGCCGACGATGCCGCCCAGGAAGCCAAAGCCCACACCCGAGCCTCCAGCGTCGATCATGCCGGTATCAGCGTTAACGGGCAGACCCTGGATGGCAATCATACCGGCAACAAAGCCGGGGACGAGCGCCGGGCGCTTGCCGATGGACTCGGCGATGTAAGCGGAGAGCACCGGAACCATGAGGTTCATGGCGATACCGCCGATAATCTTGAGCATCGCGGCAAAGCTGTTGTAGTCGGCAGCTGTCGAATCAAAGGACGTGATGCCCCACAGGAACGAAATGGCGGTCAGAACACCACCGGCAACGACGAAGACCAGCATGTGGCTGACGCCGTTCATGAGGTGCTTGTAAATGACGTGACCGATGGACTCCTTCTCCTCGACCTCGTCCTCGACATCGGCGGCAGCGGCAACCGTGTCGTCGCCCTTGGCGGCGAGCGCGCGGTCGATCAGCTTACCGGCAGCCTCGACAGACAGGGCCTTGGAAACACCAACGGAAACCATGGGCTTACCGGCGAAACGCTCAGCCTGGACATCCTTATCGGCTGCGACGACGACGGCCTTGGCACCGGCGATCTCGCTCTTGGTGAGCTCGTTCTCGACACCGACCTGGCCATGAGTCTCGACCTTAATGGTCAGACCTCGCTCGGCAGCTGCCTTCTCCAGCGCCTCCTTCGCCATGAAGGTGTGCGCAATGCCGGTCGGGCAACCGGTCGCGGCGATGATGTCAAACTTAGCCATGTGTCCCTCCTTCTTGAGTACAGCGCCCGCGGGCGCTCCCCTACACGCGCTTCGATGCGCGTTTATCCACACTTGAAAGATACCAACCTACCGTCCGCGTGAGAAGAGACAAGGCGCAATTCTCCGGTGAAAGGTTCTTTCATAACCGTAAACGGCAAGTGAAAGTTTACCATCAACACTTGAAACGGCAAGGTGTATCTTGTAATTGAAAATGCCCGTATACTATGGCATTGCAAATCAAGCTAGATTTTCATGCCAACCAGGAGCCATCCATGACCGATAGTAGCAAGAGCGCACTTTCCCTCATTAGTACCCATCAGGGATACAGCGAGTCCGAGCAGCGCATTGTCGACTATATATTGGAGCACCAGTCCGAAGCGCCACGCCTCACGGCCGCTCAGCTCTCGCGCGCTGCCGCCACGTCCGAGGCGACCGTTTCGCGTTTCTGCCGCAAGCTGGGCTTTGGCAGCTTCCGCAGCTTTCAGTTTTCGTTGGCGCGCGACTTAGAGAGTCAGCGCAACGAGGGCCTGACCGACGAGGTCTCGCTCGACAACATGGAGCAGAGCCTTAAAAATATCCTCGCCGCCAAGGTGAGTGAGCTTAATGCGACCATCGACGGCATTGATCACGACACGTTGGCCGCAGTTGTACACGCGCTTAAGAATGCCGGCGTTATTGAGTTCGCCGCCGTGGGCAATACGAACGCGGTCGCGCTCGATGCGACGTTTAAGTTTTCGCAGCTGGGCCTGCGCTGCATGGCGAGCACCATTAGCGAGACATCAATCGGCTTTGCGCTCACGTTACGCCCGGGTGACGTCATCGTGCTAATCTCAAACTCTGGCAAATCGCGCCGACTGAATCGCATGGCAAAAGCGGCTCGCAACTGCGGCGCAACCGTAGTCGTCATCAGCAGCGATAGCAAGTCTCCACTTGCACGCCTCGCCGACTACACCTTTAATACCGTCAATCACGAAGCGCTGCTGACAACGGGTGACTTCGCATTCTCCAAGATGAGCGCCACGATGATCATAGAGGTCATCTACAACTTCCTGCTGCCCGAAATCGAGGACGCCCGAGAGCACATCAGCTACTATGAGGAACTCATCCAACCGGATAAGGTCGTGGAGTAAAACGCGAAGTGAGACAAAAAATTCAGTCTATTTTGTCCCACCAACACCGCTGATACGACCTAACCTCGAGCTTCTTCAAGCATCTGCTTGGCATGCGCCAAGCTCGCCTCCGATTGATCGCCGCTCAACATGCGGGCGATCTCGGCGGTACGCGTTTCGCCGGTTACCTCGTCCAAATGCGTCTGGGGAACATCGCCCGGTTCCTTGCTGACGACATAATGCTTGTCAGCCATGACGGCGACCTGCGCCAAGTGGGTTACGACAATCACCTGATGCGTAGCGGCGAGATCTGCCAGCACGCCCGCGAGCGCACGCGCCGTGGAGCCACCGACACCAGCATCGACCTCGTCAAACACCAGCGTATCAACACCGTCCGCGTTACCGAGGACGACCTTGCTTGCCAGCATGACGCGGCTGAGCTCGCCGCCCGACGCAATGCGGCGCAGGGGACGTGGCGTCAAGCCGGCACCGCTGCGGTATAGCAGCTCGTAGCTCGAAGGACCAACGGGCGTCCACTCAGCACGGGGAAGATCGCGCGACTCCCAGACGAGCTCGGCACCGCCCATCTCCAAGCGAGCCATCTGGCGGCCGACCTCGTGGCAGAAGCGCGGGGCCGCCGTATTGCGAGCGCGCTTAAGTGCCCTGGCAGCAGCGAACAGCTCGCGCTCGGCGCTCCCGAGTGCCTCACGCGCCTTTTTGATCTGTTCATCGCCATCATCGACCAGCGACAGCAGCTCTTGTGAGCGGTCGCGCATGGCAAAGACATCGTCCATGGTCGGACCCCACTGACGCAGCAGGCCCTTGAGGTCGGAATACCGCTCGCGCATGCGAGCGAGCTCGCGAGGATCGAAGGCGACCCCATCGCGATAGGAACGAAGCTCGTTCGCGCAATCCTCAAGAGAGATGCAGGCATCCGAAAGTGCATCGGCAATGTCGCCCAGTTTGCGATCGACGGTAGCCATTCGGGAAAGCTCCGCCACGGCACTGTTCACGGCATCGAGCGCCCCCCCTTCAGAGGCAAGCGATGCATGGGCATCATTAGCTGTGGCAACCAGTACCTCGGCATGTTCGGAGCGCGGCAGCAGTTCCTCGAGTTCCTCATACTCGCCTGGCTTGGGGTCGACCTCGCCGATGCGCTCGAGGGCAAAACGCGCTTCCTCGACGCGACTCCCCTGCGCACGCGAGGCCCCCTCGACGCGACGGACCTCCTTGGCAGCCGCGCGCGAGGCTTTAAAGCAGGCGCGGTACACATCCAGCGCCTCAAGCGCAGAGCGCCCCGCCCAGGCATCGACCATCGCAACGTGATGCGCCGGATCGAGCAAGCGCTGGTGCTCGTGCTGGCCGCACAGATCCATCATCACGCCAACGCGCTCCGAAAGCTCGCGCACACTGGCGATGCGGCCGTCAATCTTCACGCGGCTGCGGCCCTCGGCAGAAAGGCTACGCTGGACCGTGAAACCCTCCGTGTCGTGTGGACCGTCGAACAGCCGCGCCTCAACGCTAGCAAGCGCCTCGCCCTCGCGCACCGTCGAAGAATCCGCTCGCTCGCCCAAAATAAGCTTGAGGGCCGAGAGCAGCGCGGTCTTGCCGGCGCCGGTTTCTCCGGTCAGAACCGTTAGGCCCGCGCTCGGAACCAGCGTCGCCTCGCGAATGAGTGCAATGTTAGAAACCTGCAGCTCATCGATCATGACGGACTCCGTAGAAAACGCGGCTCACCGAGTTATAGAAGCTCTCGGGGCCGTAATCGAGGAGCAGCACATCTCCGGGCCCGCGGCGCACAGCCACGCTCTCAACGGTGCCGTCGCAGGTAATAAACTGTCCATCGATAGCAATCGCCGGAACACTCGGACGGTCATCAGACATAAAGATCTCGACGACATCACTCGGCGAAGTCAAAAAGGCACGAGCCTGAATGGTGTGCGGCGCAATGGGTACGCAGACCATGCCCGTATAGTCGGGGCTCACGATGGGGCCGCCTGCGGATAGTGCATAGCCAGTGGAGCCGGTCGCCGTGGACACGACCACGCCGTCGCCACGCAGGCGATCGATATGGTGGCCGGACACCGTGATGTCAAACTCGACCATATCGGACAGGGGGCCGCGCGTGAGCGCCATGTCGTTGAGGGCGAACGTGCGCACGACATCCTTCGTACCGTCTTCGCGCACGGACACGATATCCGCAGCGATGGTGGCGCGACGGCTCACATGCAGCTCGCCGGACAGGGCGTCGCTTACGACCTGCAGAATGTCGCGCTCCTCGGGACTCGCAGCAGTTAAAAAGCCCAGGTGACCATAGGAAAGACCGAGGATAGGAATCTCGCGATGGTTGAGGATGCGGGCAGCGCGCAGCAACGTACCGTCCCCGCCGAGCGTAATGACCAGATCGGAGCCATCAATATCAGGCGTGCTTTGAATCTTCGATCGCTGGTCGGCAGCCCATGCGACTTCATAGCCCTGGCGCGTCAGCCAAAGCTCGAGCATCAAGCCGCTCTCGACCGCCTCTTGCTTGTAATAATTGGGAACCAGAAAGACCTTCATAGCATTGCAGCTTTCTCGCTCATAACCGATACCTGGAATTGCAGCTCGTCTTGCGAGCGGTCGCCGGGGTCAAATCTCGTGCCGTACAGGAAAAACTCAACGTTGCCCTTGGCACCATGAATGGGTGACACGCACACATCGACCGGGAAGAGGCCCTTGGCAGCAAAGAGTTCAACCGCCGCCACGAGTGTATCGCGGCGCACGGCGGGATCGGTCACAATGCCGCCCTCGCCCACCAGCGCCGCCGGAGCCTCAAACTGCGGCTTTACGAGCGTGCAGAATGCACCCGTAGGCGCCAGGCACGCCAGCACCGCATCGATAATGTTCGCGATGCTGGTAAACGAGACATCACACACAGCCAGGTCGATGGCGCCGGCATAGCCAAGCTCAGGCAGCTGAGTCACGTTTGTGCGCTCATGCAGCATCACGCGATCGTCCTGACGCAACGACCAATCGAACTGGGCGCGACCCACGTCCACCGAGACAACGGTCGCAGCTCCGCGCTTGAGCAGACAATCGGTAAAGCCGCCGGTAGAGCAGCCCACATCCAGACAGGCAAGGCCCGTCGGATTGATGCCAAAAGCATCAAGCGCACCTTCGAGCTTAAGTCCGCCGCGGCCAACATAGGGAATGCGCCCCTTCACGTGCAGCGGCAGGCCTGGGATCACCTTAAGGCCCGGCGAAGTCAAGCGCTCGCCGCCACTCGAGACCAAGCCGGCCATAAGAGTGCGAAGGGCATCCGCGCGATCGGCGCAGATGCCCTGTGAAATCAGTTCGTCATCAAGACGCACGCGTTTCATGAATGCCATCAACCATTCGTATCCGGAGATGCGGCCTAGCTATCCTGGGATTCGTTTGCCGCATCCTCATCGTATTCCTGTTCGAGCTTATCGGCCTCACGCGGCGTCAGCTCAAACTTGTCGACCATATCGACCGCGCGGGAGCCCAGCTCAATCGCCTCGTCAAACAGATCGAGCGAACGCTCCAAGGACGTATCCTTGGAGCGAACGGTAGCGATGATCTGGTCCAGGCGGTCCGAGATCTCGTCGAAGTTGCGGACGGAACCCTCTGGCATGGCTACTCCTCGACGGAGTCGGCCTCGACGGCCTCAGCAGCGTCCGCATCCTCGGCAAGTACACCGGCGGCAGCCTGAGCGGCAGCGACCTTGGCGGCCGCCTCGGCAGCCTGCGCCTCCTCGCGAGCGCGATCCTCGGCCAGCAGTTCCTGGTACAGGTCCTCGCCCGGCAACTCCTCGCTGCGCGCGATCTTGCCCAGCACGCCGTTGACGAACGACGCGGACTGATCGGTGCCATAGGCCTTGGCAAGCTCGACAGCCTCATTGATCACGATGGCGTCCGAGACCTCCTCGTCGGTGAGGAAACGCATCTCGTAAACGGCGATACGCAGCAGATTGCGGTCGGCGCCGGGCATGCGCATAAGATCCCAGTTCTTGGCAACGGAGCGCAGAGCGCAGTCGATGCGGTCGATATGCTCGTAGGCACCGCGGCACAGCTCCAGCGCATAGGGGTCGAGGGGACCCTTCGAGATCAGGAAATCACCCTCGAGGACGCGCTCAAGCGGGCTGTCCGTGGCCTCGGCCTGGAACAGCAGCTGCAGCGCCTGACTGCGGGCAAGCGTACGCCCGCGATAAACCTTAAGGCTCAAAGGTTACTCCTTGGGGAAAACGAGGCCGTCGATGCAAACGTCAACGCGCTCGACCTCGACGCCCACCTGGGCATCGATAGCGGCGACCACGGCGGCGCGAACGGCCTCGGCGAGTTTCTTGAACGGATAGCCAAAGAACACCACGACACGCACGGTGAGTGCGAGCTTGTCGCCGACGACCTCGGCCTCGACCGCCGGCTCGGAAGCCGGGGCCTTGGACGAGAGCATCATGGAGACAAGGTTGGTGGCAAGGTCCTTGACGCCAACGGAGGCGATGCCCTCGACATCCGACACGGCGCGCGAGACGATGGCGGTCAGAACATCGGGCGAAATGCCGATGCCGTCAATCTTGATTTCCTGGGGCATGAGTCCTCCTAGAAGAGTTGGTTGCTAGACGCGGGAGACGAACTTGCCGTCGCGGGTGTCAACCTTGATGACCTCGCCCTCGTTGAGGTACATGGGGACCTGGATGACAGCGCCGGTGTCGATCGTGGCCGGCTTGGTGGAACCCTGGACGGTGTCGCCCTTAAAGCCCGGGTCGGTCTGGACGATGGTGGTCTCGATGAACATCGGCGGGGTCACGCCCATGAGCTCATCGTCGGCGAAGAGCAGCTGGCAGATGTCGTTCTCGCGCAGCCACTTGGAGTTCTCGCCCACCATGTCCTCGGGAACGGGAACCTGCTCATAGGACTCGTTGTCCATGAAGATGTAGTCGGTGCCATCGTTGTAGAGGTACTGGAACTCACGGGTGGTGAGCATGACGCTCTCGAACTTGGTGCCGGCGTTGCAGGTGTTCTCGACGACTCGGCCGCTCTTGATGTCGCGGGTCTTGTAGCGCACAAACGCGCCGCCCTTGCCCGGCTTGACATGCTGGAACTCGACGATGGTGTAGACCTTGTCCTTGATACGGAGACCGAGGCCGTTCTTGAAGTCGGCGGTAGAAATGGTAGGCATAGCGACCTTTCTTGTTATGGGCAGAACGCACAAGCGTCCAAATTACATACGACAGAAATTATACACTTGCAGACGGCGCCTGCGGCGAGCGCATAAAAAGAGAACGCGGGGCGTCCGAATCGATCCGGACGCCCCGCCCCAAAAATCTATCGAAATGGGCTAGCAATCGATGACGTGCAGGTCGTGCGGGGTCTTGGTGAAAGGCTCGTAGCCGTTCTCGGTGACCACGCCGTAATCCTCCAGGCGCACGCCGCCCACGCCGGGCAGGTAAACGCCGGGCTCCATGGTGACAACCGAGCCGATCTCGATGGTGTTCTTGCTGCGGTTGAAGTTGGGCAGCTCGTGGATGTCAATACCGACGCCGTGGCCCAGGCCATGATTGTAGTAATCGCCATAGCCGGCATCGCCAATGATCTTCTTGGAAAGCTTGAAGATGTCGTTACCCTCAACGCCCGGATGGATGGCGGCGACGCACTCCTCGTGCGTGCGGCGCACGAGTGCGTACAGGTCGAGCTGCTCCTGGGTGGGCTCGCCCATCACGACAGTGCGCGTCATGTCGGAGCGGTAATCGCAATAGCCCGCGCCATAATCCATGAGAACGAAATCGCCCTTCTCGATCACGCGGTCGCTCGGCACGGCATGCGGGTTGGCGGTGTTGGGACCGCTCGCTACGATGGAGCCGAAGGCAAGGCTGTCAGCGCCGTTGGCGAACATAAAGTTCTCGAGCTCGTTGCGAACCTGCTTCTCGGTCATACCGGGCTTAATAAAGCCGAGCATGTGCTGGAAGGCGGCGTCAGTGATCGACTGCGCATGGCGCATGAGCTCGATCTCCTCGGCATCCTTGATGGCGCGCATCTTGCGAATGTCGTCATGCATCAGCGGCAGCAGGCAGGCGACGGAACGGTCCTCCAGACCACGCTGAATACCCTGGTAGAAGTTGATCTGCATGTCGTCCTCGACAGCGCAGACGCGGCACTTGTTGGCTGCGATCTTGCCGGCGACCCAACCGGGGATGGTGCCCTCGACCATGTCGTAGACCCAGGGGCTGCCGGCGGGCGTGTTCTCCTCAAAGCTGTTAAGGTAGCGCGAGTCGGTATGGAACAGGCACTGGTCAGCCGTAATAAACGCCGCATGCGGGAACTCGAAGGTGTAGTCGAAGACGCCCTTCACGCCCGTGAGCCAACGAAGATTGGCCTCGTCGCGTACCACGATAGCGTCGTAGCCGCGCTCGACCATCAGGGCACGGACACGTTCAATACGACCGGCAGGACCGGCAGCAAACTCAGACATGCAGATTCCTTTCTTATTGTCTCTATAAAGACGGGACGGGTCTCAACCGAACGACGGAATCGCATGCGATCCGCAATCGATTGGAAACCCGTCCCTCAACATGATACGAAAGACGATGGATGTCAATAAATCTTAGAGAAGTTCTTTGCGAGAAGCCAAGTAGGCGTGAGCATGGCGCTCAAGAACCTCGTCCTCAACGCTCGTTAAACGAATGGCGCCGAGTGCCGCGGGCAGCGGCAACATACTGCGGTTCGAGCGGGCGAACTGCTGCCTGCGGAACTCCTCGATAAACGCGGCAGGCTCCAGGTCGAAGGCAAGTTCCTCGATGCCAAAGTCCTCCAGGCAGTCATCGACCTCAAAGACGTAATCGATATCAAAGTCGCAGGCATCATGTGCTAGGCGCGCCTCAAAGCGCATGCCCTCGGATAACAGCTGATAGGCAGGGACCTGCGAAGCGGCATCGCCCAAGCAGGCGCGCAGGGTACGCTCCCCCGTCTTGCCAAAATCGAGCGCATGGCGAGCGCTCGGGTTCGTGGCCATCAGTACGTCCTTACGGGCAGTCTGAGACCATTGAACGGCATTGACGAGCGCGACCTCCTCGCCCGCGAGAATCTCGGGGACGGTCTCAGTAAACTGATTCCAGCGGGACTTACTGCTCGAAAGCATGGTGCCAACAAGCACCACAAAGCCGAGCTTGAGGTCCTCGGGGTCCGCCTCGCGAACAAGGTCGAGGTCACACACGACCAAGCCCGGTTCGGGACGGAACGCGATAGCGGGAAGCGCATTGGCCGACGAGGCGACGAGCGGCTTCATGGTCGTCGCGACCGTGAGCATGGCGTCAAAGGTCGTCGGCAACAGCGCGCACTCGGTTCGGCCGCACCACTGGTTGGCGCACCAGCTAACAACCGAGCAGGTTGCGGCATCGCCAACGGCGACAACCAGATCGTCGCAGGTAACGCCGTTGGCAGACAGGGCGCCAAAGATAGCATCAGCATCGGCCAGCGTGGCACCAGCAGGCGAAACCTCAAGGACTAGCAGCGACACGGCAAAACCGGCGTCGACCAGCGCATGCTCGACGACTTCACCAAAACGCTCAGATGTGGCGGTGTTCCAAACGACCATCGCGCGCTTAGGCTTGCCCACGGCCGAGGCAAACATACGCGACAGTTCATCGAACGCGCCCAATCCGACGCGGACATCGACGCTGCGGTTTTGGAAATTGATCAGTTGACGGCGAATCATAGCAGCCCACGCTCCAAAAGCATCTCGGCACAAAGGTAGGAAACGTCCTCGAAGGACTTGTTGCGAATATCAAGGGTAAGGTCGGCGGCCTGGCGATACAGCGGACGGCGATGCTCAAACAGGCGCGCGGCATGCTCGGGAGAGCGAAAATCGGGGCGCGTGTCGGACCGACGAATCTGGCGAATCGAATCCTCGAAGTCACCCTCGAGGTACACGCACGTACCCATTTCGTGCATCAGCTCAATATTCACCGGCGTCTCGACAATGCCGCCCCCGCACGAAACCAACAGGCTGCGCTCACTTTGGAGCGAACGGAGCGCCGAGGTCTCGAGCTCGCGAAAACGATCCTCGCCCTCGGTCTCAAAAATCTCGGTTACCGACTTGCCGCAACGGCGCACGACCAGGCGATCGGTATCGATAAAACGCCGCTTGAACATAGTGCCGACGTTGCGCGCGAGCGTCGATTTGCCCGCGCCCAAAAAGCCGATAAAGAAGATATGATCGCAGCCGTGTTTGGTGTGCTGGGACATAGCGAGACCTATTCCTCGCAGGGAAGGTCGCGAAGGGCCCGGCGCTCAAAGATACGGAAGATCTGCGTATACCACAGGTCCTGCGTCGCCTGCGGCTTTACCAGGATGGTATCGACGCCGGCGAAGTTGCCGCTCCACACGTCCGTGTAGAGCTGATCACCGATCAGCACCGCCTCGTCGGCCGTGGCGCCGAGGCGCTTAAGACCCGCCTTGAGGGCAAACGGCGCCGGCTTCATGGCGTGGCTTATGGCCTCGAGTCCCAGCTCGCGTGCAGAGCTCATGACCTGGTCGCGATGCCAGTTGTTGGACACCATGCACAGCTTAAAGCCTTTGGCGCGGGCGGCATCGAGCCAAGCGGAAACCGCGGCGGGAACCCGCTCGGTGTCGCGCGGCACCAAGGTGTTATCGCGATCGAGCAGAATGGCGCGTTTGCCGTCGGCCCACAGGGTATTAAGGTCGATGCGATCGACCGAGGCAACGTAACGTTTGGGGCTAAAAATCCTCATGCTAATTCCAAGACTGTTGATGCTCTTCGTAGGTTTGCGAGAAGTACTCCTCGTCCTGTGTAATGTAGAAATACAGGTCATCGGAGTCGGTCGGCTCAAGCGTGGCCTTGAGTGCCTCGAGCGACGGAGAGCAGATGGGCGTGGGCGGCAGGCCCTCATGCTTATAGGTGTTATACGGGCTATCGCTCTGCAGGTCGTCGGCGGTAACCTCGCCACCGGTGACATACATCATGGTCGCATCGCTGTTGAGATAGCGCAGACCGTCGAGCTTGCCGGCAAGGCGGTTGTAGAAGACCGAGGCCACGTGCGCACGTTGATCGGCGTTGAGGCCCTCGCGCTCAACGATAGAGGCCAAGTTGACGATGTCGTAGTCGGACATCTCCACACCATAGCGCTCCTTGATCTTGCCTCCGCAGCTCGCAAAGTCAAGCGACTTGTACTCGGTCTTAAACTGATCGAGCATAGCGCGAATCACGTCATCGGCCGTCGGCGAATCACCCAACGAATAGGTCTTGGGGAACAAGAAACCCTCGAGCGAGTCGTTGGCGGCGCCCTTAAGGAAGCTATAGTCGTCCATGTAGTTGGAGGCCTTGGCCTGGTTGAGAAAGTCTTCCTTAGAGATACTGTCGTAGGCCTGGGCCACACGGTCGGCGACCTGATCGACCGTCAGGCCCTCGGGAATAGTAAGCGCATTGGAGCCCGCGTTGGGGCCTTCCATGAGCTGCTGAACAACCTTGGTCGCATCCATGAGTGTGGTGAACGAATAAGTACCAGGCTTGAGCGACATATCGGCGTTGAGCTTTTTAACCGCCGCATAGTAATCCTTGGGATTTTCGACAATATGGTTCTCGGAGAGAATCGAGGCGATAGTATCGCCCGAAGCACCGTCGGGAATGGTCACCGTAACCTGCTGACCAGCCGTGACCTTCGTATCCCCACCGGCGAAGAAGCCCTTGACGGCCGGCACGACAAAGAAACCGATCGCGACAAGCGCAAGCACGGCAACAACGCCACCGATAATCATAGGCACCGGAGAACTCTTCTTTTGAGCACCGCGACGAGCATGCGTGTTGTAGCTCGAGCGGGTCGCCGGAGCAACGCCATGCGAACCGCGAGCGTGATACGAATGCGATTGGGGGGCCTGCGTTCGCTGGGTAGGTGCCTGCTGCTTAAAGCGGGTGCCGCCTGCAGGCTGGGCCGTACGAGCAGTAGGCTGCTGAGCCGCGTGAGAAGCCGGATGCTGAACCGAACGAGCAGAAGGCTGCTGACCCGTCCGTTGAACAGGTTGGGCCGAACGAGAGAAGGACTGAGCCGGGCGCGCGGCAGGCTGAGCTGCGCGCTGCGTCGACTGTGCCGGACGCTGGCCAGGCTGGGCAGGGCGCGACGCCGGCTGCTGTGTACGATTCGGCTGGCGCGGATCGGAAGCACTAGGCATGCGAAACCTCCTCGTTTTTACGATCGAGCCACGTCTGCAAAAACAGGCTGGCGGCAATCATGTCGATCTTGCCCCTCATCTGCTTTTCGTTGAGTCCCTGCTCGCGCAGGATACGCTTGGCCTCTTGCGAGGACAGACGCTCGTCCTCAAACTCCAACGGAAGATCGAGCTCGTCGGCAATCTTTTGCGCCACAGCGGCAACGCGCACGGCCTGAGGGCCGGGCTCACCGGCCATGGTCAGGGGACGTCCGCTTACCAGGATGTCGGGCTCATAGTCCTCAACCAGGTAGCGGAACGTCTTGGCCATACCGGTGACCTCGGCAGCCGGAAGCACCTTGACAGGCATCGCCATCTTGCCATCACGGCTCGAGACGGCGATGCCAATCCTGGTCTCCCCTATGTCCAGCGCGAGCGCAACCACAGCGACTTCTTAGATTCTTAGGCGCCGAGCGCGGTCTTAGCGGCCGCGAGGGCATCGGCGATGCCGGCAGCATTCTTGCCACCGGCCTGGGCCATGTTGGGACGACCGCCACCGCGACCGTCGACCAGACCCGCGATCTGCTTGATCACGTTACCGGCGTGGAAACCGGCCTTGACGGCGTCATCGGAGCCGGCAGCGAGCAGGGCCGGAGTGCCCTTCTCAGTCACGCTGGCGACGACACAAGCGACAGGGCCGGCGACCTTCTGGTGCACGGTATCCCAAACGTTGCGCAGGTCAGCGGCCTCGAGACCCT
Organism: Collinsella aerofaciens; assembly: GCA_048194085.1. Taxonomy (GTDB): domain Bacteria; phylum Actinomycetota; class Coriobacteriia; order Coriobacteriales; family Coriobacteriaceae; genus Collinsella; species Collinsella aerofaciens_CO. The sequence goes on from DBFABM010000059.1 coordinate 18,800, forward strand.
GAAGCTCAGCAACAACAAGCTTGTAGCCATTCAGCTCGACAGCACCCTCGATGGCGCTGGAGATCGCATCGGAGGAGCCACCAGTGAGCGCCTTCTTGAGCTTGTTGGACGTCTCGCGCAGCTCGGCCTGCAGGTTCTCCACGCGGGCGGGAACCTCGTCGACGCGGCACTTGAGCGCAGCGGCGGCGGCGTCAACGAGCGCCAGGCGGTCGGCCATGTAGTCGAGGGCACCCTTAGAGGTCACGGCCTCGATACGGCGGACATTGGAGCCCGTGGAGGACTCGGAAATGATCTTGAACAGGCCAATCTCGGCGGTATTGGCGGCATGAGTGCCACCACAGAGCTCGCGGGAGAACGGCTGGTCCTCGGCGCCCACGGAGACGACGCGGACAACATCGCCGTACTTCTCTCCAAACAGAGCGACAGCGCCGGCAGCCTTAGCCTCGTCAATGCCCATGACACGGGTCACAACCGGCTTGGAAGCGAAGATCTGCTGGTTGACCAGGTCCTCGACAGCCTTGAGCTGCTCGGAGGACAGGGCCTCGAAGTGCGTGAAGTCAAAGCGCAGGTGCTCGGGCGTCACCAGCGAACCGGCCTGGGAGACATGCTCGCCCAGGACCTGCTTAAGGGCGGCGTCGAGCAGGTGGGTGGCGGTGTGGTTGCGGCGCAGGAAACCACGGCGCTCGGCGTCGAGCGCGGCGGTCACGGTAGCACCGACGGTCAGCGTGCCCTCGGCAACGTGGGCGACGTGAGCATACAGGCCGTTGTGGTTCTTGGTATCGGAAACGGTCAGCGAAACGCCCTCGGCGGAAAGCTCGCCGGCGTCACCCTGCTGGCCGCCCATCTCGGCGTAGAACGGGGTGCGGTCGAGCACGACCTCGACGTTCTCGCCGGCGGCAGCGGACTCGACGGACTCGCCGTTGCGCACGATGGCGACAACCTTGGCGCCCTCGATCACATCGTTGTCATAGCCGTCGAACTCGGTCGCAGCGACCTTGTCGGAAAGCTCAACCCACACGTCGTTGAAGCTGCCCCAGGCGTCGCCCTTGGCATTGGCGCGGGCGCGGGCCTTCTGGTCCTCCATGCAGGCAGTGAAGCCGTCCATGTCGACGTCGTGGCCAGCGGTGCCGGCGATCTCGACGGTTAGGTCGATGGGGAAACCAAAGGTGTCGTGCAGCTTAAAGGCAACATCGCCCGGAAGCACAGCGCCCTCGGCAAGCGCTGCCAGTGCCTCATCCAGGTAGACGCGGCCGTTGTCGAGCGTCGTGGAGAAGCGCTCCTCCTCGGAGGCAACGATACCCTTGACGAGCGCGACGTTCTTGAGCAACTCGGGATAGGCCTCGCCCATCTGAGCGTTGACCTCGTCGATGAACTTGGTCAGGAAGGCACCCTCGATACCCAGCAGGCGACCGTGGAACACGGCACGGCGGAGCAGACGGCGAAGGACGTACTCGCGACCCTCGTTACCGGGGAGGATGCCGTCGGAAATCATAAAGTCGACGGCACGGGAGTGATCGGCGATGATGCGCAGCGAGCGGCTGACGCCGGAGTAGTCATCGGCGTCATAGGTCTTGCCGCTGATCTTCTCACCGAGCTTGATGAGGTGCTGCATCAGATCGCCGTCGTAGTTGGCGGTCTTATGCTGCATGATGGCGGCCATGCGCTCCAGGCCCATACCCGTATCGAGGTTGCGATGCGGCAGCTCCGGCATGGAGCCGTCCTCCTGGCGGTCGTACTGGGTAAAGACGAGGTTCCAGAACTCCAGGAAGCGGTCGCAGTCGCAGCCAGGCTTGCAGTCGGGGCTGCCGCAGCCGACCTCCTCGCCCATATCAAAGTAGATCTCAGAGCACGGACCGCAGGGGCCGGTGGGGCCAGCGGCCCAGAAGTTGTCGTCCTCGCCCAGGCGAGAGATGTGATCCTCGGCAACGCCCAGGGAGCGCCACACATCGTGGGTCTCGTCGTCCTCGGTAAAGACGGTGAAGTACAGGCGGTCGAGCGGCAGTTTGAACTCCTTGGTAATGAGCTCAAAGGCCCAAGCGCAGGCCTGCTGCTTGGAGACGCCGCCAAAGGAGAAGTCGCCGAGCATCTCGAAGAAGGACAGGTGACGGCCGTCCTCGCCGATGCAATCGATGTCGTTGGTGCGGACGCACTTCTGGCAGGAGATAGCGCCGATCTCCTTCATGGTCTTCTTGCCCTGGTAGTACTCCTTAAACTGGTTCATGCCGGCGTTGGCAAGCAGCAGCGAAGGATCGTCGGGGACGAGGGACGAAGAAGGATAGAGCTTAAGACCGCGCTCCTCAAAGAAGTTGAGGAACTTGGAGCGGATCTCGGCCGTAGTCATTGACGGGTAGTCAGCACTCATAGAGGGAATCTCCTCGGTTTCACATCGAAACAGTTCAAACGTAACGATATTACCATCCCACCGCGCAAGTGCAAAAAAGAGGGCCGGCACAATGCCGGCCCTTCAGCGAAATTGCATGTTAGCGCGTATGAATATTAATCCGAATTACCCCGCTAGTTGTCATCATCGTCCAAGGAGCCGTCGATGCCGGTATTGGTATCGTCGTCCGAGTTGGAATCATCCTCTTTGGCAAAGGGGTTCTTGAAGAAGCCCGTGGCATCAGGCTGCAGACCAGAGAGCTTAATCCAGGGATTATCGAGCTCGGGCTTGGGCATGGCCTTGGCCTCGGGCGCAGTCTCGTTGCCGATGAGCTCGGACTCGTAGATGAAAGTGTCGTCGCCGAGCGCGTCGTAGGCGGCGACCGGATTGCCATCGGCATCGCGGTACGGTGTGCCCTTAAACACGGCGCCGTCATAGGCCACAAGCTGGCGGCCGGTCTCATTCTCAAAATAGTACACGAAGATACCCTTGAGGGCCGCACACAGCGGGATGGCAATAATCATGCCGATGGGACCCATGAGTGCCGAGCCAATAACGAGCGCCGTGAGGCTCATGATGGGATGCACCTGCACCGAGCTCTGCATGACCTTAGGCGAAATCACGTTATCGGTGACGTTTTGCGCCACCATCGTCACGATGAGCGTCCATAACGCCAACATGGGACTGAACATGAAGCCGAGAACCGTGGCGATTGCTGCGCTCACCCAGGGACCGACGACCGGAACCAAATGCATGATGCCGGTAAAGATAGCCATGAGCGCCGCATACGGATGACCGATGATCATAAAACCGATAAAGGCGAGGAAACCACCGCAGATGGACGTCACGACCATACCGCGCATGTAGCCACCGACAGAGCGAGAAAGGATGGCGACCATAAAGCGGTACGAGGTCTCCTTCTCCTGACCGATGATGGTGCAGACCTCGTGGTGCATGCGAGGGTAGTCGCAGGCCATCCAGTACGCAAGCACCAGACCAAGGAAGATCACGAACAACTGCGAGGCCGTATTAGTGATGAGCGGGAACACACCGCGGCCAAGCTCGGCAGCGATCTGAGACACATACTTCGATGCCACGGCAACTAGCGACGAAAGATTATCGTCCAAATACTCCTTGAGCGGCGTGTTGTTGAGCGTCTTGGCATGCGAGATCATCTCATTGAGGTCGCCACCCGCAACACGAAGCTGCTCGGGCAGGCGGCTCAGGACTTCCATGATCTGACCAAAGAGAATCGGCGACAAGATGCAAACGACACCGACGAGCACGGCAACAACAACAATAAGCGCGACAAGCGAACCGATGCCGCGATTCACGCCATGGTGCTCGAGCCAGTTGGTGATCGGGGACATCACAAAGGCAATGATGGAACCAACGGCGAGAAACTCGATAACCGGGGCCAGGATGCCCATAAGGTTAAAGATGACAGCGGCGATGACAATGCAGCCGACAACAGCCCAAATGCGAAGCGTCAGAATGCGGGCGTCGCGCAGCACGCGATCGGTTTGTTGGGGGTGCTCACTCATGAACGAATCATCACTCCGTCGGGGTCGATCTTGTCCTGAATCTTCTTAAGCGTGCGGCGAAGCAGACGCGAAACCTGCACCTGAGAAATACCCAGCTTCTTGGCGATCTCGATCTGGGTCATGCCCTTCACAAAGCGCAGCTCGATCACCTCGCGCTCGCGCGGCGAGAAATCACGGATGGCTTCCTCGATCACTAGGCGGTCATCGGTAAAGTCGAGCTCGTTGTCGTCGTCGGCGTAACGGTCGAGAATCGAAGGGGCATCGTCGGAATCGGACGCACCAGGAGCCTCGATGGGCACCGAGGTATAGGCCGAAGACGATTCCATAGCCTCGAGGACCTCATCGACAGTCACATCTAGATACTCAGCGATCTCCTCAACCTTGGGCGAACGCTGCAGCTCGTTGGTAAGTTTGTCAGTAGCCTGGTTGACCTTGGCCGAGAGCTCCTGCAGACGACGCGGTACGCGCACACTCCAGCCCTTGTCGCGAAAATGGCGTTTGATCTCGCCCAGGATAGTGGGTGTCGCAAACGTCGTGAACTCGAGTCCGCGCTCGGGATCAAAACGGTCGATAGCCTTGAGCAAGCCCAGATAGCCGACCTGCATGAGGTCGTCGAGCGGCTCGCCGCGATTCTTAAATTTGTTGGCAAGAAACCTTACCAGGTTCATATGGGACATGACGAGCTGCTCACGGGCGTCCGGATCACCGGTCTCCTTGTAACGACGAAACAGCTCGCGGGTTTTCTCCTTGTCCCAAGCGGTCTTGCCGCTCCGGGAACGTTCGGTCATATTAGATATCCGCCTTGAGGTCGAGGGAAAGCGTCAGGGGCGCCGTAGTCTTTTCGTAGGAGTCGCACACGCTCGCGAGGATGAGCTCGGCATACACCGCAGCCTGGTCGTCTTCATCGACCGTAGCCTGGTCGCCAAAGGTAATAGTCATGCCAACGTGGGTCTCATCGACATCGAATTTGATGGTGATGTCATCGCAGTCGACCGCGGTGCAACCAAAGATGAAAGCCTCCTCAGCAGCCATGCGGATGTCCTCGATGCGATCGACAGACATAGAGCACAGGGCACCAACGTTGGCTGCCGTCATGCGCACAAGGCGAGCGAGACGCGGGTCGCCGGCAACGGTCAGCGTGATAGGGCAGGTTGCTTCGCTACTCATCGCAGGACTCCTCAGAGGTCTCGGCGGGCGTATAGGTGTAATACTGAGCCGGCTTGGATACAGACTTCTGACCATCATCGTCGCCCGCGGCGGCCTCGTCCTCGCCAATTAGGACGCGCTCGGTAGGCTGCTCGGCCTCCGCAGCGGCAGCGGCGAGCTTGCGATCGGCGTCGGCTGCAGGAGCCTTCACCTTATTGAAGAGCTTCTGCACAGCACCGGCGGCAGAGTCGGTCACGCTCGACACAGCATTGCTGGCCTCGGCCATGCTGCCCGTAACCTCGGAAATGTCGCGAACCACGGCTTCGACCTCTACGAGATTGGAGGTAAGGGCATCAACTGCCGTCTTGCTCGACTTAAGCAGCGGCTCCATCTGGGCAAGCGCCGGCGTAAGCTCATCGACAGCGCCATCGAGCTTTGCCACCACAGGCTGAGCCTCGGCGATGGTGTTGTTGAGGTCGTTCACGGTCTTATCGAGCGACTCGACAACATTGCGGGTCTTGCGCAGGGTAAGCGCGAGCTCAGCGATGGCCCACACGCTGGCAACGGCGAGCAGCAGCAGGGCGATTTGAATGGGACTCATACAAGCCTCCCGGAAGAATCGAAATACAGACGCTTTTCATGGTACCCCAAAGGGGACCGAACATGCCAAGAGCAGCAACGTGGGACAAAATTATCAGCAGCTACCTCGGTGCATTCCCGCTGCGGTCGCGTTCGCTTTGCTCTACGCGCCATTCTTCCCAACCGCGGCCAGCAGGCTGCCAGAACGCGCCGCGCTCCAGTCCCTCTGGCAAATAGCGCTGATCGACCCAGCCTTCGGGATAATCATGTGGATACTTATACACACCGTAATCATCGCTGCCCGGGCGATGACGATCGCGCAGATAACTAGGCACCTCGCGAAGCCCACTAGAATGGATGTCGGCCAGCGCCGCATCGACCGAAGCCTCACACGCGTTGGATTTTGGCGCCAAGCACACATAGAGTGCAGCCTGAGCGAGGTTAATACGGCACTCGGGATAGCCAATAACCTCGGCAGATTTAAACGCAGCATGTGCTATAAGAAGAGCCTGCGGGTCGGCGTTGCCAACATCCTCAGAAGCGTGAATCATAATGCGGCGAGCGATAAACTTAGGATCCTCCCCAGCATCGATCATGCGCGCGAGCCAATAGATCGTGGCATCGGGGTCACTACCGCGCATGGACTTGATGAACGCACTGATGATGTCGTAGTGCATGTCGCCGTTTTTGTCATACGTAAAGCCGCGACGCGGGTTGGCAATCTTCACGTCATCCACGGTGATGGGATAGCGCTCCCCCGCCGCAGGCGCTGGCGTTCCCTCGGTATCGGGACGCGTGACGGCAATCTCGCTCGCAAGCTCGAGCGTCGTGAGCGCCGAGCGAGCGTCACCCGCTGCCAGCGTGCAAATGGTCTTGACCGTATCCTCATCGGCCGAGAACTTTCCGTTCAAGCCCTGTGGTGCCTCGAGCGCACGCTCAATAAGCGTGGCGATATCCTCATCCTTCAGATGTTCAAGCTCCACCACGCGCCCGCGCGACAACAGTGCCGAGTTGACCTCAAAGTACGGGTTCTCTGTCGTAGCGCCAATCATAATGACGGTACGGTTCTCAACTGCATGCAGCAGGGCATCCTGCTGCGACTTAGAGAAGCGGTGAATCTCATCGATGAATAGAATGGTGCGGCGGTCGTACGTATTCAGGTGCGTCTTGGCCTCATCAATCACACGACGCAGGTCCTTCACGGTACCCGTGACGGCGCTGACCTCAACAAACTCGCTCTTGGTATGGTTGGCGATAATGTGGGCCAGCGTCGTCTTGCCCGTACCGGCAGGCCCGTACAGAATCACGCTCGAAAGCACGTCGTGCTCGATCGCGGCACGCAGCCATGAACCCTTACCGACGGCCTTTTGCTGGCCCACGTACTCGTCGAGCGAATTGGGGCGCATGCGCACCGCAAGCGGCGCATTCTGAAAGGAACGCTCGCGCGTCGAAGCAGAAAAAAGGTCGTCCATAGCCATCCCGTGTATCAATCAAAAACGTTTTCCACTAACAGTATACCGAATTAATACGAACTACCGTTCGTTAATATAGGTACGGTGCGGAAACTCCAGACCAGGGAACAGCTTGCTCGTCAGCTCGCAGAAATAACCGTCCGTCATGCTCGCGATATAATCCACCACGGCTTGATCCTTGTCGTCCTGCCAGGCATAGGTGCGATCATAGTAGGAAAGCTGCTGCTCAATGCGCGAAATATGGTGCTTAAAGATGTAAGAGGACTCGTCGCCACTGTTTAGATCCCACAGGCAACGGTCGTAGAGCTTTACGAACGCCTCGCGCAGCTCCGCCTCGGAATCGCCTTCGATACCGCCCTTGCTATAGATCTTCTCGTAGTTCTCGCGCTTGGCTCGGCGAATTTCCTCAAACAGGTCCTCGCTCATCTCGATGCGCGGGTTACCATAGCTGTGCTCAACGATATCGATGGAGGCATGCGTGAGGATCCAACTGTTGTAGGCACCGCCCCGGCCATCATCAAAAGCGTCGGGCGAAAGCAGGCCCGCCGCGATCGCATCCTGACGGTCACGACCGACGTAGGCAAGAATATCCGAGATGCGAACGACGCAGCCCTCGAGCGTCATGGGACGCAGATGCTCAATTGCGCTATAGCCCGTGGCAATGCAATCCTCAACCGTCTGGTCAAACTGGTCAAAGGAGCCCATGTCCGAGAGCTCAAACACACGCTGCTCGTACTCGCCGTTATGGCATAGCACGCCGTCGAGCGTCTGGAGCGACACGTTGCGGCCATACAACGCGTCGAGCACGCGAACCGACTGCACGTTATGGAAAAAATAACGCCCCGTACGCTCATGATAGATATCGTTGAGGAAGCGCTCGCCGGCATGGCCGAAAGGCGTGTGTCCCAAGTCGTGACCCAGGCCAATCGCCTCGATCAGATCGCAATTGAGCCCCAGGGCGCGACCGATATCGCGCGCAATGCGGGAGACAAGCTGTACGTGCAAACCGCGGCGTGAAAGATCATCATTGCTACGGAAGCTAAAGACCTGCGTTTTGCCTGCATAACGGGTGTACGCCGGAAGATGAAGTATCTTTTCGGTATCGCGCATAAACGCCGGACGCATAAGCGTGCCTTTGTCGGCGGCGCGATCAATACGACGAATGACCTGATCATCGTTGCAACGATACGGGTTGACATAGCCCGAAGCACGATCGGCGGCAATGCGCTCGACAAGCTCGGGCGACAACGCCGAGGGAATACGGTCCATGCGCGCCTTAATGACGGCCGTTTCTTGATTAGATTCCATGGCATGCTCCTTAAAAAGGATGCGCAATCGGTTACAAAGTGCAGCCCACGACCTCGATTATGGCAAAAATCGGCACTAAAAACGGGAGCAATGGCAGGGAGCGCGATTTTGCGATGACGCAGGAGAGGGCAAGGACCCGGAGCGCGACGGCAAATGCCCCGATGCCACCCATAGGGTCGAGCGTGCAAAGCGCGAAGAGTGCTTTGGCGTCCCCCATGCCAATGCCCGAGGTTTGGCGAAAACGACGCCAGAGGGACTCAGTCAGAACAAGGGCAAGGTAGACGATGACCGCAAGACCGGCATGGTCAAGCGCCGTGTTAACGCCTTTGTCGAGCCAAACGCCCACTAACGCCGTCACCGCACACGCACCGGCAAGCTCATTGGGAAAACGTCGCTGACGGGCATCAATCGCCGCGCCGGCAAAGATGCAAATCCAAAACGGGATATAAAACATCGAGTACCTCCTCGAGCTGCATCGCAAAAGCAAAAACCACCACAAAGGTGCCTGTCCCCTTTGCGGTGGTTTTGGTGGTGGTTATTTGGCGCCTTGCATGACCTCGTCGAGGGTGACGTTTACGGCATGCTGGGTAGGAACCCAGTCGACCTTCAGGAACAGCGCGGCCACCGTGATGGGGATATAGCTGAACATAAAGATCGGGAAGGTAAACAGGTTAGTCACCAGACGCCACTTTTGCGCGCAGTGAATGTGCTTGTACTCAAAGATAGTCGTGAGCAGCGCCAGGATAAAGAAGGTCTGATACATCATGGCGAAGGTCATAATGAGCGAAGCGGCGCACGCCTGCATCTCGACTTCGGTAGCCAAGAAACCATGCGAAAGGCCACCCACAATCAAGAACGTCGCATTAGCGAGCATCGAGATCAGCGATAGCAGCATACCCGGGGCGATCGTCATGAACATGTCGTAGGCGGCAAAGCGATGATAGCGGAACGTCGACTTGACCAGATGCTTGCCGTAGGTAAAGAACACCTGGTAAAAGCCCTTGGTCCAGCGCATACGCTGCTTCCAGGATGCCTTGAACGTCACGGGTTGCTCGTCAAAGAACTCCGCCGGCGCATAGCCAATGCGAATACCGTGAATAGCGCAGAACGTAGTGAACTGAATGTCCTCGGTCAGCGTGTGGAACTGCCAACCGTGCATGCCCTCGATGACACTGGCGGAGATGAGGTAGCCCGAACCCGAGACGGCGCAAGACGTCTTGCAAATGTTGCGCGCGTTGTTGAGGAAGCGCGCCTCACGCAGATACCAGGTGGCGTTGGCAGACGAAATCCACGAGCTGCCGAAGTTCTTGGAGTTACGATAGCTCGTGACCACATGGAAGCCCTGGTCAAAGGCATCATTCATTTTGGACACGTAATCGCGGGAGATAACGTTATCGGCATCGAAGATAAAGTAGCCTTCAAACGTGTCGGGATACTCGTTAAGGATGCGGTCGAAGCCAAAGTCCATGACCCAGCTCTTACCCTTACGGGCAAGATCATTGCGCTCGTAAACAATGGCACCTGCCTCGCGCGCGAGCTGTGCGGTGTTGTCGGTGCAGGCGTCGGCAACCACGAAGACCTCGATAAGCTCGGACGGATAATCCTGGTCCTTGATGGAGCGAACGAGGTTGGCAATCACGGCCTCCTCATTATGCGCCGCGATAAAGAAGGCATAGCGATGGAGTTTTTTGGCCTTGGGAGGCGCGACCTCGCCACGAAGAGCGCCAATGACAAAGAAGACAACCTGGTACAGAAAGCAGACCGTGAGCAGCGTGACGACAATCTGGTTGAAGATCACGATGGGTATGTTGGTTTGTAAAAAGGCGAGCATGCAGGCTCCCAGCAACGCGTTACGTAAACAACCGTATATCATACCGCAGGCTTACCGAGTTCAAGAAACCACCTAATACCGGCTAGGCTTCGAGAAGGCCAAGCTGCGGGACGATGTCGTCGCCGGCGGCGGTGCGGCCAAGCGAGCGCGGGGCCAGGTCGTCAAGAACCGCAGCAAGATCCCAAGGCAGCTCGTCGCGGCATTCGATGCGCTCACCCGTCACGGGATGGTCGAATGCGACGCGCCAGGAATGAAGGAATTGCCTGGTCAGACCCTGATCGGCACGCGCATCGCACTTACCGTAGAGCGGATCGCCCACGCAGGCGTGGTTGATGTGGCGCATATGCACGCGAATCTGATGTGTGCGGCCCGTAAACAGGTGGCACTCGACGAGCGTATAGCCGTCGTCGAAACGCGTGGAATCGAAGCGCTCGAGGACTTTAAAGGTCGTAATGGCCTGACGGGCAAAGGGGTCGTCCGAAACCGCCATCTTGACGCGGTCGCGCGTAGAACGGGCGATACCGGTATTGATGGTGCCCTCGTCCATGGCGATGTGCCCGTGAACGAGCGTGATATAGCGACGATCGAGCGTGCGCGTGCGAATGAGATTTTGAAGCGCGCGCTGCGTGTCGTCGTCCTTTGCCGCAAGCATGAGACCCGAGGTATCGCGATCCAAACGATGCACGATCCCGGGGCGGTCCTCACCCTGTACGGTACCAAGATGGTCGATGCCGCAGTGGTAGACCAGAGCGTTCGCAAGGGTGCCGCTCTCGTGGCCATGGGCGGGATGGCACACCAGGCCCCGCTGCTTGGAGAGCACGATAAGGTAGTCGTCCTCGTAGCGGATATCGAGGGGAATGGCCTCGGGAATCACGTCGGTCGGGTCGTGCGGCTCGGGCAAGTCGACCGAGATGCGATCGCCGGCGCGTACGGCGCACTTTTTAGAGAGACAAGTCTCACCGTTGACGGCAACGGCGCCTCCCTCGATCAGATGCGCGCAGGCAGAGCGCGTGGGACAGCCATCGTTGGCGCCCAAATAGGCGTCAAGACGCTGACCAGCGGAATCGTCGGCAACAAGAATATGGATGTCGGCCATTAACGCTCATTCCTTTCGCGAATCTTGCGGGCACGCTCCCCACGCTGCTTGGCCTTGCGCTTAGCGCGGGCCTCATCACGGGCATTGAGCTCGGCAGTCACATCAACCTCGCGGGCCGCGGGGCTCAAGAACATGTATCCGAAGAGGGCGAGCACGACGCCCAAGGTAATGCCGATATCGGCCACATTGAAGACGGGGAAGTCGATGAAGGTGGTGGCAATAAAATCGGTCACGAAGCCAAAGGCCAAACGATCGATAGCGTTGCCGATAGCACCGCCCGCAACCATCGCCATGCCCACAACCTCAAGATGGGCGAGCTGGGGTGCACGAATGAGGTACACGGCAATAGCGACAATGACCGCCAGCGCCAGCACGGCAAACGCGATGCCATGCCCCTCGCCCATGCTAAAGGCAGCACCGATATTGCGGACAAACATAAAGTCGATGACACCGGGGATGACAGTCACATGCAAAGCTTCGCCCACGGCACGAACCGCAAGCTTGGTCAGCTGGTCAACAAGCAACACAGCCAGCGCCACCCCACCAGCAACACCCAACCGCCAACGCAAAGGCGGCGTCATATCCCCAGCACGACCCAAATCAATCCCCTACCCTCAAGAACATCGAATTACATTTTACGCAAGTAATCATCTTATAGTGACAAACGCCAAACCCGCAGCATATTCACCAACGCTAGCGAAATAACCAGCTAAAAACGAAAGCGGCATTCCGAAAAACAGAATGCCGCTTGGACTTGACAAAAGTTGACGTTGGGGACGTTCTTGTTTGACAGTCGTTTAAGAACGTCCCCAACGGTTAGTTCAGCGCTTCGGCACAACGCTTGCAGATATGCGCATGGCCGTTGTACTCGCCGACGGTGGTGCGATAGTTCCAGCAACGGTCGCAGCACTCGCCCTCGGCAGCATCAATGCAGACAGAGAGCTCCTCGCCCTGAGTCAGCTCAACATCGGAGACGATGTAGAACTCGGCCAGATCGACGGCCTTATCACCGGTCAGCAGCGCGTACATCTCGGCGGGAACGACCGCCTTGACGCGGACCTGCTGGCTCTTAGTGAAGGTGCCGGCAGAACGGGCATCCTCAAGGGCCTTGGTCACGGCGCTACGGAGCTCGAGCGAAGCCTCGAGCACGCCCTCAAACTCATTGGCCTCGTCGACCGTGATGGGCGACTTGTACCAATCGAGCAGCGCGGCGTACTTCTGGTGATCGACGCAGCCGGCGGGCGCATATGCCATGGCCTCGTCGACGGTATAGGACAGGATCGGCTGCAGGTCGCGCATGAGCATCGAGAAGAGCTCGGCCAGCACGGTCTGGGCACTGCGGCGCTCGAGCGAGCCGGGCTTGTCGCAGTACAGACGATCCTTCAGGGCGTCGAGATACACGTTGGAAAGCTCGGTAACCACGAAGTCATAGAGCGCACGGTAGGCGCGCGGGAACTCATAGCTGGCGTAGGCGTCGTCGACCTCGGCCTGGACCTGGGTCAGACGGGCAACCATGAGCTTGTCGAGCGGCAGCAGGTCGGCAAAGGCGACGCCGTCGGTCTCGGGCTCAAACTGGCCCTCGAGCTCGGAAAGCAGGAAGCGCAGCGTGTTGCGGAAACGACGGTAGGCATCGGACGTACGGGCAAGAATCTCGTGGTCGATGGACACGTCGGAGCTGGTGTCAACGGAAGCAACCCACAGGCGGATGATGTCGGCGCCCATCTCGTCACAGACCTTATTGGGGTCGATGACGTTGCCGAGCGACTTGGACATCTTGCGGCCCTGGCCGTCGAGCGTGAAGCCCTGCGAGACGACCGCCTTGTAGGGAGCATGGCCGTTGGCGCCCACCGAAGTGAGCAGCGAGCTCTGGAACCAACCGCGATGCTGGTCGGAGCCCTCGAGATACACGTCAGCCGGGTACTCAAGCTCGGGGCGATACTCGCAGACGGCCTTCCAGGACACGCCGGAATCCCACCACACGTCGAGGATGTCCTTATCGGCCTTGAGGTGATGGCCGCCACACTTGGGGCAGACGCAGGCCTCACCCAGGTAGCTCTCGGGAGCGTCGGTGAACCAGGCGTCGGAGCCCTTCTCGTGGAAGAGCTTGATGACGGCGTCGAGCGTGGCGTCGTTCATGACCTTCTCGCCGCAGTCGGCGCAAGTGTAGCTGGGGATAGGCACGCCCCAGTTGCGCTGGCGGCTGATGCACCAGTCGGGACGCTGCTCGACCATGGCGCCAATGCGGTTGGCGGCATGGGCCGGATACCACTTGACGTTCTCGCGGACCTCCTTGCCAGCCAGCTCACGCAGACCCGTCTTGTCCATCGAGACGAACCACTGGTCGGTAGCACGGAAGAGCACCGGGTGCTTGCAGCGCCAGCAGTGCGGATAGCTGTGCGTGATCTTCTTCTCGAGGACCAGGGTGCCGCGCTCGCGCAGGAACTCGATGATATGCGGGTTGGCCTCGTCGGTATCCATGCCGCTGAAGGGGCCGCCGGTACCAAACTCCTCACCGGTGTAGAACTTGCCGTCGTCATCGACCGGCATGCAGATGTCGGTGATGCCCTCCTTGAGGCAGGCAAAGTAGTCGTCGACGCCGTGGCCGGGCGAGTTGTGGACGATACCGGTACCGTCATCGACACCGACGTAATCGGCCAACAGGGCAACGCCCTCGACACCGTCAAAGATCGGCTGCTTATAGTGAATGTGATGGAAGGTCTCGGCGGGAACCACATAGGGCTTGCCGTCGGCCACAACCGGGGTGTACTCCCAGCCAAACTCCTCGCAGCACTTGGGAGCCAGGTCCTCGAGCATGACCTCGGCGCGGCCGTCGTGCTCAACGGCGACGTAGGCGGCACCGGGCTTGAGAGAAACTGCCTGGTCGGAGGGGATGGTCCACGGCGTGGTCGTCCAGATGATAAAGTCGACCGGGCCGTCGAAGTTCTCGAGACCGGCGGGCTTGGAGGTCATCTCAAAGCGCACGAAGATGGACGGGCTCGTCTCGTCGGAGTACTCGATCTCAGCCTCGGCCAGCGCGGTGTGGCAGTGCTTGCACCAGTGGACGGGCTTGTGGCCGCGATAGATCATGCCCTTGTCGAACATGGCCTTGAAGACCTCAATGTCGGCGGCGTCATGCTGGTGATAGAGCGTCAGATACGGGTTGTCCCAGTCGCCAAGCACGCCAAGGCGACGGAAGCCAGCCTTCTGGAGCTCGATGTTCTCGACAGCGAACTTGTTGCAAAGCTCGCGGATCTTAGCCGTGGAGGTCTGGTTGAACTTCTCGGTGCCGAGCTTTTCCTCGACCTTGTGCTCGATCGGCTGACCGTGGCAGTCCCAACCGGGGACATAGGGAACTTCGCAGCCCTGCATCATCCAGTAACGGTTGATCATGTCCTTGGAGATCTTATTCATGGCATGGCCGATGTGGATCGGACCGTTGGCGTACGGAGGACCGTCGTGCAGCACGAACTTCTTGTGACCCTCGTTCTTCTTTAGAACTTGCTCGTAGACCTTGTTGTCCTGCCAGTCCTTGAGTCGCTTGGGCTCGGACTTGGAAAGACCGGCACGCATGGGAAAACCGGTCTTGGGCAGATTCATCGTCTGCTTGTACTCGTTTGCCACGGTACCCCTTTCATGTCGTGGGCGCGCACGCCCGATGGGCACCAAAAAAAGCGCCCGTCCCTGCAAGCTGGGACGAAGCGCCACAAAACGGGCTGCACGCCCGCAAAAGCTCTTCGCTTAACCACCCAGCTTAGATGCCCTCGCCCGCGTATTCGCGCGCTCGCATCCGTTACTCGGCTGGCCTGTATCGACGACCATCTCGGCGATATCTACTAAGACGAGCCTGTGCGACGCGTCCGTTGGGACCGCAGCTCCGGGGTGATTTTCATCGGTCGCATGCACGGGTTCTCAGCGCTCCCCGCTCTCTGTAACATGCGGACGGCCGACTACTCGTCCCCATCAACGCTTATGCGGAGTATGCTAGCACGTTCCGCGCCGGCGAAAAACCCTCAACACTGGTTTTATACGTTCGAAATTTCTCGCGGCTGTGGACCTTCTCTAGGAGCAAAATACCTGAAAGCACTTTATCGAAAGAAAGAAGGTTGCCATGCGCACGATTAGAATGAGTGATTATACCGTTGGCGAGGATTGCTTTACCGAGCTGCCCGCCGCACTGGCCGAGTACGGAGCGACCAAGGTCGCCATCATTGGCGGCAAGCGAGCCCTGGCTGTGGCGCTGCCGGGAATCGAGGCGGCACTTGAAGGTACCGATGTCGAGGTCCTGGAGACGCGCGTCTATGGCACCAACAGTACGCGTGCCAATATCGCCAAGGTCGTGAACTCCCCTGCCTGCCAGGAAGCCGACGTGCTCATCGCATGTGGCGGCGGCAAGGCACTCGACACCGTCAAGACGGCGGCCATCGAGCTCAAGAAGATCGTCTTTACCGTACCGACGATTTGCTCCAACTGCTCTGCCGCGACCGCCATTGCCGTTGTCTACAATGACGATGGCTCGCTCGAGGGCTATTCGTACCCCAACCGACCGGCGCACATCTTCATCAACCCCAAGATCATCGCCGAGGCACCGGCAGAGTACTTCTGGGCCGGCGTGGGCGATGCCCTGTCTAAGCAGCCTGAGGTCGAATACGCCACGAGCGCCGGTAATTTGGAGCACACCGCCGGTCTTGGCCTGGCACTCGCCCACACCTGCTCCGAGCCGCTGTTTACCTATGGCGTCCAGGGGCTTGAGGACGTGCACCAGGACCTGTCGAGCGAAGCCGTCAAGCAGATCGCGCTCGACATCGTGGTCAACACGGGCTATGTCTCGAACCTGACCAACCAAAACGATTACTACTACAACTCGAGCGTGGCGCACGCATTCTACAATGCGACGTGCAGCATTCCGCGCGAGGGAACCTATCTGCACGGGGAGGTCGTGAGCTTGGGCGTGCTCGTCCTGTTTGCCTATACGGGCGATACCGAGAGCCTTGAACGCTACGCCGCCTTTAACAAGCAGATGGGCCTGCCCGTGACGCTTGAGCAGGTCGGGCTTTCCGAGGCCGATATCCCTGCCCTGTGCGAATACGCACACGCCACCAACGAGTGGAAGCAGGGCAACCCTGAGCCCTTCACCGACGAAAAGTTCGCCGCCGCCATCAAGGCCGCCAACGCCTACGGCCACACGCTCTAGGCCTAGCCCAAAACCACCACAAGGGAGCAGTGCCCTTGTGGTGGTTTTTTATTGCTCCAGCATGCTGGGGTCGAACTCGCTAGCTGGTATAACGCGATAGCCGTGACGCAGCAACAGATCAACGAAGACGCCGTTGCCCGCGGTGAGCGTACCGCTAAAGGTACCGTCGTAGATGCGACCCGCGCCGCACGAGGGACTGCGGTCCTGCAAGACGCACGCAGCAATCTCGGACGGGCCGCCCGCCTGCTCGCACATATCGAGCGCACGTTGGGCACCCAGGCGAAATTCGCGATCAACCGAGATGCCCTCGCAGGTACGAACCTCGCCGTTCACAATCTCGGACGGCTTGCGCGGCGTGGGCAGGCCGCCAAAGACCTCGGGGCACACCAACAAGACCTCAGTCCCCGTGCGTTCGCAGGCCTCGACCAACTCGCGATGATAGTTGTCGAGCCCGTTATACTTGCAGCTCTCGCCCATCAAGCAGGCGCTCACCACGATCTTCATTTCCATCCCTCTCAAGCAAAACGCCCCATTTGAGAAAGCTGCTCAAATGGGGCGTCGGCGTTTACTGGCTCGGCCGCGGCTTTACTGCTGCTTGGGCATCAGCGGATTCTCGCGCGTGAGGAGGTTCATGAACTCCTCGCCCGTGATGGTCTCCTTCTTGTACAGATAACGAGCCAGCTCATGGAGCTTAAACTTGTTCTCCTTGAGGATCTGCAGGGCGCGATCGTGCGCGTCCTCGATCAGCTTAGCGACAATCGCGTCCACACGCTCGGCCGTACCGGGGGCGCAGGTGAGCGACGTGTCCTGATTGAGATACGCGTTCTGCACGGTACCGAGCGCCATCATGCCAAACTCGTCGGACATACCAAAGCGAGTCACCATATTGCGGGCGAGCTTGGTGGCCTGCTCGATATCGTTGGCGGCACCGGTCGTCATCTCGCCAAAGATGAGTTCCTCGGCCGCGCGACCACCGCAGTAGACGGCGAGCTTATCCAGGACCTCCTGGCGCGTGGTCAGGAAGCGCTCGTCCTCCTCGACCTGCATGGTGTAGCCCAGGGCACCGCTCGTGCGCGGAACGATGGTGATCTTCGTGACCGGCGCAGAGCCCTTCTGGCGAGCGGCAACAATGGCATGGCCGATCTCATGGTAGGAAACGACCTGCTTCTCGTGGTCGGAAAGCACCGTGGACTTACGCTGTTGGCCGGCAATGACGACCTCCACCGACTCCTCGAAGTCGTCCTGGGTTGCACGCTTGCGACCTTCGCGAACGGCGCGCAGGGCGCCCTCGTTGATGATATTGGCCAAATCGGCGCCCGAGGCACCAGGCGTGGCGCGGGCAATCGCGGTCAGATCGATCGGCGGCTGGGTCTTCACGCTCTTGGCGTGCAGCTCAAGGATATTCTTGCGACCGGTCAAATCGGGCAGCTCGACGGGAATGCGGCGGTCAAAGCGACCGGGACGCAACAGAGCCGGGTCAAGGCTGTCGGGGCGGTTGGTGGCAGCAAGGACGACGATGCCCTTGTGGTTATCGAAGCCGTCCATCTCGGTCAGCAACTGATTGAGCGTCTGCTCGCGCTCGTCGTTGCCGCTAAAGCCGCCGCCATCACGCTTTTTGCCGATGGTATCGATCTCATCGATAAAAACGATGCACGGGGCCTTTTCCTTGGCCTGCTTAAACAGGTCACGAACCTTAGCAGCGCCGCGACCAACAAACATCTCAACGAACTCAGAGCCCGAAATGCTAAAGAACGGAACACCGGCCTCGCCGGCAACAGCCTTGGCAAGCAGGGTCTTACCGGTACCCGGAGGGCCAACAAGGAGAGCACCGCGCGGCAGCTTGGCGCCGATCTCCTCGTAGCGCTGCGGCTTCTCCAGAAAGTCGACGACCTCCTTGAGAGATTCCTTGGCCTCTTCCTGGCCGGCGACGTCCTTAAAGGTCACGCCCACGTCCTTGGAGGCGATCACGCGCGCGCCGGACTTACCCAGTCCGCCGCCGCCAAAACCGCCGCCGCCAAAGTTCATCGACGGGCCGTCATCGCCCATAGCCTTCTTCATACGGCGGTTGAGCCACCAACCGATGAGGAAGAAAATCGCCATGGGAAGAATGAGTGTGAGCAGGTAGTAGGTCATCAAACCCGAGTTCTTATCGGGAACGACCGACTCCAGCGAAGCGCCAGACTCAAGCACGCGATCGGTAAAGCCCGCATCGTTCGGCACACCGGTCGTCTTATAGGCGATGTTCTCGTCCTCGCCCTTCTTGGTGTAATAAATCGAGTAATCGTCCGTGTTGTACTCGACCTTGTCGACACTCTTCTTATCGAGCGCCTTGACAAACGTCGAGTAATCGGTCTTCGTAATCTGCTGCGTGTGACCGATGTTGGGGAACAGAACGGTCGAGAGCACGAGGTAGACGACGAAGGCGATGAGCACGTAGAGGATCATATTCCGTCTACGCTTGTTGTCATCCATCTCCATCTGCTTGAACTCCATCTACTGGGGTTGATAATGGTTTCTAGAATACCCAACCCGAGCGACGATAAACCGACGCCGGGCACGAAAGGACAGAGATGGCATCACTGTAAGTCGGCAAGGTTCAAATCTATACAGGCGACGGCAAGGGCAAGACGACGGCTGCTTTGGGGCGCGAGAGGATGTCGAGGAACTGATTGCGATAAAGCCCGCCACCACGGAGCTCGTGCTCCCCGGCCGCGGCTTGCTACCCCTCGCCGACCTTGCCGACCTAGTAACCGAAATGCGCCCCGTCAAACACTACTTCGACGAAGGCCTCCTAGCCCGCCAAGGCATCGAATACTAATTGATTCGTTTTCCGCCAACACCTACAGCTCATAAGGAAGTTGCGGTGGAATAGTACTTGTTTGACGGTCCGCAAGGGCTTTTCAGGAACTATTTCACCGCAACTTATCAGGGGAACCCGACGGATGAGCTAGGCGGTGGCGCGGCCTAGCCAGTTGCCGCTGTGGTGGTAGATGGTGAACATGGTTGCGGTGATGAGCCAGGTTACGGGGTAGACCAGCAGTAGATGCTCGAGCGACGGATCGAAGGGCATGATCGCAAACACCCAGATCACCCTCAAGACAACGGTGCCAAAGATGGTGAGCATCATAGGCTGCAAACTCACGCCGGCGCCGCGGATGGAACCCGAGGCGTTCTCGATAATCGAGAAAATCGCATAGAACGGCGCAATGAAATGAAGAATCGTCGTGGTGTACGCCGAAATCGAAGCATCGTCGACAAACAAACGCGACAGCGGGCCCGAGAACACCAGCAGCACGGCAGACAGGCCACCAATGAGCATAAACGACAGCACGAGCGACGTATGGTAGCCCTTGCGCATGCGCTCGTAGTTGCGCGCGCCAAAGTTCTGCGCCGAGAACGTAGTGATCGATACGCCGAGCGCCTCGGTCACCATCCAGATAATGCCATCCAGGCGCCCAGATAAACCCCAAGCAGTCGTGACATCGGCGCCAAACGAATTAACCGACACCTGGATCAGCACGTTCGAGATCGAATAGGCAGCCGATTGAAAACCGAGTGGCAGACCACACGAGATCATACTCTTGCAAATACCGCGATCGATACCGAGCTTAGACAGCGAAAGACGCCATGCACCCGGAGCGCGCATCATGCGCAACACGATCATCGTTGCATTGGAGCAAATGGTCAGCGCCACTGCGATGCCGCAGCCCAGCGCCTCCATATGCAACACAGCGACAAAGATGATATCCAGCACCACGTTAACAAGGCAGCCAGAGGCAATGATCACGGCGGGCCCGCGCGTGTCGCCCACGGCACGCAGCAGTGCGGTTCCCATATTTAGCAGCAGTGCCGCAACCATCGCGGCAAAATAACAGCGAGCATAGGCCACGCCCTCGGCCAATAGTTCATGCGGCGTGTTCATAAGCACCAGCATGGGCTCAACGAACACTATGCCGAGAATGGAGAAGACGATACCGCCCACCAGCGCGAGCGTCATGGCCGTGTGAACCGAACGACTCAGTCGTTCATCATCGTGCTGGCCAAAATACTGACCGGTAATGACCGCGCAGCCGGCGCCGACGCCAACGCAAAAGCCAATGCAGAGCTCGGTGAGCACCATCGTGGCTTGAATGCCACCCAGCGCGAGCTTGCCGCCAAACTGGCCGACGATATACGTACCGATAAGCGTGTAAGCCTGTTGAAAAAACGAACTAAAGAAGATGGGGACGCACAGCGACAGCAGCTGTTGCCAAATGACACCCTGCGTTACATCGATAGCCGTAGATTTCTTAGCCACACGCCCTCCCCGCCAACGTATGTTAAACAACAAAACGGCAATTTAAGACCAAAGCCAATATCAGCTTAGCACCGACTGGCGTCGACCGAAACACCCCGAATCAGAGCCAGGTGCGAAATATCCGCCTAGTGATACAAACCCGGCTGGTAGTGATACTCATTGCTCACGTGCGGGCACAGCTGCCAAAAGGCGACGGCGCTCGCCGCGGCCACGTTAAGCGAATCGACCCCGTGCGCCATCGGAATGCGCACCGCGTGGTCACAGCCGGCAATGGTCTTGGCGCCCAAGCCGGCACCCTCGGTACCCATAAAGATTGCCAAGCGATCAATCTCCTGCAGCACGGGATCGTCCAGCGATACGGAATCGTCCGTCAACGCCATAGCGGCACACGAAAAACCAGCATCGTGCAACGCGCTCAGACCATCATGCGGCCACACACGAGCCTCGCTGCCAATGCGCGTCCACGGCACCTGAAACACGGTGCCCATGCTCACGCGGGCCGAGCGACGGTACAGCGGGTCGCAGCACGTCGGGCTGACCAAAATACCGTCAACGTTCAATGCGGCAGCCGAGCGGAAAATCGCGCCAACATTGGTGTGATCAACAATACCCTCAAGCACGCACACGCGCACCGGACGACCCCCCGCCGCCTCGACGACGCCGCCCAAGAACTCATCAACCGGAATCTGACGCGGGCGACGGAACGCCGCCAGCGCGCCGCGCGTCACGTTAAAGCCCGTCAACTGCTCCATGAGCTCCATGGAGGCCACGAACACGGGAACCGGACCCGCTCCCTCGCGCACGACAAGCTGGTCAAACAGCGGCATCATCTGGTCGAGCCAGCGCTCGCCCAGAAGAAAGCTCACCGGCTCATATCCGGCGCGCACGGCACGCTCGATGACCTTGGCGCTCTCCGCAATAAAGATGCCCTTTTGCGGCTCCAGCACGCAGCGAAGCTCACGCTCGGTCAGTCGCACGTAGGCATCGAGCCGCTCGTCTTCGAGCGAATCAATTCGCAGAACCTCAACGGCATCAGTCATAGCAGCCAGCCCGCACCCTTCTTTACAGCACATCTATACCAAACGAGGCGACGCTAAGCGCCGCCCCATGCATTCAATCAACCCGATGATACCGTTCACGCCAGACGATTTACGCCTCGATGCGACGATACGTCACGAACTCATAATTGACGCCCTCGTCACCCTCACCGGCGGCAATCGTCGCGACCCCGCTACGCTGCGCAATCTCCCACGCGGGATCGGCGTCCAAGTCGGGAAAGTACGTGTCCACGGGATGGACGCAGTGGTCATGAGTGACCTCGGCCTCCACGCAGTACGGCAAAAACTGCCGATAGACATCGCCGCCACCGATCACCCAGGCAACGAGCTCATCGGCAACCGCAGAGAGCGCTTCGTCAACGCTATGCACCACGTCGACGCCCTCGTGGGTAAAGCCCATATCGCGCGTAAGCACGATATTGCGGCGGTTCTTGAGAGGACGCCCGCCGGGAAAACTCAGCAGCGTCTTGCGTCCCATGATAACCGGGCAGCCCTTGGTGCAGGCCACAAAATGGCGCATATCGGCGCGATTGGACACCACCATGTCGCCCTCGCACCCAATGCCCCAATCGTCACACACGGCGACGATAGCAGATAGCTTACACGTCATGAGCACCACCTACACCGCAATGGGAATGTTCTTGACCTGCGGGCCGTGCTCATAGCCCTCGACGATCAGGTCATCGGTCGTAAACGCATAGAAGTCATGCACATCGGGGTTGAGCGTTACCTTGGGTGCCGCAAACTGCGGACGCTCGATAAGCTCGCGGACGATAACGACATGACGATCATAGATATGGGCGTCGGCGATCACGTGCAGCAGCTCACCGGGAATCATATCGACCGACTGCGCGACCATCATCAGCAAAATGGCGTACTGGCACACGTTCCAGTTGTTCGCGGCCAAAATGTCCTGGCTGCGCTGGTTGAGAATCATGTTGAGCGTCGGCTTGTCGTCCTGAGGACGCTGCGTCACGTTATAGGTCACGCTATAGGCGCATGGATAAAGGTGCATCTCGGACAGATCGCTAAACACGTACGTATTGGTCATAATGCGGCGACTATACGGCGTGTGCTTAAGGTCGTACAGTACACGGTCCATCTGGTCGAAGTCGCCCTCGGCGTAATGGCTCTTCTGACCAATCTGATAGCCGTAGGCTTTACCGATGGAACCGGTCTCATCGGCCCACTCATCCCAGATATGGCTGTTGAGGTCATGCACGTTATTGGACTTCTTTTGATAGATCCACAGAATCTCGTCCATGGCAGACTTAAGCGCCGTACGACGCAGGGTGAGCGCGGGGAACTCCTCGCGCAGATCATAGCGCGCCGTGACACCAAAGATTTTAATGGTATAGGCAGGGGTGCCGTCCTCCCACACCGGGCGGACCTTTTGGCCCTCGGTGGTGGTGCCATGGTCCAAGATATCGCGGCACATGGTTACAAACTGTTGATCAGCTTTGCTCATTGACCCTCCTGTCAGTCGCCTATAAGCGAGATTTATTGTAGCCCAGGCGCGCGAGTGTCGAATTGGACACTTAGTCCGGCACACGCAATGCACGGCAGCGCGGCTCCGCATGCGGCAACGAGGCATCTTAGCCTTTTTCTGACATATGACAGAAATGCCTTGCGCCCAACGACTAACGCGTTATCCTATTGTTGACATATGTCAGATAAGGAGTGTGCATGGCAGGAAGACGAGAAAAACTGCGCCGCGTCGGGATCATCCCCGAATACCGCGGCTTTACCCCCGATGGCCTGGCCAGCGGTGATGCCATCGACATGACTGTCGACGAGCTTGAGGTGCTGCGCCTGTGCGACCTGGAAGGTCTCAACCAAGAGGCGGTCGCCCAGCAGATGGGCATCGCCCGCGCAACGGTGGCGGCCATTTGCAGCCGCGCGCATCGCAAGGTGGCAAGCGCGCTGGTCAACGGACGAGCGCTCATCATCAAAGGCGGCAATATCGTGTACTCCCCCATCACCACGACGACGGCCGCATGGCCAGCAAAGGAGGTCGACACCATGAGGGTGGCAACCACGTACGACAACGGCAACATCTTTATGCACTTTGGCCGCAGCGAGCAGTTCAAAATCTACGACATTCAGGACGGCAAGGTGCTCAACGAACAGGTCGTGGGCACCGGCGGCACCGGCCACGGTGCCCTTGCGGGCCTGCTCGCCAACGGTGGCGTGGACACGCTCATCTGCGGCGGCATCGGCGGCGGCGCTATCAACGCGCTTGCCCAAGCCGGCATCACGGTATACGCAGGTGCCCAGGGCAGCTGCGACGCTTGCGTCGAGGCCCTTATCGCCGGCACGCTCGCACAGAACGGCGAGGCCACGTGCGGCTGCCACGGCCATGACCACGACCACGCCCACGAACACGGCGAGTCCTGCAGCTGCCACGGTCATCGCGAGCACGAGGGCCACGAGGGCTGCGGCTGCCACTAACGGCACGGCACCGCGAGCTCGGGGAGCGACGCCGAACGCAACCCAACAACCGAAGCCAACAACAAAGGCCACCCGGTAGCTTCCGAGTGGCCTTTGCCATATCAAGCTGGAATTAGAGCTCTATTTCTTATTACGCATCTGCGCTTCCATCTGGCGCAGCAGCTCCATATCGGACTTGGGACCGCCCGTACCCAGGCCGCCCATGCCGCCCAGACCCATAGCGTCCAGGCCAGGGATATTTGGCATGCGCATCTTCTTGCCCTTCTTTCCCTTTTTGCCCTTCTTGCCGCCGGCCTGTGCCTGATTGGCCATCGTGCGCATGCGGCCCATCATCTTATTCATCTCGCCCCACTGCTTCATAAGGCTGTTGACCTCGGTGGGAGTTACGCCGGCTCCCTTGGCAATGCGGGCGCGGCGCTGGCCGTTGATGATGGAGGGACGCAGGCGCTCCTCCTTGGTCATCGACATGATGATGGCCTCGTTCTTATCGAAGATGCCCTCGTCCAGGTTGCCGCCCATCTGGTTGAGCGCGCGCTGGCCACCGGGGAGCATGCCCAGGATACCCTTCATGCCGCCCATCTTTTTGACGGCTTTCATCTGGTCGAGCATGTCGTTCATGGTAAAGCCCTCGCGCAGCATACGCTCGGCAGCCTCAAGCTGCTCTGCATCGGCTGCCTCCTGGGCCTTCTCGATAATACCTACGACATCGCCCATGCCCAGAATGCGCTTGGCCATGCGATCGGGATAGAACGGCTCAAGCGAATCGGGTTTCTCGCCCATGCTCACAAACTTGATGGGCTTACCGGTCACTTGACGCACCGAAAGTGCGCCGCCGCCACGGGCATCGCCGTCGAGCTTGGAGATGATCACACCGTCAAAGTCGGTGCGATCGGCGAAGGTCGAGACGACGTTGACGATGTCCTGGCCGGTCATGGCGTCGACGACCATCAGCACCTGGTCGGGCTTGACGGCCTTCTTGATGTCGACGGCCTCCTGCATCATCTGCTCGTCGATCTGAAGACGACCGGCGGTATCGACGATGACCACGTCACGCAGGTGGTCGACGGCCTCTTGGATGGCGCCCTTGGCAATATCGACCGGGTGCGCTCCGTCACCGCGGAAGACCGGCACGCCGATCTCGCCACCGAGCGTGGCCAGCTGGTCGGCAGCGGCGGGACGGTAGACGTCGCACGCGGCGAGCAGCGGCGAGCGGCCCTGCTTCTTGAGCAGGTAGGCCAGCTTTACGGCCGCCGTGGTCTTACCGGAGCCCTGCAAGCCCACGAGCATGATGACATTGGGAATGCGGTTGCTAAAGACGAGTTTGCTCTCGGTTGAGCCGAGCATCTCGGTGAGCTCGTCGAGCACGATCTTGACGACGTTTTGCGCCGGCGACAGCGACTCCATGACCTCGGCGGTCATGCAGCGCTCCTTGGTCTTGGCAACGAACTCCTTGACGACCTTAAAGTTAACGTCGGCCTCGAGCAGTGCCATGCGAATGTCGCGCATGGCCGAAGTGATATCGGCCTCGGTCAGCTTACCCTTGCCGCGCAGGCGGTCAAATGTGTCGTTGAGGCGATCGCTCAGGGAATCAAACACTGGTTACTCCTTAGTTGGACTCGCCCACCAGGGCGCGGCAGAAATCTTTGGCGTTAAACTCCTGCAGGTCATCGACCTGCTCGCCCACGCCGATGCGAAGGATCGGGAGTTTGAGCTTCTCGGCCACGGCCATGGCGATGCCGCCCTTAGCCGTTCCGTCGAGCTTAGTCATGATAATACCGTCCAGGCCCAGCGCCTCGTTAAACTCGAGCGCCTGGTTCAGACCGTTCTGACCAGTGGCGGCATCGATCACAAGCACGACCGAGACCGGCATGGGACCGGCGGCCATATTGGCGGCGCGCTTACGAGTCACATTGACCACCTTAGCGAGCTCGCGCATGAGCTCGGGGCTCGTGTGCAGACGACCGGCGGTATCAATGAGCACCAGGTCGCTGCCGCGCTTATCGGCCTCGTCGAGCACGTCATAGCACACGCTCGCCGGATCGGAACCGCGGTCACGCTTGATAACCGGTACGCCGGCACGCTGACCCCACACATCGAGCTGCTCGATAGCGGCGGCGCGGAAGGTGTCGGCCGAACCGATGACCACGTTCTTGCCGCGGGCGGCCATGGCGCTCGCAATCTTGCCGACCGTGGTGGTCTTGCCGGCGCCGTTGATACCGACAAACAGCACGCAGCTCGGCGTATCGGAAAACGGGTCGCGCTCAACAGGCACAAAATGGCCCTCGAGCTGCTCGGCCAGGGCGCGGCGAAGCTGCGGGGCGGTCTTGAGGTTCTTCTTGGCAGCGGCGTCGCGCAGGTCATCGGAGACCTGAATGGCGACCTCGGCACCCATGTCACCCATAACGAGGGTGTCCTCAAGGTCCTCCCAAAAATCCTCGTCGACCTCACCGCCAAAGTAGAAGACCTCGTTGAGGGCCTCGCGGCTGCGCTCAAGTCCGCGCGAGAGTGCGTCAAAGAATCCCATTATGCATTCACGACCTTTCCGGTTTCGCGATCGAGTTTTTGCGAGACGACGCGACTGACGCCGTCGGCTTGCATCGAGACGCCGTAGAGAACGTCAGCATCCTCCATAGTACGGCGCTGATGCGAGATTACCAAGAGCTGCGTATCGGAACGCAGCACATCGAGAGCACCGATGAGCTTGGACAGGTTGGCGTCGTCGAGCGCGGCCTCGACCTCGTCCAGCACATAGAACGGCACCGTGCGCGTACGGTATACGGCAAAGAGCAGGGCGAGCGCCGTCAGACTCTTCTCGCCACCCGACATGAGCATCATCTTGGTGATGCGCTTGCCGCGCGGCTGCGCCACGACCTCAATGCCCGTCTCGGCCGGATGCTCGGGGTCGGTCATCTCCAGATGCGCCTGACCGCCCGGGAAGAGCATGGCGAAGATCTCGCGGAAGTTCGCATCGACCTTCTCAAAGGTCACCAGGAAGGCCTTGCGCATCTTGCGATCGATCGCCACGGTGATCTTGGTGAGCGCCTTGCGCGCGCTCTCCAGATCGGCCAGCTGCTCCTCGATGTAATCGGCGCGGCGCTTGAGCTGCTCGTACTCCTCCATGGCGACTTGGTTCACAGGACCCAGGTTGTTGATCTGGCGCACGAGTTGGTTAAGCTCGCGCTCGGCGGCGTCGCGATCGGTGGGCGCCGGCAGCATGAGCGCCTCCTCGAGCACCGTGGTGCCGTCGGCGGTGATGGCCTTAATGGCAGCCTCTACCTGCACCTCGAGCTTGCCGCGCGCCACCTTGAACTCATTTTGCGTCGTGGCGGCAGCATCGACCCTCTCTTTAGCGCGGGCGACCTCGGTCTTGGCGTCCTCGATGGTCTTCTTAAGCGAAGCCGAGTCCGCCTCCTCAAGCGTTGCCTGATCGCGCAGGCGCGCAGCCCAGTCCGAGGCGCGCTCCAACAGGGCAGAATAGCGCTCGTGCATGGGATCGACGCGAAGGCGCAGCAGCTCAAGCGAGCGCGAGGCCTGGCGTGTTCCGCGGATACGGCGGTCGATGCCCTCCAGGCGATGCTCCAGGTCGGGCACGCGGCCCTTCAGAGAACGCAGGCGCTCACTCGTCTGAGCCAGGCGCACCTTAGCGTCGGCGAGCTTGCCGGCGGCCTCGGAATCGTCGCGACGCACGCGATCGAGCTCATCATTGGCCTCGGCAATCTTCAGGCCCAGGTCGCTCGCCTGCGCACGGGCCTCGTCACGCGAACGAGTGAGCTCGTCCACGCGCGGACGTGCGGCACGAACGGCCTCGGCAGCCTGCTCGCGGCGCTTGGAAATGCGCACGCGCTCGACCTCGGCATTGTTGGCACTCTGCTCCAGACGGCCGATCTCGGACAGCAGGGAGCGACGCTCGCCCTCAAGGCGGGCAATCTCGCCGGCAGCATCGCCCTCGGCAGCACGGGCCTCTTCAACGGCAGCGTTGGCCTCGACGACCTGATCCGAAACATGCTCAAACACGGCAGCAAGATCGGGCTCCAGGCCTTCCAGCTCGCGGATACGACGCTTGCGCTCCAGAGCGCCCGAAGCCTCACCGGCATCAAGCCCCACGCGAACCAGGCCGCCGCAGGCAACGCGTGCGCCATCGGGAGTCACATAGGTCACGCCATCAACGACCGGCGCGGACAGCGCGGCGGCCAAGTCATCGACCACGTAATAGCCGCCGAGCAAGGCCTCGACGACCGGACCGTAGCCCGCACGCACGGACAGACGATCAACAAGACGGGTACCGGCGGCACCCTCGGCAGCCGCAGAGCCACTCACGCTGCGCGCCACCAGCAGCGCCTCGCCCGAGGCCTTCTTCTGGTCCAGGGCGGCGCGACCGGCGCGCTCAAGTGCGGCAGCGTTATCGAACAACAGGGCATCGATATCGCCGGCGAGCAGCTGCTCAACCAGGCCCTCAAGCTCACGAGGTGCCTCGAGCACATCGCCCAGACGGCCCGAGACATCGTCGCCCAGCGCGCCCACCAGACGGCTTACGAGCGGCGAGCTGTCGGCCATGCGAGCATCAAGCTTCTTTTGGCTGGCAAGCTCCGAGCGCACCTCGGACAGCTTATTGCGCGCCTCGCTCTCGCGATTACGCAAGTCCTTAAGGGCTGCACGGGCGACCTCGGTAGCCTCACGCGCATCGCTCTGGGCCTGACGAGCCGCCTCAAGGGCGCTCTCGAGCTCCTCAGCACGGTTGCGGCGGCTATCAAGCGATGCCGTGACCTCCTCGAGCTGCTCATCGAGCTGCTCCAGGCGCGAGGCATACATGTTGTCCTCGACCTCGGCATTGGAAAGCGAATCCTTTACCTTGGCAAGCTCAAGCGCAGCATTATCGGCAACGCGCTGTACATCGCGCTGCTCGCGCGTGAGCTGCGAAATCTGCGCATCAAGCGCCACGCGACGCTCGTGGAGCTCGGCGGCGGCAGGACCAGCGGCGTCAACGTCCTCCTGGGCCTGCATATGCGCGCCGGTCACTTCCTCGAGCTGAGCACGTGCGTCCTCGAGCTCCTCGACCACGCGACGGCGCTGATGCTCGGAGCTCGAGATCTGGCCGCGCATGTCGGACAGGCGCGACACCATGTTGTGGCCCTTTTCCTCGAGCAGGCGCATGTCGGAGTTAATGCGGCCGACCACGTCTTGCATATGACGGCGCTGCTCGCCCAGATCGCCCACAAACAGGCCCTTTTCCTCGAGCATAACTTGGAGCTTCTCGAGCTCACGCTCTTTCTCGCCCAGGCGGTATTGCGCGAGCTCAAGCTCGGCAGCGCCCTCCTTGGAGCGGCTCTCCAGGTCGTTCCACTGCGATTGCAGTGAACGCAGCTCATCGACGGCCAGCATCTGCGTAAGCTCGTTCGCGCGCGAGGACAGCTCTTTGTACTTGCGCGCGCGATCGACCTGACGCTCCAGCGGCCGCAGCTGACGGGCGATTTCCTTATTGATATCGCGGGCACGGGTCAGGT
This sequence comes from Collinsella aerofaciens, assembly GCA_048194085.1. GTDB lineage: Bacteria > Actinomycetota > Coriobacteriia > Coriobacteriales > Coriobacteriaceae > Collinsella > Collinsella aerofaciens_CO. Next base: position 48,654 of record DBFABM010000059.1, read on the forward strand.
GCTCGTCCATCGACTTGATCTTTTTAAGCGCACGTTCCTTGCGACGCTTGTGTTTGGAGATGCCGGCGGCCTCCTCAATGAGGGCACGGCGCTCCTCGGGGCGGCTCTGCAAAATGGCATCGAGCTTGCCCTGGCTGATGATGGAATGCGTATCCTTGCCCAGTCCCGAATCGTGCAGGATATCCTGGATGTCCATCAGGCGGCACGGGCTCGAATTGATGAGGTACTCACTCTCACCCGAACGATACATGCGGCGGGTGATGGCCACCTCGTCAAAGTCGACGGGCAGCATATGGTCCGAATTGTCGAGAACCAGCGTGACCTCGGCCACGCCTACCGGCTTGCGCGCCGACGAGCCCGAGAAGATGACGTCTTCCATGGCCTGGCCGCGCAGCTGCTTGGCGCTCTGCTCGCCCAGAACCCACAGAATCGAGTCGGAGATGTTCGATTTTCCCGAGCCGTTGGGACCGACGATGACGGTCAGGCCCGGCTCAAACGTCATATGGGCGCGGTCGGCAAACGACTTGAACCCTTTGAGCGTGAGGGACTTGAGATACACGGTTCCTCGCTTAAACAGGCTTCTTGTTCAGAATCACGCCGTTGGTGGTGTAGCCCATGCGGTCGAGCGCCTCGAGTGCAGCGGCTCCCTCGGCTTCCTTCTTGGAGGAACCGGTACCGCGGCCCTGGCGGATGCCGTCGATGAGCACCACAGCGGTAAAGGTGGGCGCATGCGCGGGGCCCTCGGAGCCAACCAGCTTATACGCGGGAGGCTCGTGGCCGTCTGCCTGCACACACTCCTGCAAGAACGACTTGGGGTTCGCGGGGTGCTCGGCACGCTCGGAAGCCAGGTGCGGCTTGAGTGTACGGTGGATAAACTCCGCCGCAGCGTCCCAGCCGGCATCCAGATACAGGGCGCCCACGAGTGACTCGTAGACGTTCTCGAGCGCCGAATGCAGGCCGCGCGCGCCCGTGCCGGTCTCGGAGGCACCAAAGATGATGATGTCGTCGATGCCCAGCTCATGGGACACCTCGGACAGCGTGGCGCCCGAGACGAGCGACACCTTCAGGCGCGTAAGCTTGCCCTCGTCAAACTCCGGATAGGACTCAAAGAGCGAGCGGGCAACCACGGCGCCCAAAATGGAATCGCCCAAAAACTCAAGGCGCTCATAGCTCGCCGAGACGGGCTGACCTTCCACGGCAGAAGGGTGCGTGAGCGCCGCGCGCAGCAGCACCTTGTTATTGAACTCGTGGCCCAGGATTTCCTGGGCGCGCGCGAGTCGTTGAGATAAAGCCAAGACTTAGGCCTCCTTGGCGTTTTCAATAGCGTCGACAGCGTCGGCGACAGAGTTGAGCGACAGCAGGGTCTCGTCATCGATCTCGAGGTCGAACTCGTCCTCGATGGCCGTCACCAGCTGCAGACGCTCGAGCGAATCGGCATCGAGATCGTCAAAGGTAGTCTCGTCGCTAATGTCAGCGACATCGACGCCCAGAACGTCAGCGGCGACTTCGGCGATCTTATCGAAGATTTCGGAGCGGTCCATAGCGCTTCCTCTCATATTGCGTGAACATCAACGAGCTGGCGCCGCAAGCGCAGCGCCAAGACACGGTTTTGATTCTACCCCACGACGAAGGCCGCGAGGCACATAACAGCGCTCTAACTCGCTCCTACAAAACGATGCCGTCCATAGAGTTGGCGACGTTCTCGACCAGCCCGGCGCGCACGGCCTCCGCCGCGGCGAGCGTACCGTTTTTGACGGCCTCGACCGAGGTGGCACCGTGGCCAATCAGGACCACGCCACGCAGGCCCAGCAGAATGGCGCCGCCCTTAGCATCGCCCGAGAGCTTTGCCTTGATCTCGCGCATCTGCTTTTTGATGAGCAGCGCGGCGATCTTGGTGCCCAGCGAAGCCATAAAGGCACCCTTGAGCTCTTGCAGCAAAAACTTGGCGGCGCCCTCGGTCGCCTTGAGCGCGATGTTGCCCGACATGCCATCGGCAACGACGACGTCAAAGTTACCCGAGGTCAGGTCGGTACCCTCGCAGTTGCCCACAAAGCCGGGAACGGCGGCCTTCATGGCAGGGAAGCACGCCTTGGTAAAGTTGGAGCCCTTCTCATCCTCGGTGCCGTTGCCGAGCAGACCGACGCGGGGATGCTCAATGCCCAAGACGACGCGCGCATAGGCGCTACCCATCTGGGCAAAACGCACCATGTCGTCGACCTCGACATCGGGGTTGGCGCCCATGTCGCACAGGACCGTCAGGCCGCCGGCGCGGTTGGGCAGTGCATTGGTGAGGCACGGACGCACCGGCTGCTTCTTGCCCTCGGCCTGATACCTAAATGGCGTCACGTAGGCGGTAGCGGCAGCGGTCATGGCGCCGGTGGAGCCGGCAGAGAAGAACGCGTCCGCGTTACCCTTCTTGATAGCGCGGCAGGCAAGTACGATCGAGGACTTACGCTTAGTCATCACGGCTCGAATGGGATCGTCATCCATGGCGATGACATCGGGCGCCTCCAAGGCCTCAACGCGAGCGTGAGCCGCGGCAAAGGGGTTCACGATCTCTGCGGGACCGACGGCCAAGACCTCGATATCGGAATCCGCCGCAAGTGCCGCCTCGATACCGTCGAGGACAACCTGAGGCTTCTCGTCTCCACCCACAACGTCTACACAAACGCGAACGTTACTCATATACATGCTCCTTATACAAAAATGGCCGACTCATTGAGCCGGCCATTGTGGTTCCAGTTGGAACGGCATCGCATCCAGAGTATACAGTTACTCGGTAACGATAACCTCGCGGTCCTTGTAGAAACCGCAGCTGGGGCACACGTGATGCGGGAGCTTGACAGCGCCGCAACGGGGGCACGTGGACTGAGCCGCAGCCGAGATCTTCATGTTGGCGGAACGGCGGGTGTGAGTGCGGATACGACCCTGCTTTTGTTTAGGTACGGGCATAGTGACCTTCCTTATGAACTATCCAGTGTGGCGATTACGCGCAAGTAGCGATACTACCACAGTTTTACTCGTCAAGCTTGAGATTCTTCAATGCTGCAAATGGATTTTCCGTGGCAGCGGCCCATTCGGCCTCTGCTTGAGCGGCGCAATCGCATTGCTCGACGTTGAGATTGATGCCGCAAGTGGGGCATAGGCCGCGACAATCGGGCTTGCACAGGACAACGAACGGCGTGTCCATGACGACCGCGTCGTTGATGGGCTCGCCCAAATCGACGATGCGATCCTCGCTCAGTAACTCGTAGCCGTCCTCATAGGCCTCGGGGTCCTCGGGCTCGTTAAAGAGATAGAATTCCTCAATCTCACCGGCGATATCAAACGAAGCGGGCTCCAGGCAGCGGTCGCACTCACCGGTTGCGTGCGCGCGGACCATGCCCGTAAGCAGAACACCGGTGCCGGCATTGGTAAAGACCACGTCGTAGTCAATGCCGTCCTGCAGCTGGTACTCCTTCTCGCCCACCGTATAGGTAGCGACATCGACCTTGCCAGTCAGCGGATACGAGTCTCCGGGAAACTCGAGTTGCTCGGAAAGATCGACGGTAACGCTCGGGAACTCAGCCATTACCACTGACCATTCTGCTGGGCGGCACCCTCGTTGAGCTGCTGACGGCAACGAGTCACCGTGCCGGTCAGGCTCTTAAGGTTCTCCTCGAGGTGCGTAAAGACCTGCTCGGCGTAGTCCTCGGCGGCATAGCGCGTCTCGCGCTCATACTGCTGGGCACGGTCGCGGATATCATCGGCCTGCTGCTGCGCTAAGCGGACGATCTCCTGCTCACCGGCAATGGTGAGCGCCTGCTGCTGAGCATCGGCGATGATGGAATCGGCCTGAGCGGCGGCGGAAGCCATAAGCTCCTCGCGCTCCTTGAGGATACGGCGGGACTTCTGCCATTCCTCGGGATAGCTCATGCGGATCTCGTCGAGGATGTTAAAGAAGACGTCGGCATCGATAACCTTCATCTGGGCGTTCTTGCCGAACGGCGTCTTAGCCTCTTCGATGAGCCCCTCGAGCTCGTCGACAAGACTCACGATCCTGTCGCCAGGAAAACTCTCGCCCGGCATCCGGTCTCCTTTCATAGGTAACATATCATCGTGTTAGTTTACCACATGCCACCAGGCATTAAAAAACGTCACGAAAAGCGATGTTTGAGCGCCTTGACCACATTGGACGGAACAAAATTAGAGACGTCGCTACCGAGCGAGGCAATCTGGCGAACCACCGAGCTCGAGATATAACCGTACTGCGGCGCACTCATGACAAAGATGGACTCGAGCTCGCTATCCAGGCGGTAGTTGAGGTCTGCCTGCTGCAGCTCGTACTCAAAGTCGGTCATGGCACGCAGGCCCTTGACCACGGCTCCTGCTCCCTGTTCGCGGGCAAAATCGACCAAGAGCCCGGTGAAGGGCAGCACCTCGACGCCGTCAATATCACCGAGCGCCTCACGGGCCAGCGCCACGCGCTCGTTGAGCATAAACGTGGTGCCGACGCCGTTTTTGCCCTGCGACTCGGCAACGGCCACGATCACGCTGGGAAAGATGCGGCGGGCGCGGCGGATGACGTCGATATGGCCAAACGTGATGGGATCGAAGGTGCCCGGGACAATCACGCGGTTGATGGTGTCATTCATGGGCGTCCTCCAAAGGCGCATCCTCGTCATTGTCGCTGTCGTCGGCGTTGTCGGCCTCATTCGTGGCCGCCCAGCGCAGCAAGTCAACCGAGGTTATGCCGTAGCGCTTCTCTCGCACGGTCTCAAAACCGGTCGGGTGAGCACCCGTATCGGCCGCGGCGTGCTCAAAGAGCGCGTAGGCACCCTGCGTCAGCAAGCCTTGCTGAGCTAGGTTTTGCAGCAGCTCCTCGACCGGCTCGGCGCCAAAAGCATAGGGCGGGTCGAGCAGGACCAGGTCAAAGGGACCGCCCGGCACGCGCCCGCGCGAAGCGCTCGCCAGCACGTCACCCGTCACCACACGCCAACGCGCACGGTCACGGCAGAGCGACTCGATATTCTTGGTAATCAGACGAGCAGCGTTGCGATCGATCTCGAACGTGGTGAGCGAGCGGGCGCCACGCGAGAGCATCTCAATGCCCAAGGCGCCGGAGCCGCCAAAGGCATCCAGCACGCGGACCTCGTCCAGATCGAAGTCGAATGCCGACATGACCATAGATGCGCACGCCTCGCGCACGCGATCGGTCGTGGGGCGGGTGACATCGCGACCACGGGGCTCCTCGATCTTACGACCGCGCCATTCGCCGCCGATGATTCTCATCCTCCGCTGACCTCCTTAAAGATGTGTCGATACCGCATGGCGACCGCATCGCGCAGAGGACGCGTCGCCACGGAGTCAAGGTTGCTAGCATACCGCAAGAGCTCGACCGCGTCCAAATGGGCCCATTCGATCAATTCCTCGTCGGCATCGAGGTCAACAAAGCGCAAGGTCACGCCGCCATGCTGGCGGTAACCCAGGATTTCACCCTCGTGGCGCAGACGCAGGTCCATCTGGGCGAGCGTAAAGCCGTCCGAGGTCTTCTCGAGCGACTGGAGGCGGTCTTGTGCCGCCGACGCGCCGCCGTTCCCCTTGGAGTGCGTCATGACCAGACACGTTCCCGACACGCTGCCGCGGCCTACGCGCCCGCGAAGCTGGTGCAAGGCCGCCAAACCAAAGCGCTCGCCATTCTCGATGACCATAACGGTGGCGTTGGGCACATCAACGCCCACCTCGACCACCGTGGTTGAGACGAGCACATCGATCTCGCCACGCTTAAAGGCATCGATGACCCGGTCCTTCTCCCCCGCCGGCATGCGGCCATGAAGACGTTCGATAGTAAGCCCCGGTAATGCCAGACGAAGGCGATCGAGCTCGGTCGCCGTGTCATGCAACGGCACGGGCACGGTCACGCGGCCTTCGTCGTCGCGAGCGATGCCGGGTACGTCTTCGAGCTCATCGGCCGAATCGCTTGGCTCCACGAGCGGACAGATCACGTAGGCTTGCTGCCCCTTTTCGTGCGCCTCGCGAATGGCGCCATAGGCCAGGTCGCGACTCGACTCGGTGAGGACGCGCGTCGTCACGCCGGCACCCGGAACGGGACGATGGCGGATGATACTCGTGTCCAGGTCGCCGTACACCGAAAGCGCCAGCGTGCGCGGGATCGGCGTGGCAGTCATGACCAGCAAGTCGGCACCCGGGCCTTTTGCGCGCAGGGCGTTACGCTGACCCACGCCAAAGCGGTGCTGCTCATCGATCACCACAAGCGACAAATGCCTGAACGTGACGTTCTCCGAAAGTACCGCATGGGTACCAAAGAGCACGTCGAGCTCGCCAGACTGGAGCCGAGCATGAATCTGTTCACGCTCGGCCGCCGGCGTGGCGCCCGTCAGGAGCGCCCAGGTCATGCCAGCCTGCGAGAGCAAGGGGCCGGTCTTATCGGCATATTGACGCGCCAGCACGCCCGTGGGCGCCATGACGCACGCCTGGGTGCCGCTATCGGCCGCAACCGCCAACGCGCAGGCGGCAACGGCGGTCTTACCGGTACCGACGTCACCCAGCAGCAGACGGTTCATCACACGACCGCCATCGCACATGTCATGCAGGATGTCTTGAAATGCAGCCTCCTGCTCATCGCTCAGCGAAAACGGCAGGGCCTGTTTGAGCGCAGCCAAATGCTCGCCCGCGTCATGCGCATAAGGCACTACGTCGACCATACCGCCATCGTTGCGCAGACGCAGCGCGAGCTGCAGGCAGAGACACTCCTCGTAGGCAAGACGCCGGCGTGCGATGTCGCGCTCGGCCATGCTCGAGGGAAAGTGGATCGAGCGCAGCGCACGGGCATTGCTCATGAGCTTCCGCTTTGCGCGCAGCGGCGCGGGAATGGGATCGAACGGATTGGCGACCACTTCGAGCGCACCGCTCACGATACGGCGCATCCATGCCTGACTCACGCCGTCACTTACGTAGTGGACCGGCAAAATGGTACCCGCGGCGCGCCCGTCCTCGAGCTTTTCAAAGTGGGGCGAGGCCATCTGCTTAAAACCGTAGGCAAACTCGACCTTGCCCATCACGGCCAGGCGGTCGCCCTGCTTAAGCTGTTGGGCAATCCAAGGCTGACGGAAAAAGGCAACCTGCAGCACGCCCGTCTCGTCCACGAGCGAGACCTCGGTCACCTGCATACGCGGACGGGGCTGCTTTTGGACAATACGATCGACCGTGGAGATGATGGTGCACACGGTACCGATGGGCGCCATCTCGATGGACCACGAGCGAGTGAAATCCAGGTAGCGATGAGGAATATGGAGAAGGAGGTCCCCCACCGTCCGAATTCCCAGACGGCGAAGGGCCTCCTCACGTTTACCCGAAACATATTTGAGTCGCGCGATGTCCTCGTCGAGCGCATTGCTCTGGGCAAAACGCTCCGAGACGCGCGGCACGGAGCACAGCTCGGACATGGGCAGAGCCTACTCGATCGAGAAGATCACGGGATAGAGCGGCTGCTCGCCACGATGGGCGTCGATCTCCAGATCGGGCTGAGTCTCCTCGATAGCGTCGACGATCTCCTGGAAGGCCTCGTCGGACAGCTCCTCGCCGGCCAGAATCGTCAGCGCGTCGCCCTCCTCTTCCTTCTGCATGCGGTTGATGCAGTCGAGCGTGACCTGCTTCACGTCGGAGCCGACCACGTCGATGGAACCGGCGATGATGCCCATGACGTCACCGGAGTGAATCGGCGAGCCGTCGGAGGCGCTGGAATCGCGCACGGCGCGGGTGACCTCGCCATCGCGGACCTCGCTGATGGCGTCGACCATGGCGGCAACGGCGTCCTCGAGCTCGGAATCGGGCAGGACCGCGAACAGCGCGGAGAAGGCCTGCGGGACGGTCTTGGTGGGAACGACGGCGACCTTCTTGTCGGTGCAGGCGGAGGCAGCGGCCTCGGCAGCCATGCGGATGTTGCCGTTATTGGGAAGGATGATGACCGAGGTCGCGTTAACCTGGTCCACCGCGCCCAGCAGGTCGGCAGTCGAGGGGTTCATGGTCTGGCCACCCGACACGATCACATCGACGCCGAGGGACTTGAGGATGTCGGCCTCGCCGGAACCGGCGGCAACGGCGACAAAGCCCAGGGCCTTCGCGGGCTCGGCGGCCTTCTCCTGGTCCTCGTGGATCTTAGCGGTGCGGTCGTGGGCCTCCATCTCCATGTTATGGATAAAGACCTCGTAGATCTGACCAAGCTGAAGCATGTGCTCGAGCACCAGGTTGGGGGTGTTGGAGTGCACGTGGATCTTGTAGTCGGGATAGGCACCAACGAGCAGCTCGCAGTCGCCCATGGAGCCCAGGAACTTCAGGCACTCGTCCTCGTCAAAGGGGGCGTCGGCCTTAAAGAGGAACTCGTTGCAGTAGCGGAACTCCGAGCCCTCCCAGTCGTCGTTGGCCTCGATCTCAACACGGCCAAGAGCGGCGTCGCGAGCAGAGCCGGCGGAATCAAACGTAGCGGAGAAATCCTCGACCACGGTGCTGCGGCCAAGGGCGGCGGCAACAAAGTTCTCAAGGAAGATGGCAAAGCCAAAGGCGCCGGAGTCGACCACGCCGTTCTCCTTGAGGACGGGCAGCAGGTCGGGCGTGCGGGCGACGGACTGGTAGGCCTCGACGACGATGGCATCGAGCGCATCCTCGGCAGAGAACTTCTTCTTCTCGCACTCGTCTGCCTTCGTCGAAACATCACGCAGGACCGTGAGGATCGTGCCCTCGATGGGCTTACGAACAGCCTGGAAGGCAACCTTGACGGCGCGACGGAAGGCGAAGGCGATATTGGCGGACGTAATAGGCTCATCGGCAGAGACAAGGCCCTCGGCCACGCCGCGCAGGATCTGCGAGGTGATGACGCCGGAGTTGCCGCGAGCACCCATCAGGGAGCCGTGGGTGATGGCGCCAGCAATGGCCTCCATGTCGGCATCGGCGGGAAGGGCGGAAAGCTCCTTGGTCACCGAGGCGAGCGTGAGCGACATGTTGGTGCCGGTGTCACCGTCGGGTACGGGGAAGACGTTGAGCTTGTTGATCTCCTCGGCCTTTTCGGAAACGGCAGCCGCAGCGATCGGAAAACAGGTGCGAATGGTCTTTGCAATCATGAGTGGTGAAATCTCCGTATTCGGATACTAGTTCAGACGGCTCTTGAGCGCGTCGATGTGAATGCCGATCTTAAGGCTGGCGGGATCGATTTGGGCGATCTCCTGCAGGGTGAAGGCGACGGAGCTCGAAAGATTGTGGCAGACGGACTTCATGTTGACGCCGTTCTCGAGCACAACGTGAAGGTCGACCGTAAGGCCGTTCTCGTCGGCGGAAACAAGCACGCCCTTGCGGAGGCGCTGGCCGGCAAGCAGGCGCACGCTCTCGGCGCCCTGCAGCTGTTCGGCCATACCGACGACGCCGTAGCACGTCATTGCGGCATAACCGGCAATATCGGCAATAACGTCGTTCGAGACGCTCAGGCTGCCGTTAATGGTCTCAGACACAAGAATCTCCTTTTCTGGTGCTCGCGGCACCATGTCGCGGGAGCAATCATTCCAACATTTTACAACGACCGCGCCATGTTAAGGCCACGGGGTTCGCGATTACATCCTCGACACGAAATGTTGATACGGTAACGTTCGCCACCGGCGATCGCGGCATGAAAAAACCCGCCGCATAAGCGACGGGTCTTACAACCTGGCTCCCCGGGTAGGACTCGAACCTACAACAGCGCGGTTAACAGCCGCGTGCTCTACCATTGAGCTACCGAGGAATTTAAAAGCCCAGCGAAATGGGCTGAGAAATTCTGGCTCCCCGGGTAGGACTCGAACCTACAACAGCGCGGTTAACAGCCGCGTGCTCTACCATTGAGCTACCGAGGAATAGGTGCGTGCTCTCAAGC
>DBFABM010000062.1:0-3209 GCA_048194085.1 Collinsella aerofaciens
ACTCGGGCGCCGGTTCAGGCTCGGGCGCCGGCTCAGGCTCGGTCGCGGGAGCGGGTGCAGGTGCCGGCGAAGCATCCGGAGCACCGTAACCCGAAGGGGTGGACTTCTTCTCGAAGGGCAACACAAAAGTCAGGACGTCGTCCTTATCCTCATCGGCCCACTCGCTTGCATAGCGTGCGGCCCAATAGCCAACGGCACGGTGCTTGAGCATCTTGCCAAAGACCGTAAGAAATACGGTGACGAAAGCGACCAGCACCAAGAACAGCGCGAGCGTGACGCCACCGCCGGTAACAATTGCCTCAATACCCGTAGGACGATAGTAGTAGCTATACATACCGACAGAGGCAATGGCGCCAAAGACGACCGTCAAGATCCATGTGACAACGTTGGCGACCAGGCCCGTCAAAAACTCGGGAAGGAACGAAGCACATAACAGCTTGGTCTTGTTGTGCTTAAACGCCGCCCAGACCTTATCGAGCGAAAACGCGCTCTCGACACGCCCGGTCACCGCAAAGTGCATCACGGCGATGTCGGCGAACATCTTAAAGAAGACACCCAGAATCGCCGAGGCAATTAGCGCCAGGACAAGCAGGCCAAGCGAGCCAAACAGCGCAGCCTCGAGCGCATAAGAGCCGTAATAAGAATACGAGCCCGCAGCGCCAATTACCACGCCCTCCACCAGCGAAAGCACTACACCGATAACGGGAATGGCAGCGATAACCTCGAGCACGACCGAAATAACGCTCGAAAAGACTCCGAGACCAAACGACGTGGAACGCATCAGCGGACGATCCATGCCGTCATCGATCTTAAGCGACAGATCGCGACCCCACTCGATACCAAAGCCCGAACCGCACACGCTCGCAATGCAAGCTGCCAAAAAGCCGATGGCAGCCGCAATGCCGCCAATAACGGGAATAAACAACACGAGCACCGACACAACGCAAATCAGCGCCGGCAAAAACGCGATTTGGCATACACGCTGAAGCACGCCCGGAGTCTTAGTCATATCTTGGAACGCCTGAGCCACACAGCCCTTGGACGCATTCGCCACGGGCGGTTGCGGAACAAACTGCTGGGGCTGAGGCTGTCCCTGGGGAGCGGGGCCAGCGGCACCGGCATTAGGAGCACCACACACGCCGCAGAACTTGTCGTTATCGCCCATGGGGGCGCCACACTGCGAGCAGAACATAGAATCATCCCTTCGTATCTTGAACAAATCAATTGGATCGCAAACGATGTCTTTAGCATCATTATTGCCCAATGTGGGGTCAAATACTCAAAGATGACCGATTTGCAAGATACACGGCGCCAGCAGGCGGTTCGTTGAATACGTCTGTGCTAGTTCGTTCCGCGGAAGCCCTTGCCGACAATCTCGGAGCTGTCGACGATCGTGATAAAGGCACCCGGATCGACTTCGCGCGCATAGCGGCGCAGTTGCACGGCCTCGCGACGGCTCAGCACGCTCATGATCACCGTCACGCACTTGCCCGAGAAGGCACCGTAGCCGCGGCTGATGGTCGCCGTGCGGTTGAGATGCTTGACGATAAACTCCTCGACCTTAAGGGGTTCGGAGCAAATGACCGTGCAGACCTTACGAAGATGGATGCTCTCGATGGCCTTGTCGACCACAAGCGTCTTGGCAAACAGGCCGAGCACGCAATACAGACCGACACGCGGGCCATACAAAAAGGCCGCGATGGTCACGATACCGATATCGACCAGCAGCAGGGCGCGGCCAATCTCGAGCGTGGTGCGGCGCTTGAGGATCATGGCAAGAATGTCCGTGCCACCCGTCGAGGCGCCGATGTCAAAGACAATAGCGCTGCCGAGCGCCGGCAAGATGACGGCAAAGCACAGGTCGAGCCACATATCGCCCGTCATCGAGACATCGGTCGGAATAAAGAGCTCAAACAGCGAAACATAGGCGGACAGCGCAAACGAGGCGAAGACACTCCAAAGAATCGCCTTGCGCTCCAAAAAGATAAAGCCCAAAACGACGAGAACCGCGTTGATAATCCACATAAAGACGCCGACGGGCAGGGTCGGGAACAGCGTGGACAGAATGACCGACACGCCCGAGGTGCCGCCAAAAGCAAAGTGATTAGGGGTTTTAAACGCAACGATGGCAAAGGCCGTAAGAATCAGGCCCAGATTGAGCTCGGCAAAAAAGCGCGGGAAACCCGGCTCCTGGCTGCGCTTTTGGCCGGCACGCTCGCCGCGCTCGATATCGGTGCGATCAACCACGCGCTCCATCGGCACCACGGGAGGACGATGCACCTCTTCGGCAGCACGCGATGCCGCCTCTGCCGCGGCGGCCTCAATCGCCCATGCCTTGCTTTCTGTTTCGTGCTCGTCAGCCATTACGGCAACCCCTCGTTAACAATTTGGAAACAATGCGCCCATTAGGGTAACGCGGAACGCGACGATTGCAACCCCTAGTTAGACGAGCGGTATGCCTACATCGGGGGGCATACAAATAACGGCCGGCCACGCTTTTGCTTGCGCGGTCGGCCGTTTAACGTTTTCGCAGATAAAACCTGCCAAAACAGACCTGTCTCTTTTTGGAAGGTTACTCGTGCTGGCTGGTGCGGTGCTCGTACTCCTCGGGGGTGATGACGTCCTCGATACGCAGATTGACGCCCGCCACCTCAAGGCCGGTCATCGCGGCAAGGCGCTCGGTGACACGTGCCTTGACATCGTCGAAGATCGCGGGCGCATAGGCGCCGTACTCGATGATGACGGAGATGTTGACGACCACGCGATTGTCATCGGTGACCTCGACCGTCACGCCCTTGGTCAGATTCTCGGCACCAAACTGCTCCTGCACAAAATGCATGAGGTTACCCTTCATGCCCAGAACGTGTGGAACCTCGCGAGTGGCCATAGCAACGATCTTTTCGATCACACCGTTGGAATAGGTCAGCGAGTCCTCGGACTCGTCTGTTTCCTCATCATCCTCGTCCGCATCATCGGCGGACTCGGCCTCGACGAGCGCCTCATCCTCGAGCGTTACGTCCTCGGCCTCGGCGGTGACGGTCTCGTCTGCCTCGAGCTCGGTATCGGCCACATCGACCTTCGTATTAAAAGCCATGGTTCCTCCTTATGCCTGCCGCGGATGCGACAGTCGAATACATATTAGCGGCCGCTAAACAGACGGCCGAAGAAGTTGACGATCCCGTTCTCGCCGTCGCGAATTTGGCCGATCA
>DBFABM010000093.1:0-46002 GCA_048194085.1 Collinsella aerofaciens
AGGACTGTAGAGCAGCAAACTTAACCCCTGCCCCGGCACCCGGCGGGCAACCTATCCCTTGTACTCTATCAAGGTAAAGTGTATGATTCTGAACGTTACACGACTCACTTTACTTAACTAAAGTGCCATCAAGGGGGGATACCATGAACACCGATATGTCTCGTCGTCAGTTTGTTGGTCTAGCCGGCTCGCTCGCCACGGTGCTTGGCCTTGGTCTTGTCGGTTGCGGCGGTGGTGCCGGCAAGGGTTCCGCTGCCGGTTCTGCTGCAGCCAAGGACGTGAAGGGCGCTGCGGAGTCCAAGAAGCTCGTGGTGGGCTTTGATAAGTCCTATCCTCCGTACGGCTTTGTGGGCGACGATGGCGAGTACACCGGCTTTGATCTCGATCTGGCCAAGGCTGTTGCCGATAAGCAGGGCTGGGAGGTCAAATACGAGGCTATCGACTGGGATGCCAAGGATACGCTGCTCAACTCGGGTGCCATCAACTGCATCTGGAACGGCTTTACCATGGAGGGTCGCGAGGACGACTACACGTTCTCCGAGCCGTACATGCTCAACGAGCAGGTGCTGGTGGTAAAGAAGGATGCGGGCATCAAGAGCTGGGACGATCTTGCCGGCAAGACCGTGATTACGCAGACCGATTCCGCTGCGCAGGATGTGCTCGAGGGTGACCAGAAGGATCTGGCGGCGACGTTTGCCACGCTCGACACGATCGGCGAGTACAACACGGCCTTTATGCAGCTCGAGAGCGGCGCGGTCGATGCCGTGGCTTGCGACCTTTCGATTGCCCAGTATCAGCTTGCCGCCAAGCCCGATGCCTATACGCAGCTTGATGAGCCGCTGTCCAGCGAGCACTACGCCGTCGGCTTTAAGAAGGGCGACACCAAGTCGGCCGCCGCCGTGACCGAGTCGCTCAAGGCGCTCTATGAGGACGGCACGGTCAAGGACCTGTGCGACAAGTATTCAAGCTATGGTCTATCTTTCGATAATTGGGTGCTCAAGTAATGTCTATTCAGGTCATGATGCAGATGCTCGGCCAGGGATTCTTGGTCAGTTTGCAGCTGTTTGTGCTGACGCTGCTGGGGTCGATTCCGCTGGGAATCCCCGTGGCGTTTATGCGCATGAGCAAAATCGCGCCGCTTCGCTGGATTGCGCGCATCTATATCTCGGTCATGCGCGGTACGCCGCTCATGCTGCAGATGTTTGCCATCTACTTTGCCCCGTACTACGTGTTTGGCATTTCGCTCACGCCCGATTCCAAGTGGACGGCGTGCGTCGTAGCGTTCATCATCAACTACGCCGGTTACTTTGCCGAGATCTATCGCTCGGGCCTGCAGTCCATTCCGCGCGGTCAATACGAGGCCGCCGAGGTGCTGGGCTACTCGCGCCTGCAGACGTTTTTGTACATTGTGATGCCGCAGGTTGCCAAGCGTATTCTGCCGGCGATGGGCAACGAGATCATCACGCTGGTCAAGGACACGTCGCTGGCGTTTGCCATTGGCGTGGGGGAGATGTTCTCGACGGCCAAGGCGCTGGTCGCCTCGCAAGTGAGCATGGTGCCGTTTGCGATTGCGGCGTTGATCTACTGGGTCTTTAACTTTGTGGTCGAGATGCTGCTGGGCGCCGCCGAAAAGAAGCTGGACTATTATCATGACTAACTCAGTGATGAAAATCGAAAACGCACGTAAGGCGTTTGGCGGCAATGAGGTGCTCAAGGATATCTCGCTCGAGGTAAAGCGTGGAGAGGTCGTGGCGATTATCGGGCCTTCGGGTGGCGGCAAGTCCACGCTGCTGCGGTGTGCCACGCTGCTCGAGACGCTCGACGGAGGCTCGCTCTCGTTTGGCGACCTTGCCGTTGCGACGGATGCGGGTTCGGGCGCGGTCTATGCGAAGGGCGATGTGCCCAGGCAGGCGCGCTCGCGATTTGGCCTGGTGTTTCAGAACTACAATCTGTTCCCGCACTATACCGTGATGAAAAACATCACCGATGCGCCGATCCGCGTTCTTAAGCGCCCGCGCGAGCAGGCAGAGGCACGTGCATGCGAGTTGATCGCGCAGATGGGGCTTACGGGCAACGAGAACAAGGTTCCTTGTGAGCTTTCGGGCGGTCAGCAACAGCGCGTGAGTATTGCCCGCGCCCTAGCGCTCGACCCGGAGATCCTGTTCTTTGACGAGCCGACCTCGGCACTCGATCCCGAGCTGACGGCCGAGGTGCTGCGTGTCATTAAAGACCTTGCGGCGCAGAATATGACGATGGTGATCGTGACCCACGCAATGCAGTTTGCGCGCGATGTTGCCGATCGCGTGGTCTTTATGGACGGCGGTCGTATTGTCGAGGAGGGGCCCGCCGAGCAGGTTATCGACCATCCACGCGAGCAGCGCACGCGTGAGTTTTTGAGCCGTATCGAGGGATAGGCTCAGGTATTTGCTCAACTATTAATTGAGGCGAAGCCGCCGCAGGTCTTACGGTCTGTGGCGGCTTTTTGTTTGCATCGGCGGGGTTCAATAATCGCCTCACAAGCTTGTCTCTTCCTCTCGCCGCCTGTATTCATACGTGTGCCGAAAGGTGTGCATGGACGGTCGCCCGTGAGGGTAGGGTGGTGGCATAGGACATTTGGAGGGTGAGTCGGCTCGGCTGCCGACCATGCTGCTCCCGGGATGGCACCGACCGCGAACTCTCCCCGTTGGCGTCGCGCATTGCGCGCGGCCCTGCAAGGAGGTCATCATGGGTGCTCCCAAGACCGGTAACGTAAGGAACGTGGTGCTCGTAGGCCAAGGCGGGGTGGGCAAGACTTCACTCGCCGAGGCCATGCTCCACCTTTCCGGCAAGACCGCCCGCCTGGGCGGCCACGACGGCACCAAGCCCACGCTCGACTATGACCCCGAAGAGGTTAAGCGTGCGTTTTCCATCTCGACGACCATTGCGCCGATCGACTGGAAGGGCGCGCGCATCAATGTGCTCGATGCCCCGTGCTACCCCGATTTTATCGGCGACGCCTTTGCCGCGATGAGTGTTTGCGAGACGGCTCTGTTTGTGGTCGACGCCGAGGCCGGCCCGCAGCCTACGACGGTTAAGCTCTGGTATGCCGCCGAGGACCTGCGCCTGGCGCGTGCGGTGTTCGTAAACCGCCTGTCGCGCTCCGAGGCCAGCTTTGCGACCACGATGGGCCTGCTGCAGGAGCGCTTTGGCACGCGCCTGGGCGCCGTGACCCTTCCCTGGGGCGAGGGCGAGGACTTTGACGGCATCATCGACCTGGTGCGCATGAAGGCGCGCCATTGCAACGGCACCGAAGCCGTTGAGTCGGAGATTCCCGAGGAGTATCGTGCCCAGGCCGAGGAAGCCCATGACCATCTGTGCGAGCTGGTGGCCGAGGCTGACGATGAGCTGATGATGAAGTACCTGGAAGGCGAGGAGACGCTGACGCAGGAGGAGCTTGAAGGCCTGCTGTCGAAGGCGATCGCCGAGCGCATCTTTGTGCCGGTCTTTGCGGGCGATTGCATTAAGGAGCAGGGCGTCAACTCGCTGATGGACGACATCGCCACATACTTCCCGGCGCCGACGGACTACGGCGAGATGCCGCTCATCGACGGTGATTCGCTCAAGATTTCGAGCGACGATGACCGTCCGGTGGCGTTTGTGTTTAAGACGCTGGCCGATCCGCAGCAGGGTCGCATCAGCTTTATCAAGGTGCTGACGGGTACGCTTGAGCCGGGTCTTGAGCTGATCAACGCGCGTACCCGCAAGAGCGATCGTCTGGCCCACCTGTATGTGATGTGCGGCCGTGACATGACCGAGGTCGGTCACGCCTATGCCGGTGACATCATCGTGGCGCCCAAGCTGGCTGCCGAGACGGGTGACACACTCTCCATTACCGGTAAGGTCGAGGCGGCGGCGTTTAAGTTCCCCAACTCGCAGTACCGCATTGCCATCGAGGCCGAGAGCCGTGGCGACGAAGAGAAGCTCTATACGTTTATCGAGAAGGCGTGCAAGGCTGATCCGACCATGAGCATCGATCGTGACGAGGAGACCGGCCAGACCATCATTTCGGCGGTGGGTGAGGCGCAGGTTTCGGTGCTGCTCAACCGTTTGGAGGATCGCACCAAAGTCGTGGCCAAGAGCGTGCCGATCCGCATTCCGTATCGCGAGACCATTCGCCGTACGGCAAGTGCCCAGGGCCGCCATAAGAAGCAGACCGGCGGCGCCGGTCAGTACGGCGACTGCTGGCTGCGCGTGGAGCCGCTCATTGGGCCCGACGGCACGAGCGACGGCTATGAGTTTGTGGACGAGGTCGTGGGCGGCCGCATTCCGCGCTCGCTGATTCCCGCCGTGGACAAGGGCGTCCAGGAGACCATGAAGGACGGTATTATTGCCGGCTACCCGCTTACGGGCATTCGCGTGGCTGTGTACGACGGTTCGTATCACAGCGTCGACTCCAACGAGATGGCGTTTCGCGCGGCGGCTCGCATCGGCCTGCGCAAGGCATGCGCCGATGCCGATCCGGTGGTGCTGGAGCCCATCGAGGAAATCACGGTGACTATCCCCGAGAGCTACGCCGGCGCCGTGATGGGCGACATCTCGGCATCGCGCGGTCGCGTGACGGGCATGGAGACCGATGAGCGCGGCGACACCGTGGTCATCGCCCAGGCACCTCTCGCCGAGCTGACGGATTACTCGACGCGCCTGCGCTCTATCACGCGCGGCACGGGTGACTTTACCATGAAGCCCGCTGGCTACGAGCAGGTTCCCTACGATGTTCAGGCCAAGCTGGTCGAGCGCTATGAGGAGGGCCGCGCCAAGTAGCGTGTGGTTTTGCCTGCAATGTGGACGCTGACGAAAAGGCCGCCCTGGGTAATCCAGGGCGGCCTTTTTTGATCCCATGGGGACGGAGGAAAACGAATCATTTTTGGGTTACGGGCGGTGCGGTCGGCACTAGTCTCCGGATGCCTGGTTGCGGCCGGTGGCGTAGTCGATCTGCACGTGCGGCTGCAGGTTGTAGCAGTACACGTGGAAGCAGAGGGTCTTGCCGTGGTCCTCGACCGATTGCGCCTCAAGGCGCATGCCACGGCAGACAAGTTCCTCTTCGTTATACATAGGCGTGACGCGGTAGAGCACATGGTTGCCCGTATCGCGAATATAGTTGAGAATCTGCTCTTCAAACGGCAGCATGCCCGTCTCGTTGAGATAGCGCGTGCCGGTGAGGAGATTCTTGCGGTTGGCGTTTTCGCCGCAGAGCGACCAGGCGATAAGGTGGCAGCGGTTGTAGAGGCTCTGGCCCGGAATAAAGTCGTAGCGCTGCTGGTGCCAACCGGCAGGATGGATGCGCGAGATATCGCCGCGCTTTCCCTGTCCGAGCGACTCGGGGCCTACACAGGCGAGCGCCTTGCGAGTGCGACCCAGGCTGTCGAGCTTGGAGAATTTCTTAAAGCAGCCCTCTTCGGTGGCGCGATCGTATTCATCGAGTGTGAATGACGGCGTGCCGAGCGGGTGCGTGCTGTCGGCGCGAAGGGCAACGTAGGGGTTGCCGGCGTAGTCGGGAATGCTGCTGAGATAAACACCGCGGGCGCGGTTGAGGTCGGGGTTTTCGACCTCGTCGATGGGGGTGGCGGCACTGCCCGCGGAAACGTCGTCATCGGTGTCGGTCGCGGCGGAATCGGAGCCATCGCCAGAGTCCTGGCTGTTTTGAGGGTCCGCCGCGCTCGCCGTTCCCGATTCGAGCCGAGCGACCAGGTCTGCCTCGTCGTCGGTGCGGCTGGGACTCTCGTTTTGTTTTTCGGCCAGAGCCGCCGCCTGCTCATCGCCTTGCGGCGACAGCAACTTGGGCGCTCCGTCGAGCGATCCCGTAAACAGCGCAAACCCCAGCACCACGGCGGTGCCGATGGAAAGTGCTTGCTTGTAGGCGGGCTTGCGCGACATTGAGGCTCCTGGATGGACGGTTGGGAATCTACCAGTCTAGCAGGAGCCGGCAGGGGCCGTTCTGTCGAACAAATACTCAAGATTTTGGGGCAAACGCTGCTGGTTCATTTGCCTCATATGGAGCTGCAGCGGTTATGCATGTGGGGCTATTCGGAGTTTCCCCAGATAAAACCTACCAAAATAAACCTGTCCCTTTTTGGCAGGCTAATCGTGAGTTATTTCACCGCAACTTAGGGTACGGTTAGGAAGTGTGCACCTTAAAGAGTGGTGCCCTTGATTAGAGAGGTCGCGCTCGTCTCTCTAAATGTCTCTCTAAAGAGAAAGCCAGTTAAAGAGATAACATTAGGCAATCTAACAGTGAATTCGATACATCTCTCTAAATGTCTCTCTATAATAAGGTGCTTATCTCTCTAAAGTTAGAGAGATATACTATACTTTAGAGAGATAAATCTATCGTTTTAGAGAGACGGAATGCCAATGCTGCTGGATGAACCTCTTGGCCTTATTGTTGAGCGCCTTCGCAGGCGGGGGACTGATGACGCATCGGTAGAAGTTAAAGCCTGCACGAATAAATTGAGCGCAGACGTATGGGAGACAGTGAGCGCTTTTGCGAACACTGCAGGTGGGCTCATTATTTTGGGCCTGAACGAGGCCGAAGGATTTGTTCCTTCGGCTAACTTTGCTATCGATAGGGTGCGCGATCAGTTTGTTTCGGGTATCGGAGACGGAGGCTCAGCGGCAGTGGTGGCCCATGCGCCGCGGTACGAGCTTGATCGAGGCGAGGTCGACGGGCTCCAGGTGCTTCTGGTGCGCATCTTTGAACTTGAGCTTAAAGCGAAGCCTTGCTATATCGGCGCGCGCGGCGTGCAGAACGGTAGCTACAAGCGCGTGGATGATAAAGATATCAAGATGTCACCCGCTGAGCTATATGAGCTGCAGAGTGCGTTGCTTCCGAGCGATGCAGACGGTACGGTGGTTTCGGAGGCAACGGTCGAGGATTTGGATCCAGATGTCGTGCGGTCTATTATCGCAAATCGCCGGCTGCAGACCCCGCGCGTTTTGCGCGGGGCCGATACGCTGGAAAAGCAGCTGGTCAGACTCAATATCACTACAAAGGATGGTGCCGTGAAGCTCGCGGGGCTTCTGTCGGCGGGAATTTACCCCCAGCAGTTCTATCCAAAACTGATGATCGATGTCGCCGTTCATTCCGATATGGAAAAATCTGCACCCGGGCAACCCCGGTTTATTGACCGCCAGTTGTGCGATGGCCCGATTCCGGCTTGCATCGAAGATGCCCTTGCCGCGATTGGACGAAACTTGCGCAAAGCGACGATAGTGCAAGGCGCTGGCAGAAGGGAGGATTGGGAAGTTCCCCAGGAGGTTTTGCGCGAGGCCTTGGCAAATGCCTGCATCCATCGAGAATACTCGCCCATGTTTGTGGGGCAGGCCGTGAGTGTCGATATCTATCCAGACAGAATAGAGATCAAAAACCCCGGTGGGCTTTGGGGCGGAAAGACGGTGGACAATCTTGCAGACGGGGAATCGCGCTGCCGAAACCCAAAGCTCATGAGCCTAATGGGGGCGACGCCGTTAGAGCATGCCGAGGGGGTCGTTGCAGAAAGCCAGGGATCTGGTATCCCGGCTATGATTCGCGAGATGGAGTCTCGTTCGCTTGGAAGGCCGAAATTTATCGCTAAGGCTGATTCGTTTACGGTGCTGCTTTCCCGGCACGGGGCGGAGCTTGCTGAAAACCGCACGTGGATTCAGAGCCATGTGGGCACCGAGCTGACGGATCGCGAGGAAACAATGCTCATGTTTATGCGGGAGCATGGGTGCGTATGCGATGTTCAAAAAATACGAGAGGCCCTGAAGTGGGATTCGGATGACATTCGCCTGATCTGCGGGGACCTTGTGGATAAACATGTCCTGTCAAAATGTGGCAAAGACACGTTTGAGATTATCGATATGAGCAGAGAACCGTCAGCTTCGACGGCGGATAGGATCCTGGAGGCTCTCAGCGCCGAAGTGGATATGACGGCGCGAGAAATAGCGGTTGCATCGGGGGTCAAAATTTCGTCCGTCCGCTACCATCTGCCAAAAATGGCGGATAAAGGGCTCATCGAAGTAATGGGTTCATCGACGAGCCGCAACCGCCGCTATCGGAAGAAGTAGATGCAGCCGGGTCGCCTCTCTAGTGCCTCTCGAAGTTAGATGGGTGCTAGAGGAGCGACTGCCTCGCGATATTTCCCCAGATAAAACCTGCCAAAATAAACCTTTCCCTTATTGGCAGGTTACTGATTCATGGCACCGTGAATGTAGGGGGTGACCTCGGGGGAGATATGGTCGCAGCCCAGCTCGCGCAGCGCGGACTCGATAACGGCGGGCAGCGGGGTCTTGCCCTTGTCGTCGATGGCGGCACCGCCGAGGGCGGCAATCTTGGCAACATCTGCGGGTGCGGCCTCGATATGCATGCAGCCGCCGATCAAGCGCGCGCGTACCTGTGCCAGATCAAGATCGTGCAGGTAATCCTCGCAGGCGCGGATTAAATCGACCTTCTCGCGCGTAAGCTCCTCGCCCGTGGGAACGCGCGTGGCAAGACATGCTCCCGCCGGCAGGTTCCAAACGGGATAGCCCCATGCGCGCAGCAGTTCGCGCTCTTCGTCCTTGGTAAAGCCGACCTCCATGAGAGGGGAGCGTACGCCGAGCTCTTCGGCGGCGCGCATGCCGGGACGGTAATCGCCGCGGTCGCTCGCGTTGCTGCCATCGATGACGGTGGGAAAGCCGAGCGACTTGGCGTGGTTGACGATGGCGGTAAAGCCGGCGTGCTTGCAGTGGTAGCAGCGATTGGCATCGTTACAGGCTACCTGGGGAAGCTGCAGCTGATCGACCGAAAGATTGAGCACGGGGAGCTTAAAATGCGGCCCCTCATTGGCCTGTCCATCAACGGACTGCTCAAACGAAGTCTGTTCGGGCGTGCCGATGAGCGGCGTGGTGAGATGGACGAGGAGGGTATTGGTAGGCATGATGCGGGCACAGACCGCGGCCAAAAAGCTGCTGTCGACACCACCGGAAAAGCCGATGGCGACGCGTCCGTATGCCAAAAGCAGCTGCTCGAGTGCTGCGAGTTTGTCCTGAAGCTCCTCTGCGGGTGCGGCGGTGTCTGAAAGCATGAAAGTTCCTTACAGTTATTAAAGCTCGGATGAAACTATAATCCCACCGAGCTGCTTGTCATAAGACTTCCAGCTATGTAACGAAAGTGCAATATGGTATATACGTTATATACAAGTTGTCAAATGCGGTAGAGTTGCGGCAATGCGACAGCGAGAGTCGATGGGGGACCGATATGATCAAGGCTGTTATTTTTGACATGGATGGAACGCTGGTCGATACCGAGCGTTTGGGGATTAAGGCCTGGAAGGCGGGCGCCGCTGAGCTGGGGCTCGCGATTGATGAAGCGCTGATCCATCAGTTTATCGGCCGCACGCTGCCCGATGTTATGGACATCCTCGATAAGCATTATGGCAGCCACGAAACCACCGAGGCGATCTATCGTCGCCACAAGGAGATTCGCGACGAGATGGTCAAGACCGAACTGGAACTTAAGGCCGGCGCCGCCGAGTGCCTAGACGAGCTGCTGGCTGCGGGCTATCACGTTGGTCTAGCGACGTCGTCGCGCCTCGTTACGGCCGAGCGCAACCTTAAGATGGTTGGCCTCTTTGACAAGTTTGAAACGGTAACGTGTGGCGAGGACGTCGTGCACGGCAAGCCCGACCCCGAGATGTATCTGCTCGCCTGCGAGCGCGCGGGCTTTGCTCCCGAGGAATGTGCCGTGGTCGAGGATTCGCGCAACGGCTGCGTCTCGGGCATTACGGCCGGCTGCCATGTCTTTGCCGTCCCCGATATCGTGCCGCTGCCGCAGGACGTGGTGGATGGCTGCGAGGCCGTGCTCGATACGCTGTTCGATCTGGCGGCGGCGGTCAAGGCCGTGCGCTAGACAATTGCGGCGTTGAAACGAGCAATTGCTTACGTTTGCGCTTAAACAAAAGGGGTCCGGCAATGGTCGGGCCTCTTTTGCTTGAGCGGCGACTTAGCATACTTGCGGGCGTGCTATAGATACGCGCCGAGGTTGATGGCCGTGGCGTCGGTCTGGCTGCTTGCCTGGGTGCTGGCGCGTTCCAGCAGGAACGGCCGCACGAGTTCTTGGCGGTTGATGTCCTCCGCGGTGGTGGCTGCGGTGACGGTGCGCGCTGCAGAGCCGACGTGGATATGCTTGGTCTTTGTCGGGACCTTGTTCTCGATTTGCTCCATGAGCAGTTGGACACCCTTGCGGCCAATCTCGTAGCCCGGGGGCGCTACCGTAGTGAGCGGGACCGATCCGCTCCAAGCGAGCGGGTTGCCGTCGCATCCGGCCACGCGAACCTGCTCGGGGACGGAGATGCCTTTGTCGACCAATGCCGAGATAACGCCCGAGGCCAGCACGTCGGTCAGGCCGACGACAAAATCGGGGCGTTCGTCGGCAGGGCGCCCGGCAATCTGAGCACCAATACTGTAGCCGTCGGCTGCGGTATTCCACTCTCCGGCGTCAATGACTTCAATTTTGATATCGGGATGCAGGGCGAGAGCCTTGTGAATGCCAAGTACGCGCAGGGTGAGCTGCATAAATGCTGCTCGGCCGACGACGACAATATGGTGCGCGCCGCGGGCGATAGCAAGTTCGGCAATGATGCGACCCTGGGCCTCGTTGTCGGCCGCTACGTAGTAGCCGGGCTCGGAGCAATGGATGTCCAGGTGGACGATCGGCACGGGCATCTTGGCCATGGCGGGGTGCCAGTCGGGGGATGCCATGGGCTGAACCATGACGCCGGACATCTGGGTGCCCATAAAGTAGCGCAGGTAATGGTCCTCGAGAATATCGTCGTTATCGGCGTTGGCGATGAGCAAGTCGTAGCCGTGCTTGCGGGCCTCGTTGTGGGCGCCGCTGGCGATTTGGAGCGAAAAGCCGTGATCGAGACGGGGGAGCACCAGGCCAAAGGACTTGGTGGCGCCGCCCGCGAGCTGACGGGCGCTTTGGTTGGGCAGGTAGCCAAGGCGATTGATGGTCTCGTTGATGAGCTTGAGGGTCTCGGGGCGCAGCTTTTCGGGGTGGTTGAGCGCGTTGGAAACCGTGCCCAACGAAACCCCGGCCTCGCGCGCGACGTCGCTGATTTTTACCTTTGCCATAGCGGCCCCTTTGATGCGTTTCAAGTACAAGCCAGATTGTAGCATCCCAAACCTACCAAAAAGGGACAGGTTTATTTTGGCCGGTTTTATCTGGGCAAACGCTATTGCCAGCGCGACCACCACGAAGGGGGCAGGCACCTTTGTGGTGGTTTGGACCGGCTGGACGTGTGTGCATCGAGTGGTATCTAAGTTGAGATACCACTTCTGGTATATCAGCTTGCGTTTGCGTGAGTACAATACTCGAACGTTATACGTCTCAGCGCCCCTTGTGCGTGGACGTCTTGCAGTCACGCAAACGAAGGGATTTATCTTATGTGCGGAATCGTCGGCTACACCGGCTCTGATATTGCAAAGAACATCCTGGTCACGGGCCTCAAGCGTATGGAGTATCGCGGCTATGACTCCTCGGGCGTCGCGCTCGAGGTGGGCGAGGGCGCCGCGGCGCACCTCGACGTCATCCGCCGCGTGGGTAAGGTCGCGGGCTTGGAGAGCGAGCTTTCCAATATCGACAGCGACGCTACCTGCGGTATCGGCCACACCCGTTGGGCCACCCACGGCAAGCCCTCCGTCGTTAACGCTCACCCCCACACCAGCTGCGACGGTCGTATCGCCATCGTCCACAACGGCATCATCGAGAACTTCGCCGAGCTGCGCGAAGAGTTGGAGGGTCGCGGCCACCACTTTAAGAGCGAGACCGATACCGAGGTCTTCGCGCATCTGATCGAAGAGGCTTATGCCGAGACGCACGACCTGATGGCCTCCGTGCGCGAGGCTTGCACCCACGTGGTCGGTGCCTATGGTCTGGCCGCCGTGTGCGCTGACGAGCCCGGTGTGATCGCCGTGGCCCGCAAGGATTCCCCGATCGTAGTCGGTGTGGGCGAGACCGGCTCCTACGTTGCCTCCGACGTGATCGCGCTCATCGACGCCACCCGCGATGTCGTGGTGCTCGAGGACGGTCAGTTTGCCAAGCTCACGCCCGCAGGCGTCGAGTACACCGACGAGGCCGGCAACGTTATCGAGCCCAGGGTCACCCACATCGACTGGGACCTGGACATGGCAGAAAAGGGCGGTTATCCCGACTTTATGCTCAAGGAGATTCACGAGCAGCCGCGCGTCGTGCGCGACACGCTGGTCGGTCGTATGACGCCGGCCGGCGAGCTCGACATCGACGAGTTGGGCCTTTCGCTCGAGGAACTCAACGACATCGACCGCGTCTACGTGATCGCTTGCGGCACCAGCTACCATGCCGGTCTCATTGCCAAGAACCTTATCGAGGGCTGGGCTCGCATCCCCACCGAGGTGGAGGCGGCCAGCGAATTCCGTTATCGCAACCCCATCATTACGCCGACGACGCTCGTCGTGGCCGTGTCCCAGTCGGGCGAGACGGCCGACACTCTCGCCGCCATCCGCGACGCGCGCATCAAGGGCGCCAAGGTCTTCGGCATCACCAACGTGGTGGGCAGCCCCGTGGCGCGTGAGAGCGACGGCGTCATCTACACCAAGGCCAACAAGGAGATCGCGGTCGCCTCGACCAAGAGCTTCATCGGCCAGGTCGTGAGCCTCACGCTTTTGGCCCTGCTGCTGGCGCAGGTCAAGTACCGCCTGACCACCAAACAGGCACGCATGCTGTTTCGCGAGCTTTCCGATACGGCCGAGCAGATCCAGTGGATTTTGGATACCCAAACCGAGGCCGTTCATGAGGCCGCCCTGCTGTGCAAGGACGCGCAGTCCGCGCTGTTCGTGGGCCGCGGCATGGGTGCCGCTATTTCCTACGAGGGTGCGCTCAAGCTCAAGGAGGTCAGCTACCTGCACGCTGAGGCCTACGCCGCCGGCGAGATGAAGCACGGCCCCATTGCCCTGATCGACCCGGGCTTCCCTGTCATCGCTGTGGCCACCAAGAGTGCCACCTACGACAAGACCGTGTCGAACCTTATGGAGTGCAGGGCGCGCGGTGCCAAGGTCATCGTCGTTGCCACCGAGGGCGACGAGGAGATCAACAAGATCGCCGACTGCATCATCCGCGTGCCGGCAGTCCGCGACGTGTTCAGCCCCATCACGGCGAGCGTTCCTCTGCAGTTGCTCGCACGCGAGGTCGCCATCCTGCGCGGCTGCGACGTCGACCAGCCCCGTAACCTGGCGAAAAGCGTTACTGTCGAGTAATCGAGTTCCGTCATCCTAACAACTAAGGCCCGGCTCCGTTGCAGCGGAGCCGGGCCTTGTTGCATTTGCCCAGATAAAATCTGCCAAAATGAACCTGTCCCTTTTTGGCAGGTTAGCGGAGCTTGCTGGTCTCGAAGTACTCGGGGAACTGGTCCAGAACCTCGGTTTGGTTGCGGAACATCATGTGCAGGTGCTTGCTGACCAAAAAGCTCGCTTCGATGGGGTCGCGACCGGCGATAGCGCGGCGAATCTGCTTGTGCTCGTTCACGATGTCCTGATTGTCGAGAACCTGCGTGGCGGCGCGCAGCCAGCGGAAGCGCTCCAGGTCGGCATTGGTCTCTTCGAGCCACGACCACACGGTACTGCGACATGCGATGCTAAAAATCATGTGATGCATGAGGTTGTCGCTCAAAAAGAAGCCGATGCGATCCTCATCGGCCATGGCCTTTTCCTGCAGCGCGATGGCTCGGTCGAGCTGCTCGATGCCTGCCGAGGTGGCGCGCGCACAGCACTCCACGATCACCTGCTTTTCCAGATGCTCGCGGATATAACAGGCACTCTCGGCAAGGGTGAGGTTGATGGGTGAGACGTAGGTGCCGCTCTGGGGCACGGTGCGCACCAGGCCTTCCTGCGCCAAGCGAACCAAAGCCTCGCGCACAGGGGTGCGCCCCATATCCAGGTCGTCGCAAAGTTGCTTGACGCCCAGCTTTTCGCCCGGCTTGTAGTCCAGGTAGACGATTTTGCGTCGAATGGTGTGGTAGGACTGGTCCTGTAGGCTCGTTTCCTGCTCGCCGACGTGCATCGATTCTTCCATAGCGCCTCGCAACTGTTCTATCAAACTCATATGTCAGTTGTTAATTATGCCGCGAATCAGCTCTCCGCGGTGGTTAATTCGGCTGTTGCCTGAGAACTATTGCGGCATCTTAGTCTGTGTTTGCGCAAGGCTGCGCTCAATGTTGCCGTATCATAAGCCGTCGCAAACGTGAAATAGAAAGAAGGAATCCCATATGCAACTGGCAAATATCGTACGCGAGCGCTGGAAAGGCGTCTTGTTCTGCCTAATCATCGCCATTCCCGCGACGTTGCTCGGCAAACAAATTGAGGTGGTCGGCGGTCCGGTATTCGCCATCCTCTTTGGCATGGTCCTGGCGCTCGTCTTTCCCAAGAATCGTCGCGAACAGCTCGCCGCCGGCGTCACCTATACGTCCAAAAAAGTCTTGCAGTACGCGGTTATCCTGCTTGGCTTTGGCATGAACCTCTCCCAGATTCTGTCCAAGGGCGCCCAGTCGCTGCCGATTATCGTGGCGACAATCTCGACCTCGCTTGTCATTGCCTTTGTGCTCTGCCGCGTTATGAACGTGCCGGGTAAGATCGCGACGCTTGTGGGCGTGGGTTCGTCGATTTGCGGCGGTTCTGCCATCGCCGCGACCGCACCCGTCATCGATGCCGACGATCGCGAGATTGCCCAGGCTATTTCGGTTATCTTCCTGTTTAACGTTATCGCGGCGCTCGTGTTTCCGACGCTTGGCGGCATGCTCGTACTGACCAACGAGGGCTTCGGCCTGTTTGCCGGTACCGCCATCAACGACACCTCGTCCGTAACGGCTGCGGCGAGCGCTTGGGACAGCATGCATCCCGGCGCCAATGTGCTCGAGAGCGCCACGGTGGTCAAGCTCACCAGGACGCTGGCCATCATTCCCATCACGCTGGCGCTTGCTTGCTGGCAGATGCATCTGGCGCGCAAGGCCGGCGGCGACGCTAGGAGCACGTTCTCGCTTAAACGCGCGTTTCCCATGTTTGTGCTGTTCTTTGTGCTGGCGAGCGTGATCACCACGGTGCTTCAGCTTCCCGCGTCCTTTACGGCGCCCATCAAGGAGCTGTCGAAGTTCTTTATCGTGATGGCCATGGCGGCTATTGGTTTTAATACCGATATCGTCGAGCTGGTCAAAAAGGGCGGCAAGCCCATCGCGCTGGGCTTTTGCTGCTGGATTGGCATTGCGTGCATGAGTTTGGGAATGCAACACGTACTGGGAATCTGGTAGAGAAGTAGCTTGTTTGCGTGCTGCGTGCTGGTGAGCGCATTCTCACGGTGGAGCGACAGGAGCTCTTGCGGGTATGGCTTGTCCGCAGGTTTATAAGTCCCGAAGAGCTCTTATCGCCCCGCCAGGATGGCGATGCGGGGCAACACCTATACTCGCAGGACGGCGCTTTCTGCCCTATAGTGTTTGGTGAGCAATATCGTTCAATTTTGAAACACTCGGTCGTGCGACCGTCGGCGGTTGCACGTCGCCGCGGACAGGGGCAAATCATGGATAGCGATGCCAAGCTGGACATCTTGACCGAGGCCCTAGCTGCCGCCGGGGCCTCGGCATTGGCAATCGATGCGCGTGGGGACGTCGCGATCTCGACCATGAATGACGCGGCGCTTGAGCGGGATGTGGCGGCTTTTGTCGCTGAGCGCCTCGACCGTATAGGAGACGGCGCGCGTCTGGTTATGGGACGTGCGGGTACGCGCCTGAGCCTGACCGTTCGCCCCACCGACAAAGAGGGCGGGGGCCTTTGGGTCGTCGTGGTCCGCGAGGTGCGCGGTGCCGCGGCGCATGCGGGTATCGAGTGGCTCAACGCCGACGAAGTTGAGGCCCGCTACGAATCGAGCGCGTACGGCATCGTTGAGGGGGCGGCCTCGGTGGCTGCGCCGGTTGCAGAGAGTTACGCGCGCGGTGTGCCCCTTATGCTCGAGGGCGAGCTGGGAGCGGGTCAGGTCGAGATCACCAAGCGCCTCTATCTGGACGGTCCTTTTGCCGGTCAGCCCTTTGTTTCCGTTGCGCTCGATGAACTCACCGATCGCGGTTGGCGCCATGTGCTCAAAAGCTCCGAATCGCCGCTGTTCCAAACGGGGCTGACCCTTTGCATTGAGGGCTGGAACGCGGTTGGCCCCCAGCGCCTCCGCGAGCTGGTCTCCACGATGACCGACACCGCGTTGGCGACGCGCTGCCATGTGGTGCTGACAGCGAATGACATGCCGGGCGGCGGCGAAAGTGATCAAGCCGCGTTTGTGACCGAGCGCTTCGCCTGCGCGGTGAGCGTGGCGCCGGCAATCGCCGAGCAGGGAGCCGCGTCGACGAAGGTTGCGCGCTATTTGGAATATCTCGCTGATGCATTTGAGACGGCAGCACCCACGCTGTCTGCCGCGGCGACGAAGACGCTCGATGCTTACCGCTGGCCGCGCAATTATCTGCAGCTCCGCGAGATCTCGGAACGACTGTATATATTGGCGGGGACGGGCACGGTGGACCGCGCTGTGGCGGAGGAAGTGCTCGCCCAAGAGGACGTGATTAAGACCGCAACCTTTGGCGCCCCGACGCTCGAAAGTGACCTGTATATCCTGCGACCGCTGGCCGATACCGAGCGAGATATCGCGCATCTGGTTGTAGACCATCTCCACGGCAACCGAACCCGTGCGGCGGAGGTGCTGGGCATAAGCCGTACAACGCTGTGGCGCTTGCTGAAGGACGATGACCGTTGAGCGAGGCGCCCGTGACCGCGCGCGACGCGTGTGCTACAGTCCAAAACGTTATTGTTTCGATTTGGTTACGGCGTGCGAGGGCATATGGCTGAGACTTCAAAACCGAGCCGCAGAAGGCGGAGCGCCGCGCCGGTTAACCGACGCACGACATCGGTGACGTGGGGCAAACACGCCTCGGGGTTTGATGGCTCGTTCAAGCGCACTAAATACGGCTATCCTTCGGCAAGCGCCCGCTTGGCAATGCAGGCAGAGTCCTCGCTGTGGGGCCGCAAACGCGTGGTGGGCTCAAAGCTCAAGCACGACGGAACGCTCGGCTACATCAGCCGCGGGGCGGCTCGCCGCAGCGGGCTCAATCCTGCTGGTTGGCATCGTTATGTGCCGATCGTGGCCGTCGTTGCGGTGATCGTCATCGCGCTCGCTGCGCTCGGATATGCCGGCGGTGGCGCCAACTTGGACGCAATGTTTAAATCGCCCGAGCTCGCGCATGCAGGCACAGAAGTTGTCGAGGGCGCACAGACCCAGACGGGCGTTGCGCCCCAGCGCGGTATCGTCGCGGCGGCCTCCACCATCGCCGATGCGCAAAAGGACGAAGACAAGCAAGGCGACGACGTCGAAACGGCCCAGACGAACGAAACGACGACAACTCAAATATCAACATAGCTTGCCGGCAGAAGGGGACGTTCCTTTTCTGCCGGCAGTTTGGGACACTCCTGCGCTACTTGACGTATACCACGTTGTCGCGGCGGGGTTTGGGCTCGGGTAGCGTGTCCTCGGCGTAGCCAAGAATGCAGTTACCGACACCGCGCAGGCTGCCGTCGGCGGGCAGGCCCCAGCTGGCCAGCAGCTCCAGGCCCTCGGGCGAGTCAAAGACCTCATGCGCGCGGTGAATCCAGCACGAATCGACACCCAGTGCATAGGCGGCGTTGAGCAAGTTGCCCATGGCGAGCGAGCCGTCTTCCAGATGTGTGGGCACGCTGCGGTCAACCAGCACCACCACAACGGTCTTGGCGCCATAGAAGGGGTCGCTGTTGCTGTCCATGACCTGGGCGTTGAGCTGTGAGAGACGCTCGACGGTCGCGGGGTCGGTGACGGCGACAAACGTCACCGGCTGGCGGCCCATGCCGCTCGGTGCATATTGGCCGGCTTCGATAATACGTGCAAGCTTTTCGGCCTCGACGGGACGATCGCTGTAGTTGCGGCAGCTGCGGCGGTGAATGAGTGCTTCGATAGTCTCCATGGTGTCTCCTTGCGGTGGCGTTGCAGATGCCCCGTTCATACCCGTCGGGCTCAAACGATAGACGGTCAATTGCCCGGCCAAAAGGATAGATTCCAATTGGGAAAGTAGGTTTGCATAAAAGTACCTTCAGAATGTGACAAACAAATGGGATGGTTAAACGTTTTATCCCGTCTACCCTGCGGTTTTTTTACCACTTGCCTAAATGACGAACGCATAACCTCTGATAAAGGTTTTACTAAAGGAGTACCAACGTTTATCAACGCGCCGTGGTGGCGCCGGGCCAGGAGGTAACTATCATGTTCCAGGCTGGAGATGTCGTCGAGACCGACTTCGAAGGATTTCTGAAGCTGCTGCGTTCCAAGACGCGCGCTTTCGTGTCGATCAACGATCACGAGTACTACATCACGCACACCGATGGCTATTGGCGTGTTCAGGATTGCGAGGCCCTCAACGACAAGGGCCACTTTACTGACTGCTCCGAGCTGGTCAACACGGTCTGCGAGGTCGTCGAGCTGCCGTGGATTGCCGGCAAGAGCCTGCATGACAGCTTCTCGGGCGCTACGGTCTATGAGGCCGTCGCCGCCTAACAGGCAATAAAACCCGATTTTCACGTGACCGCTGGCGCCGCCCCCGCGCCGGCGGTCTTTTTCTGCCGATAGGCCATAAAAGTGCACGTATTTGCGGAGAGCCTGTTGACGATAGTCAAAACTCGGACTAATCTAGAGACACAAAATTGGTCAAAAATCGGACAATTGAATGGTGGGATAGATGGATAGTGCGGTTACGCTGGTCGACTTCGACCGGTTGCTCAATGGACTCGACCATATCTATTCGGAGTTCTCGCGCGCCTGCGGCCTTTCGGACTGCGCCTATTGGATGCTCGTCGACACCAGCACGGCGGGCGGCAGTATTGCCGTAAGCCGTCTGACAAGCGAATGGTTCTACAGCAAGCAGACCATCAACTCGGCAATTAAAACCTTGACGGCGCGGGGCTTCGCAACGTTGGAGTTTGCCGAAGGCAGCCGTAAGAACAAGGTTGTGAGCCTGACCGAAGAGGGCAGGCGATTTGCCGAGCGTTATGCGTTGCCGGCACTCAAGGCCGAACAGCGAGCCTTTGGCGCGCTTGAGCCATGTGAGCAGCGCGAGATTATGCGCTTGATCGGCAAATTCTCTCAGGTGCTCGGCGATGAGTGCGATGCCTTTAAGCAGCATATCGCTGCCGAGAGCCAAGCCGAGAATCAAAGTGAGGGGGAGTCGTGCGACTGTTAATGAGGTTTTTGAAGCCCTACCGAGGGCTTGTCGCAGTGACGCTGCTGGTGCTGCTGGTGGATAACGTCGGTACGCTGTTGGTTCCCACGATGCTGGCGAACATGGTCAACACCGGTATTACCACGGGCGATGTCGATTACATTTTACGCAACGGCCTATACATGTTTATCGCGACCAGCATGGCTAGCGGCGGCACGGTGCTGGGCTGCTATCTTTCGGCGCGCCTGGCCGCCAACGTGGCTTGCGATATCCGCAATGCCGTGTACGACAAGTCGCTCGAACTCGCGGCCAGCGATTTTGAGCGCTTTGGCACCGGATCGATGATCACGCGCTCGCTCAACGACATCAACGTGATTCAGCAGGCTATCCTGCAGACGATTCAGTTGGTGCTGCCGGTGCCGTTCTTGGCCGTCGCGGGCATCATTTTTGCTTGGTTCATCGATCCTGCCATGGGCACGCTTCTGGGCGTAGTCGTTGCGATTGTGCTGGTGGCGGCGGTCTTTACGGTTGCCAACGCGGCGCCGATTTTTATGCGCCTACAGGGCTTTATCGACCGCATGAACGTGGTGCTGCGCGAGAATATTGTGGGCGTGCGCGTCATCCGTGCGTTTAACAAGGAGCGCCACGAGGAACGGCGTCTGGACGAGGTGTTTAGCGAATACGCCGCCAACGCCATCAAAGTCAACCACCTGTTTGTGGGCCTCGACAGCTCAAGCTTCTTTTTGATGAACATCGCCGAGGTGGCGGTGCTGTGGGTGGGCGGCAACCGCGTAGGCGCCCACGCCATGCAGATTGCGAGTATCTCGGCGGTGCTTGAGTACGCAATCCTGATTCTGTTTTTTGTGATGATGGCGCAGATGGTGGTGCTGACGCTTCCGCGTGCTGCCGCGTGCCTGAACCGTGCGCAGCAGGTGTTGGAGATTGAGCCGAGCATCGTCGATGGCCAGCGTACGCTGGGTGACGGGGCGACTGCCTCCGAGGACGATGCGGATGCTGTTGCCGTGTTCGATCATATGTCGTTTCGCTTTGACGATGCCGACGAGGACACCCTGTGCGACCTGAGCTTTGCCTGTCGTCGCGGTCAGACGACCGCAATCGTCGGCTCGACGGGTTCGGGCAAGTCGACGGTGGCCAAGCTCTTGTTGCGTTTCCACGATGCCACGAAGGGCGCCATTCGCCTGAACGGCGTTGACCTGCGCGACCTTTCGCAAGGTGAGATTCGCGGGCATATCGCTTACGTGCCGCAGAAGGCGTGGCTGTTCTCGGGCACGGTGGCGAGCAACCTTCGCTTTGGTAACGAAGGCGCGACCGAGGGCGACATGCTTCACGCGCTTGAGGTTGCCCAGAGCACCTTTGTACTCGACCAACCGCAGGGGCTCGACACTCCGGTTGCCCAGGGCGGTACGAACTTTTCGGGCGGCCAGCGCCAGCGCCTGGCCATTGCTCGCGCGCTCATGAAGCGCGCCGACCTGTATATCTTCGACGATAGTTTTTCGGCCCTGGACTTTAAGACCGATGCGGCCCTGCGCCATGCGCTGCAGGACGAGACGCGCGACGCCGCGGTGCTCATCATCGCGCAGCGCATCTCGACGATTTTGCATGCCGACCAGATCGTTGTGCTCAAGGACGGCGAGGTCGTGGGCTTGGGCACGCATGGCGAGCTTATGGAAACCTGCGAGGTGTACCGCGCCATCGCGGAATCGCAAATGAAGGGAGGTGAGTAGCATGACCGGGGAGCTCAAGAAGCAGGGCGGCGTTGATGACGCCGCTGCCGCGGGACTGGTCGAGGAAACGGCTGCCGCGTCGACCGAGCTGGATGACGCCGCCAAGCGCGAGGCTCGCCGCCAAGCGCTCTACGAGGAAAACGAACGTGCCGAGGACGAGCGCGCCCGCGCCGAGGCAGAGCGTATGCGCGACGTGGACGACGAAGACGAGGACGAGACGCCTCGGGATACCTGGGCGACGGTGCGCCGCCTGTGGAGTGAGGCTGCCGGCGACCATTGGCGCTTCTATATCGTGTTCGCGAGCATTGTGTTCTATGTCATCTTTAACACCGCCGCGCCGGCATATAGCGCCCGCGTGATCGATGAGCTGTGGGGCCACATTCAGGTAGCGTTTGTCAACAACGCCACCTTCAGCATCACCTGGGAGAACTGCGGCAGGACTATCTTCATCTACTTTTTGATTTGGACGGCCGCCGCTTCGTTCTACGCGCTCCAGAGCTTTTTGATGTCGAGCGTGGCCGAACGCCTCAATCTGTGCCTGCGCAACCGCATCGCGCAAAAGCTCAACCGTCTGCCGCTCGCCTATTTTGACGCGCATCGTCCCGGCGAGGTCGTCAGCCGCGCGACCAACGACCTGGACAAGATGTCCGAGAGCATGCAGCGCGGATTGCTGCAGCTGCTCGTGTCGATCGGCACGGTTGTTGGTGCTGTGAGCGTGATGTTCGTGTTCAGCGTGCAGCTTACGCTCGTCTTTCTGTTCTTTACGGCACTGTCGCTGCTGGTGACGAAGGTCGTCTCGCGCCGCACACACGATGTGACGGGCGAGCGCCAGGAGTGGGTGTCCAAGATTACGAGTGCGGTCGAGGAAGGCTATTCGGGCCGTCTGGTGATCCGCGCGTTTAACCGCGAACGTCAGAGCTCCGCTGAGGTGCACGAGGCTTCGAAGGAACTGGCTCGTGTGAGCACCAAGGCCGACTTTATGATCAATGCTGTCGGCCCCGCAGTGCGCTTTATCGGCCGTTTGGCGCAGATCGTTATTGCGCTTGTGGGCTGCAGCATGCTGGTTGCCGGTCACATGACCGTCGGCGTGTTCCAGGCGTTCTTCCAGTTTATCTACGAGGCGTCCGAGCCCATGACGCAGTTGTCGTTTACCTTCAACTCGCTGCAGAGCGCGCTGGCGAGTGCAGAGCGCGTGTTCGACCTGCTCGATGAGCCTGAGATGGAGGCCGATCCGCTGCCGGACAAGGCCGCCAAGCTGCCGGGTCGCGTGGAGGGCCGCGTCTCCTTTGAGCATGTGCGCTTTGGTTATTCGCCCGACAAGCCGCTTATGCGCGACGTGTCGTTTACCGCCGAGCCGGGCCAGAAGATTGCCGTGGTGGGAACCACGGGCGCAGGCAAGACGACGCTCATCAACCTGCTCATGCGCTTCTACGAGATTGACGGCGGGCGTATTACGCTCGACGGCGTGGATACGAGCCGCATGGACCGCGGCGAGCTACGGCAGCAGTTTGGCATGGTGCTGCAGGACGCCTGGCTGTTCGACGGCACGATTGCCGAGAATATCGCCTACGGCTGCCCCGAGGCGACGCGCGACGAGATCGTGGCGGCTGCGCGCGCCGCGCAGGTCGACTTCTTTGTGCGCACCATGCCGCAGGGCTACGACACGCGCGTGGCCAACGATGCCGAGAGCATCAGCCAGGGCCAGCGTCAGCTGCTGACCATCGCTCGCGTGCTGCTCAACAACCCGGCGATTCTCATTCTGGACGAGGCGACCTCAAGCGTGGACACGCGTACCGAGCTTGCCATCGGTCGTGCCATGGATGCGCTTATGCGCGGGCGCACGAGCTTTGTGATCGCACACCGCCTGTCGACGATTGTGGATGCCGACCTGATCTTGGTCATGGATCACGGCAACATTATCGAGCAGGGCACGCATAAGGAGTTGCTGGCTGCCGAGGGTGCCTACGCCGACCTCTATCTGAGCCAGTTCGCATAATGTGACAAAGGGACAGTCCCACATGTCGCATCAACGCAAAGGCGCGCCGGGGATGAATTCCCTGGCGCGCCTTCTTGTGTTGATGCGGGCTTGTGCCGTTCGCAGCCCTAGCGTTCGTCCGCGAGCTTGGCGACGAGGGCCTTGAGCTCGGCCACCTCTCGCTCGAGCTCCTTGACGCGGCGGGCATTCTCGGCGATGCCTTGACGGTTGAGCGCGGATTGCTCGGCGGCATCGTCGGGCATGTACTCGCGATGCTGCTTGGCATCGAAGCTCTCCTCGAACACGCGGCAGCCGTTGCGCTTGATGATGCGTCCCGGCACGCCAACAACGGTGCAGTTGTCGGGCACGTCCTTAACGACGACCGAGTTGCCGCCGATCTTGACGTTGTTGCCGATGCGGATGTTGCCGAGCACCTTGGCGCCCGTGCCCACGGTGACGTTGTTGCCCAGGGTGGGGTGGCGCTTGCCGGTCTCGTTGCCGGTGCCGCCGAGCGTGACGCCCTGGTAGAGCACGCAGTTGTCGCCCACAATGGTGGTCTCGCCGATGACGACGCCCATGGCGTGGTCGATAAAGAAGTGCTTGCCGATCTGTGCGGCGGGATGAATTTCGACGCCGGTGATATGACGGGTGATCTGCGAGAGCACGCGGGCGAGCGAGCGATGACCGTGCTCCCAGAGCCAGTGCTCGGGCACGTGGTTCCACTTGGCGTGCAGGCCAGGATAGGAAAGGAAGATGACTAGACCGTTTTGCGCGGCGGGATCCTGCGCTTGGACGGTCTTGATGTCCTCGCGAATGGTATTGATAAAGCTCACCGGCCGCCCTCCCTTAGCGCCATGGCAATGCGATTCAATAAAGTATAGCGATTCGCTAGGGATTAGGAAGGACAATCTTGGCGGCATTGCGCGACAGGTGTCAGTTATGCAAACTTGCTGGTAATGGAGTCATGCTTTTGTGGGGTTGCGCACGAGGGGGCACCGCAACCGTATACTGGTCAACTTGGACGTATCCGCGCCCACAACTGAGAGGTTTTACTTCATGGGTTTCATTAATTTTATCGCCGAGCTGCTCAAAGATCCGCGCACCGCGATTGCCAGCTGGATCGCCGCCGGCCCGCTTATGGCCTACGGCTGCGTGTTCCTGATCATCTTTATCGAGACGGGCGTGGTGTTCTTCCCGTTCCTTCCCGGCGATTCACTGCTGTTCGCCTCGGGTTTTTTTGCCCACAATGGCGGCTTTAACATCGTGGCGCTTCTGGCTACCGCATGGGCCGCTGCCATTTTGGGCGATCAGTGCAATTTTATGATCGGTCACTTCTTTGGCAAAAAGATCATCGCTTCGGGCAAGGTTAAGGCCATGACGCCCGAGCGCATCAAAAAGTCCGAGGACTTCTTGGACAAGTGGGGTCACCTGGCCATCTTCCTGGGTCGCTTCTTCCCGTTTATCCGCACCTTTGTGCCCTTTATCGCTGGCATGGGCGGCATGCACTGGCGCAACTTTGTCGTCTTTAACGTGCTGGGCGGCATTACCTGGTCGACGGTCTTTACGCTGCTGGGCTACTTCTTTGGCGGCATTCCCTTTGTGCAGGAGCACTTTGAGCTGCTGATTATCGGCATCGTTGCCGTGTCGATCATCCCGACCGTGGTCGGTCTGGTTAAGGCTAAGCTGGGCAAAAAGAACGCGTAACTCGAGCCAGCGCGCAAACCGTGCAGTCAAGGCCCGTCACCGCTTACGGTGGCGGGCCTCTTTAGTTTCGGTCAAATGAAAATACTTTACTTAGTTAAAGAAAAGCGTTTTATCAGACGCGTACGGGGAGTACAATCTCGTGCATGCGAATCGACGTGCCATCGGCTTTGATGCTGTTCGCGTGTCCCGTCCGGCTCTACGCTCCGGGCGTGCGACGTTGCGACGCGGCCGGCCTCGGTCCTTGCGTGCGGGTCCGCGAGTTTGCAACTGTGTATGTAAGGAGCGACATATGACTGTCGAGAAGAAGGATATCGATTGGGGTAGCCTCGGCTTTGGCTACATGAAGACCGATTACAGCTACGAGGCCCATTGGAAGGATGGCGAGTGGGACGAGGGCGGCCTGACCACCGACCACACCCTGCATGTCTCCGAGTGCGGCGGCATCTTCCATTACTGTCAGGAGGTCTTTGAGGGCCTGAAGGCCTACACCGCCGAGGACGGCAGCATCGTCTGCTTCCGCCCCGACATGAACGCCGAGCGCATGTACAACTCTGCCCAGCGCCTCGAGATGCCCCCGTT
This sequence comes from Collinsella aerofaciens, assembly GCA_048194085.1. GTDB lineage: Bacteria > Actinomycetota > Coriobacteriia > Coriobacteriales > Coriobacteriaceae > Collinsella > Collinsella aerofaciens_CO. The sequence goes on from DBFABM010000093.1 coordinate 25,308, forward strand.
CCCCAAGGACAAGTTCGTTGAGGCCGTCAAGCAGGTCGTTTCTGCCAACGCCGCGTGGGTTCCGCCCTTCGGCTCCGGTGCGACCCTGTACGTGCGTCCGTTTATGATCGGCTCCGGTGACGTGATCGGCGTGGCTCCCGCTCCTGAGTACACGTTCCGCATTCTCGTGACCCCGGTCGGTCCGTACTTTAAGGGTGGCCTCAAGCCCGTCAAGCTGCGCGTTTCCGAGTACGACCGCGCCGCACCGCACGGTACCGGCAACATCAAGGCCGGCCTGAACTACGCCATGTCCCTTAAGCCCACGATGGAGGCCCATCGCGAGGGCTATGCCGAGAACCTGTATCTCGACTCCGAGTCCCGCACCTATGTCGAGGAGACCGGTGGCGCCAACGTCCTGTTCGTGAAAGAGGATGGCACCCTCGTCGTTCCTCGGTCGCACACCGACTCCATCCTGCCCTCCATCACCCGTCGTTCGCTTGTTCAGGTTGCTCAGGACCTGGGCATGACCGTTGACCAGCGCCCCGTCGAGTGGGCCGAGGTCAAGGCCGGTACCTTTGTCGAGTGCGGCCTGTGCGGCACCGCTGCCGTCATCTCTCCGGTTGGCGAAATCGACAACAAGGTCTACGGTGCCGACGAGACTGTGACCTTCCCGGCCGGCTACACCGAGATCGGTCCTGTGATGAAGAAGCTCCGCGAGACCCTGACGGGCATCCAGTCTGGTGCTGTTGAGGATAAGCACAACTGGGTTTACACCGTCGCGTAAGCTGCCTTAGCTGTCCGGCCCGAGGGCGACCTTCCTTTCCGGTGCGTCCTCGGACATGAAAGAACCCCCGCTGCGCACTACGTGCGGCGGGGGTTCTTTCATCCTGCGGAGTGCGCCGGAAAGGAAGGTCGCCCTTTTGTTTTGCTTCGCGCCATGTGGGGGCGGTGGCGACGTGCATTTTTGCGAGTATTCTGCAATCGAAGGCCCCTGCATACCGGCTTCGGGCAAAAAATCGGGAGTTCTCGATGTTTTCTACGAATGATGGGTGGGGTTATGGGCTGACAGCGTTTGATTTGCAGGGATATTTGCGCTCTTTAGCATTTATTGCGGTACCCGAAGCTCCTGGTTATGTTGAATACTCCTAAAAATGCACGGCGCTTAGAGGGGGACCTTCACGAAAAAGGAAACCGCCCCGTCGAAGTATGCATTCGACGGGGCGGTTTATGCATTTGGCCGATTAAGGATGCACTGCCAAACTACTAGAACTTGACGGTCGGGGCCTGGCGGGCTGCTTCGGCGGCCTCGAAGCCCTGGCGCTCCTTAAACTGAAAGATGCCGGCAAAGATGACAGCCGGGAACGTCTGAATGGCGTTGTTGTAGCTGAGCACGCAGTCGTTGTAGCTCTGGCGTGCATAGCTAATCTTGTTCTCGGTATCCTCGAGCGATGCCTGCAGCTGCGTAAAGTTGGTGTTTGCCTTAAGATCGGGATAGGCCTCGGCTACGGCGAAGAGCTGACGCAGCGCACCGGTCAGCACGTTGTCGGCTTCCATCTTGGCCTCGGGCGTGGTGGCCTTGACGGCGGTGTTACGCGCGCTGATCACGGCGGAGAGCGTCTCCTGCTCGTGCTTGGCGTAGCCCTTGACGGTCTCGACCAGATTGGGGATCAGGTCGTTGCGGCGCTGCAGCTGCGTATCGATGTTCTGCCAGGCGTTATCGATGCGGTTACGCTTGGTGACCATGTTGTTGTAGATGCCGGCGATGGCGCAGACAATCACAATGACAACAACGATGCCGATGATGACGGTAATCATGATGTCTCCGTTTCGAATGGCCGCGGCGGCATGCGCCAGCTGCCGTTGGTATAACGCTACTAGTATACCCGCAACGTTTTGCCGTGCCGAACTTTCCGGTAAGCGTTGTGTTTTCGGCGGGGTTGGCGGGGTTGGCACCGGGGCAAAGCGCGCGAGGTACAGGTGTAAGATATGCGACAGATTGACGAGTGTTGTCTTTGCCCTGAGGATGGCGATACCAGTGGACCTTCGCATCAAGAAAACCTACCGCGCCCTGTTCGATGCCTTCACCGAGCTTCTCGAGGAGCATCGTTTTGAGGACCTGACGGTTGCCATGCTGTGCGACCGCGCCATGATTCGCCGCACGACGTTCTACAAGCACTTTCGCGACAAGAACGATTACTTTGCCTTTTATATCGATGGGCTCATGTCGGGCTTGCCGCAAAAACAGCCCGATGAGGCCGGCGTGGTGTCTGCCGAGGACGTGCGCGCGCTTCGACACGCGATTTTGGACGATGCCATGGATTTGATTCTGACGCACGAGCGGCTCATGGATAACATTTTGGCAAGCAGCATGTCGGGTATGTTGACCAACGTTATTTGCGACCGCATTGCCCGCTCCATCCGCGAGCGTGTGATGAACGTGCTTGCCGAGGATGCCCTGGCCCCCGTGTCACTCGAGACGACGTCTGAGTTTGTCGCCGGCGGTATTATTCGACTTTTCACGATATGGTGGGAATCGGGCCACGATCTTGAGCGTCGACCTGAGATAGCCGACGTGGTCGATGCACTGTTTGAGCGGACCATGACACCGGTGCATCACTAAGGTGGCGGAGAGAGGGGGATTCGAACCCCCGGAACGCTCTCGCGCTCAACGGTTTTCAAGACCGCCGCATTCAACCGCTCTGCCATCTCTCCGTGAGTCGTAATGATAGCATCGTTTTGAATTTGCAACAGGGAAGGCGAACGATGACGATCACCGAAATCGACGAGAAGTTCATGCGCGAGGCGCTGGCGGAGGCACGAGCCGCCGCGGCGGTGGGCGAGGTGCCCATCGGAGCCGTAGTGGTGCGCGACGGCGAGATCGTCGCGAGGGCGCACAATCGGCGCGAGCTCGATCAGGATCCTTCGGCTCATGCAGAGTTCGCGGCCCTGTGCGCTGCCGCTCGGTCGCTTGGACGCTGGCGCCTTTCCGATTGCACGGTCTACGTGACGCTCGAGCCATGCTGCATGTGTGCGGGGCTTATGGTTAACGCGCGCGTGGGGCGCTGCGTGTATGGCGCGGCTGATGCCAAGGCGGGCGCGCTGGGATCCCTGTATGACCTCAATGCCGACTCGCGCCTGAATCATCGGTTTAACGTGACGGCTGGGGTCCTGGCGGATGAATGCCGCGAGCTGCTGAGTAGCTATTTTGGCGGTCTGCGCGGAGCGGGCGGCGCTGATTGCGGTTGTGGGGCCGATCTTGAAGCACACGCCGCTCACGCCGCAGCGCTTGCAGGTGCCGGTGAGGATGCTGCCACGGCGGTTGACTGTGGTCCTGCGTGCCGCCGGCCCCGCCGTGTGCTGCTGGCGATCGATTCCTTTAAGGGCAGCGTGTCGAGTGCGCAGGCGGAGGCGGCGGTTGCCGAGGGCATGCGCCGTGTGTGGCCCGATGCCGAGCTGAACGCTTTGCCGCTGGCAGATGGCGGTGAGGGGACGCTCGATGCCGTTGCCGCGTGCGGCGGTGAGATTGTGACCTGCGAGGTTGCGGGACCCTTTGGCGATGGTGTGCCTGCCCGGATGTTAGTGGACGGCGAGCACGAGTCGGTTGTTATTGAGATGGCCGAAGCAGCAGGCATCGGGTACTCACCTTGCACGGAATCGGCGGCGCTGGCTGCTACAACCTATGGCGTGGGCGAGCTGATGCTCCGTGCAGCTCGTGTCGGGGTAAAGACTATCTATATTGGCTTGGGCGGCAGTGCCACCAACGACGGTGGCGCCGGCATGCTGCAGGCGCTGGGCGCGCGTGTGGTCGATGATCAGGGGTGCGATGTCGCCCCCGGTCTTGCCGGCCTTGAGCAGGTGGCGAGCGTTGATTTGGCGCCAGCGCTGCAGGCTTTGGATGATGCTCGTATCGTTGTGCTTTCCGATGTCGAGAATCCGCTCGTGGGGCGTCGAGGCGCACTGGCGGTGTTTGGCGGGCAGAAGGGCCTGCCGGCGGATGATGTCGAGGCGCTGCGCAGATACGACGGCTGGATGGTCGGCTACGGTCGCCTGCTCGATGCGGCAATTATCGAGGCGCGAGCCCAGGGGTTGTTGCGCACACCCGAGGGCGCACGGACATTTGGCTCGGTGCTCGGCGTGCCCGGCGCGGGCGCTGCCGGTGGCTTGGGCGCGGCGTTACTGGCGCTCGGTGCGGAGCTACGCTCGGGCGTGGAGACGGTGTTCGATCTGATTGGGTTTGACGAACGCATGCGTGATGTCGACCTGGTCATAACAGGCGAGGGCAATATGGACGAGCAGTCCGCCGCCGGTAAGGCGCCGGTGGGTGTGGCTCGTCGCGCCAGGCGATATGGCAAGCCGGTGGTCGCCGTCGTGGGCGGCCGTGCTGACAACCTGAACGCGGTATATGAGCAAGGTATCGACTTGGTACTGCCGATCTGCCGCAAGCCCATGGACCTGGAACGGGCACTCGATTCGCAAGAAGCCACAACCAACCTCATCTGCGCCGGCGAGGCAGCCGCCCAATCCTACGACCTCGCTCGCCTCTAAGGCCTGTCTCCCTATAAGTTGCGGTGGAATACGGAGTGTTTTTGCCTTTAAGGGGCCAATTCAGTCCGTATTCCACCGCAACTTCGAGAATGGTCATTCGAGGTTGGCTGCCTTGGGTCTTGGGTCGGACCGTTTGCCACGAAATGCGGCCATCTACTACGTTAAACCGGCCACCTTCGACCATCCCGGAATTTGCAAAAACAAAACCGCAGGTAGAAAGCTTGCCGATTTTCGAAAAAGTCGGCTATGGTCGACCCCTGCGGCTTAAACGTAGTAGATAGGTCCTTTTCGTGACACAGCGTCAGACCAGTCTTTTGGGGTTAGAAAATCACCCGTAAAGGCATGTGAATCTGAACAATTCAATCCTGCGCCTTGAGGCGCTCGATGGTGTTGTCTGGGAATTGGAGACTATGCACCTCAGGTGTTGACGCCGCCATTTATATGCCATTAGTAGATTGTTCTTCGTTCAGTTGTTTGCCAATTAATCCTGCCAATTAATTACCATTTCGGGCGAAGACGTGGATTATCTCCATGATGGACCTCTTTGGGCATAATGTTGTCTTTGAACTGTCCTAATCAATAGATCGCTCTTGGGAAGAGAAGGCGACACCGGAGGGGGAGAAGGGAATTGGAGAGGAAAGTTTTCGGCGGGGGGGCAGAGAGTCGCTGCTCTCTGCCTTGCGCTGGTTCTCGGCTTCGGATGTTTATCCGTCGGCGCGACGGCCGGTGTCGCATATGCGGCCACGGAATCGCGGACTGCGTATACTGCGGATGAGTTTAAGATCACCCAGGACGGCGTGACCTATTCGTGTGAGACCACGGATAAGGGCACGGCGGAAATCACATGTATTGTTGCCGACGACAGTGTGACCGCGGTGAGTGTGCCCGGCTCCATCGAGCATGGTGGCCAGACCTACAAAGTCACCGAACTTCGTTTCTCGTCTGGTATCGTGGCCAAGAACGTTAAGCAGCTGACGCTCCCCGACACGCTCGAAAAAATGTTCGGAGGAGGATTCAATTTCAGGAAGTTCGCAAAGGTCAAGGAGCTCCATATCCCTGGCTCTATCAAGAACTTCGACTGCCAGCTGCAAAGCGAACGCTCACTCGAAAAGCTCTATTTCGATGAGGGCGTCGAGGAGATTAGCGCCAACTCGATGGTCAATGGCTGCAGCAGCCTTTCGGAGATCGATCTCCCCTCCACCCTCAAAATGATTTCGGGCTCGGGCGCCTTCAGCGGGGCTACGGCCCTCACAAGCATCGAGTTTCCAAAAGATGTCGCCTTCTCCGACACCATAACGGGCGTTTTCGGCGATTGCACGTCTCTGACAAGCGTGTCGTTGCCCGCTTCGGTTACCAAGATCCCCTCGGGCATGTTTCAAGGATGCACCTCTCTAACGTCCGTCACCGCGCTGAGCGAAATCGAGTCCATCGGGAATGGGGCGTTTCAGGATTGCTCGAGTTTGACCGGCATCGATTTCCCGGGCACATTGAAGAGCATCGGATCCTCTGCTTTCCAGGGGTGTGCCAACTTGGTGAGCGTGCCCAATCTAAGCAAGGTAACAAACATGGGCAGCGGAGCTTTTCAAAGCTGCAAAAATCTGCAGGCGCCCGTTGACCTGCCCTCGCTTCAGAACATTCCGGACAATGCGTTCTGCTACACGCCGGTTAAGATCGTGGGGCTCTGCGACAGCCTGAAGAGCATCGGTGACTGGGCCTTTATCCAGAGCAACGTCGCCGTCCAGCTTCCCAGGGCACTTGAGACAATTGGCGACTACGCCTTCTATTACGGCACGTTGCCGGAGCACCTTTCCATTCCGGATTCCGTAACTTCCGTTGGCGCGGCAGCCTTCTCGGGCGTAGATGGCGTGAAGGATGTGACGATCGGGCGCGGCCTCACCAATATACCCTCGCGTATGTTTGACGACAGCACGGTTCAGAAGATCACAATCGAAAACAGCATGGACGACATCACCGGCTCGGAGTACCTCCCGAGCTCTGGCGTCGATATCGTCTACACGCGCGAGTCCATCAAAGACAGCGTCGGCGATACCGTGAGCGATGACAGCACCAAGACCCTTCAGGAGCTGGTCCGCGAGGCCCCCTATGGCAAGGAAACCGTCATCACTCTGAAAAAGGACGTGAAGCTCGGCTCCACGCTCACGATTCCTGCCGGGAAGATGATTAAGATCACGTCGGATGAGCCCTATACCATCTTGGCAACAAAGAATAGCGGCGTCTCCGTACTGGTCAATGTTGCCGAGAGGGCGTCCCTCGAGCTGTCGGGGAAAGCGTCCCTGAGAGGCCGTTACAACAAGGGCGCCATTATTTCTAGCAAGGGAGCAGTTGTGCTCTCTGACGAGGCCGTTGTGTATGACGGCACCACGAGCAGTGATAACGCGGGTGCCGTCGACGTGTCGGGAGACAATGCCTCGCTTACCATGAAGGGCGGCGTTATCGAGCAGTGCGAGCTGCGCCATTCGTATTGCGGTGCCGTTCGCGCGTCCAGCGGCGCTCATGTAGTTATGAGCGGCGGCGTTATCCGTAACAACGGAGTCGTTACCGGGGCCACCAATTGCTATTGGCTTACATCTTCTGGCGTCATTTTGTGGGGCGACGCCTGCTTTGACATGAGCGGAGGCAGGATCGAGGGCAACAGCGGTTATCGAGGCAGTGCGGTGCTCGCGTACGGCCAGGGTAAGGACGAAAACCAAAGAGCCAAGTTCACGATGACTGGTGGTCAGATTTCCGGCAACAGGAGCAGTAAGCTGGAGGCGGGTCCCTACGATCCCTCTGGAGCAGTTCATATTGAGGGCAACGCCGAGTTCACCATGAAGGGTGGAGAGATTAAGAACAACGTTGTGTCTGGCAAGGGCAAAGGCAAAGGCGGCGGAGTGTGTGTGGTTGACCCGGGCTGCCAGGGCGGCGAAACGGAGAAGACCACTTTCGCCATGAAGGGCGGCTCCATATCTGGCAACTCCGCTTCCGCCGGCGGAGGCGTCTATACCTATTCGAATGACGTCACGCTCAGCGCGGGCAAGATCGAGGGCAATACTGCTTGGAGCATGGGCGGTGGCGTGTATAGCGAAGGCAACGAGAATCTTGGCTATAGCACGCTCTATATCGAAAACGCTCGCGTTGTTAATAACCATGCGAAAAAGCAAGGCGGCGGCATGTGGTTCTGCCCGACCGGAGATGCCAAGGTCTACGTCCAGGACGGCGGCCTGATCGCCAGGAATAGGGCCGATGGGGCGGGAGACGACTTGGTCTTCACCGGCTTCAAAGACGCCAAATACAAACTGACCTTGGCCAACCGCGCTCCGGGCGGCGGAAAGGTCAGCTGGTACAGAGACGGTGGGCTGTTTAACCCCGACGGCACTATTGCGGCAACAAACCCCGAAATCCCGCGATTCTCGCCCGATGGTGACAACGGCGAGCCCCTGTCCTTTACCGACGCCACGCCGAACGTCGCGCTTAAATCTGTGATGAGTGAGGATGTGTATAACCTCGGCGGCGGTCAGACGTCGCTGACGATCTCTGGCAATACGGCGCCGTTGGGAGGCGGCATCGGCGCCAACGGCGGTGTCGTCATCGGTAAGTCCGAGAACATCAACATTCCAGTCAAAAAGGCCTGGGAGAACCCCAGGATTCCCCATCCTAATAAGGTCAAAGTAGATCTCAAGAACGGCAAGACCGTCATCGATTCGATCACCCTGAGCGAGTCTGACGGCTGGGAGGGTGTTTTCTCTAACTTGCCGAAGTGTGATGCCTCCGGCTCCGTGATCGACTACGCCGTGGCCGAGGTGCCCGTCGAGGGCTACAGCTCTAAGGTCACCGGCGACGCCGAGCACGGCTTCACCGTGACCAACACCGTGAAGACGGGCGAGCTCGACGTCTCCAAGGCCGTCGCGGCGCGCGAGGGCCTGGCGGTCGACGCGGACAAGACATTTGAGTTTGCGGTCGAGGCCACCGATGCCGCGGGCCGCGGCGTGTCCGGCGCCTACGGTGACGCGACGTTCGAGGGCGGCAAGGCGACCCTCAAGCTCAAGGACGGCCAGACGGCGAGGATCACGGGGCTGCCCGCGGGGACCGCCTACACGGTGACCGAGCGCGCCGCCGATGGCTACAAGGCCGCGGTGAACGGAGCCGAGGGATCCAAGGCCGAGGGCTCCATCGCGGCAGGCCAGGTCTCCTCCGCCGCCTTCACCAACACCTTCGACCCCGCCCCCGCCACGGCGTCCGTTCCCGAGCTCACCAAGGTGCTCGCGGGCGGCCGCAAGCCCGGCCTCCGGGAGGGGGAGTTCGCCTTTGAGCTCTCCCTCGCCGACGGCGCGGGCAACGTGCTCGAGGGCTACCCGATCGAGGCGAGGAACGACAAGGACGGCAAGGTTTCCTTTGGCGAGCTCAGCTTCGCCAATCCGGGTACCTACCACGCGACCGTGACCGAGAAGGCGAGCGGCGATGCCCTGATCGAGGACGACGCGCACGCCTACACCTTCGACGTCACGGTGACTCAGGCCGGCGCCGGCCTTAAGGCCGAGATCTCCAACGAGCGGGGCAAGAAGACTTTCACCAACACCTTCACGCCGCACGACAACACCAAGACTGTCACCAAGGCGGACGCCTCGGGCGCCAAGGTCGATGTGGATGGCAAGCCGGTGGGCGTGGGCGATACCCTCACCTATACCATCGGCTGGGCCAATAACAGCGTCGACGACAGGGGCGCCGCGCAGGCGGCCGACGTGACGGTGACCGATGTCCTGCCCAAGGGCGTTAACTATGTTGAGGGTTCTGCCGACGGTGCCGCCTACGATGCCGCGACGCGCACCCTTACCTGGTCGCTCGGCGAGCAGGCTGCGGGCGCCACGGGCACGCTCAGCTTTGACGTGAAGGTCTCTGCCGATGCCGCCACGGTCGACGACATCGCCAATACCGCAACGGTCAAGGTGGGCGAGAACCAGACCCAGACCAACACGACCCACAATAACGTGTCCCGCGAGGGCAGCCTTACAGTCAAGAAGACGGTCGTCGGCGGCGACAGCCAGCGCGAGTTCGGCTTCACGGTCGCGCTGGCCGACGGGGACGGCGAGCCCGTCTCCGGCATCTTCGGCAAGGACGAGCACGCCGTGACGTTCACGGACGGCAAGGCGACCCTCACGCTCAAGGACGGCGAGGAGAAGACCGTCGCCGGCCTGCCCGTGGGCGCGCACTACGCCGTGACCGAGGACGCCGCCGAGGGCTACACGACCACGGTCAACGGGGCCGACGGCTCCAAGGCCGAGGGCACCGTGACCGAGGACGGCGCGACCGTCGCGTTCACCAATACGTACGAAACGGCCACCGAGGGCAGGGACGTCTCCACCGCGGGGCTCTTCACCAAGACGCTCGAGGGCCGCGACTGGGCCGAGGGCGACAGCTTCCAGTTCACGCTTACGGGCGAGGGCGGCGCCCCCATGCCCGAGGGCTCTGCCGACGGCTCCAAGACCGTTAGCGTGACGGCCGCCGCCGGAACCAAGGCGGGCGATAGGGTCGCCTTCGACTTCGGTTCCATCCGCTACACGCTCGACGACATCAAGGACGCCGGGTTCGCCGAGGTCGGCGGCAAGCGCGTGCGCGCCAAGACCTTCACCTACTCGGTGCGCGAGGTCAGGCCCGATGACGGCTCCGCCATCGCCGGCGTGGACTACGACGGCCACACCGCCACGATGACGGTGACCGTGACCGACGACGGTTCCGGCAACCTCACGGCCTCGACGCCCGCGATCGCGCAGGCGAGCGGCGGCGACTTCGTCAACACCTACACGACCGAGCTCGACTACTCGGCCCGTGCGGGCGTGCGTCTGTCCAAGACGCTCTCCGGCCGCGCCATGGAGGCGGGGCAGTTCGCCTTCACCGTGACCGCCGACGCCGAGACGGCCGCCAAGCTCGGCCTCAAGACCGACAAGGACGCCTACGCCGTGGCCGTGGCCGATGACGGAGAGGCCGACCTGATCGACCTCGTCGGCGGTGCCGCGGGCAGCGACGTGAAGTTCACCGACGCCGACGCGGGCAAGACCTACAGCTTCACCGTCACCGAGACCAAACTCGGCGGCGAGGGTTACGCCAACGACACCGCGCCGCGCACGGTGACCATCGCGCCCGCCTACGATGCCGCGACGGGCAAGCTCACGGTCACGACCACAGTTGCCAAGGACGGTGTCGAGGTCGCACGCAGCGAGGTCTCCACAGCAGATGACGCCACGGCGGCGCCCGCGCCCGTGACGGTCGCGTTCCAGAACTCCTACGAGGCCACCGGCGTGCTCGGCGGCGAGGGCAGCGTTGCAATTAACGCCACCAAGACGCTGACGGGCCGCGCCGCGGCGGCGGGCGAGTTCTCGTTCTCCGTCCGCGATGCCCAGGGCAACCCGGTCGCGACCGCGACCAACCAGGCCTCCGGCGACGGCGAGGCCGCGGGGCTCGCGTTCTCGCCCATTACCTACACCACCGACATTCTCGAGCAGATGGTGGCGGACGGCACCGCCACCAGGGCCGCCGACGGCTCCTGGGTCATTCCCTATACCGTTTCCGAGGACGGAACGAACCGGCTGCCCGCGGGCGTGACGGCGACCGCGTCGAGCTTCGGCATTGCGGTCAAGGCGACCGATAACGGCAAGGGCGGGCTGGATGTGGCCGTGGTCTACCCCGAGGGCTCCGATGGCACGCTGTCGTTTGTGAACGGCTATAGCGCCGGCGAGGCGACGGTCGACATCGCGGGCACCAAGACGCTGGCGCTCAGCCAGGCCGGTCTCGGCCTGGCGCAGGCCGACATCGCGGGCAAGTACACCTTTAAGATTGAGCCGCTGGACGGCGCGCCCGCACCGGTCGACGCCTCCGGCAAGACGGTGACCGAGGCGACCAACGACGCCGCCGGCAACGTCGAGCTGGGCCACGTCACGTTTAAGCAGCCGAGCGACCTCGACGACGTCGAGATCGACGGCGACGGCCTGCGCACCAAGACGTTCACCTACCGGGTGAGCGAGTCCGGTTCGGTCAACGGCGTGGTCAATGACGCGATGGCGACCAAGACCTTCACGGTCAGCGTCGTCGAGGACACCAACGCGGGCACGCTTGTCGCGAAAGTCCTGCCCGCAGAGGGCACGCCCGAGGGTAAGGGTGCGTTCGAGTTCACCAACACCTACGGCGTGAATCCGACGCCGAGCTCCGTCACCGACCAGATCAAGGTGAGCAAGAAGCTCAAGGGCCGTGACCTGGCTGAGGGCGAGTTCGAGTTCCAGCTGGTCGAGATCGCCGCCGACGGCAGCGAGAACGTCGCGGCGACGGGCAAGAACGCCGCCGACGGCACGGTCGCGCTCAGCCCCGTCACCTACACCGCGCCCGGTACGCACGGCTACGAGCTGCGCGAGGTCGCCGGCACGGCGGGTGGCGTGACGTACGACAAGACGACGTACCGCGTGCGCACGACGGTCACCGATGCCGGTAACGGCACGCTCGCCGTCAAGCACGAGCTCATGGATGCCGAGGGCAATGCCGCGAACGACACCTCGGTGACCTTCACCAACGGCTACGAGGCCGCGCCCGTCACCCTCAAGCTGGGCGCCGCCAAGGTGCTCAAGGGCGCCGAGCTCAAGGCGGGCCAGTTTGGCTTTGAGCTCAAGAGCCGGGACGGTAAGGTCATGTCGACCGCCAAGAACGCCGCGGACGGCAGCGTCACGTTCGATGCGCTGACCTTCAAGCAGGCCGGCACCTACACCTTCACGGTGAGTGAGGTCGACGACGGCCAGGCGCACGTGACCTACGACAAGGCGGTGCACAAGATCGTCGTCACGGTGAGCGACGAGGCGGCCGACGGCACCAAGACGGGCTACCTGTCGGCGAAGGTCTCCTACGAGGGCGACGCCAACGTGCCGCCGGTCTTCACCAACAGCTACGCCGAGGAGCCCGGCACCCCTGGAACCCCCGAGAACCCCGGCACGCCGGGCGGCGGCTCGGGCGGCGGCTCAGATAACGGCTCCGGCAGCGGCTCCGACGGCGACGGCTCCAAGGGCGGCATGCCCGACACCGGCGACCGCAGCCTGCCGGTCGAGGCGCTCGCGGCCATGGCCGGCATCGGCGCGCTGACCGCAGTGGGTGGCGCGGTCCTGTGCCGCAGGCGCCGTTAGCGATATGCACGAGTGGGGCGAATCCATCCGATGGGTTCGCCCTACTTGCCCTGTTGGGCGGGAGCAGGTAAGATATACCGAGCGCCTAGCGCGTTCGATGGGTTCGGATGACGACATGTTCCGAATCTGGTCAGGTCCGGAAGGAAGCAGCCATAAGGAGCCTCTGTCGGGCATCCGAATCCATCGAGCGCACGGGCTTTCTTTTTGCGCGGTTTTACCAAACCGCGCAATGCTCGACGCTGCGCGCCACCCAGAGCGACAATTAGTCATTCAAAAGGCAAGGCATGACCAGAAGGTCTATGCCTTGCCTTTTTCATGCCAACTTGTTCGCTCTGGGTGGCGCTCGCTGGCTTTGCCAAAACATCGATGGCTACGCGGTCCAGGAGGCGGCGAAGTGTTTGGTGTCTCGCTGGTCCTCGGCTTCGCCTGCGGGATCGCTCGACTACCAAACACCTCGCCGCCGACCGGGCCCCGTCGTCCAAAAATCATCCGTAAAGGCGCGTTTATCTAATTTAAATCTATCCCTTGTGGAATGCGGCTTGCTGGTGTTGTCTGGGCATTGATGGCTATGTGGTTCAAGAGGCGGCGGTGCTGTTGCTTGAATTTTTGCAGTTAAAGAGGCCCGTTTCCCTGGGTTGGGGAAACGGGCCTCTTTTCTCTCTGGGTTTGTGGATTGGCGAAGGTGGTATGCTCTGGCAGCTATTTTGAGTTCCTGATGCGGCGTGTGGCTGTGGCGGTTATTCCGAGGCCTGCGGCGGCGACTGCTGCGAGTGCGATTGCGCTCGGCGCTGTGTCGCCTGTGTTTGCGAGCTTGCCGGTGGTCGTATTTGCTTGCTTGCCGCTGCTCGAGTTCGCCTGCTTGGTGGAGCTTGGTAGGGCGTCTTTGCCGGTTGCAGGTGAGGCAACGGGCGGTGTCGCCTCGGCGGGTTGCGTTGAGCCGGAGGGGGGCGTCGTCTCGGTCGGTTTCGTTATCTCGGGCGAGGTGGCCTTGTCTGCCGCGGCTTTCGCCTCTTCGTATGCCTTGCAGGCGTCGTCATAGGCCGTTTGCGCTTTTTTCAAATTGTCGAGGAGCGCATCTCGCCAGGCTGTGAACCGGTCGATATCGGCTTTATATTTCTCTACAGCACGTTCACAGTCATTAACTCGTCTTTCCTCTCTTCTGAGGCGGTACTGGAACTCGCGGAGCTCCGCTTCGCAAGAGTTTACTTGCATTTTTGCCGATATCATCTCACTGTGCAACTGCTTTATTTGCTGTTTAACAGTTTCGACAAACTCCTCGTAGCCGAGTGCCTCGAGTGTCTTAAGCATCTCAAGTTTCTTGTCTAATTCTGCCTGGAGCTCGCTTACCCGGTTGATGGCCCCGTCGTATTTGGCTTGGGCTGCATCGATGTCCGCTTGCATGGTGGGAAGGAGTTCCCTCTCTTCGGCGGCTTGCGCCGCCATCTTGTCGCGGAGCTCTTGAAAACGGGCAATGTCATCATTGAATCTCGCAATTTTCTCGGGACTTGCGGCGTTTTTTGCGGCCTCGAGTTTTTTGAGCGCTTCCTGCATGGCTGCATACGCTTTTTCTTTTGCGGCGGCCGCATCTTCTGTCTACGGGGCGCCCGAATTGCCGCTGGTGGCGCTCGTCTGCGAAACGGCCGCACCGGTGGGGGAACTGGTTTCTGCCGCGATCGCCGTTGCGGGGGCGATTCCCGCGACAAGTGCCGCGGAAAGGGCGATGCCCACAGTTGCTCGTCTTGCTCTTCTTGCGAGAATGTCGTTCATCTCGGCACCTCATTTCAAGGGTCGGCGACTAACTTGGTAGCACTAATGTAAATATACCATGCTAGTTGACCCGACACTGGCTGGGTGTGCGCGTATACCCCTCTGAAAACTGAATCCCGTTAGAAATGACGAGTTGTTTACGCTTCTTTTGGGGTGGCGGTACTATCATGGTTCGAATTGAATGTGGATGATGATAGGGAGCGCCTATACATGATTGAGCTGCTCAGGCGTTTTGGTGGTAAGTTTCGCCGGTATATGGTGATTGGCCCTGCGTGTAAGCTGATCGAAGTGATCTTTGACCTGCTGACGCCGCTGGTGATTGCCCAGATGATCGATAAGGGTATTGGCGCGCACGATGTCAACGCCGTCGTCCACTACGGTATGCTGCTTGGCGCCATGGCTGTGATCGGCATCTCGTTTACGCTCGTCTGCCAAAAGATGGCGGCGCTCACCTCGCAGGGCATGGGCACCGATATCCGCGGTGCGCTCTACCAGCACATCAACAAGTTGAGCTATGCCGAACTCGACCGCTTTGGCACGCCGTCGCTTATCACCCGCATCACCAACGACGTCAACCAGGTGCAGCTCGCTGTGGCGCTGGGCGTGCGTATGCTCATCCGCTGGCCTTTCCTGGCGGTGGGCTCCATGGTCGCGGCCCTTGCCATCGACCTTAAGCTCGGCATCATCTTTTTGATTTGCACGCCCGCCATCGGCCTGGTGTTTTGGTTTGTCATGGCGCGCTGCATTCCGTACTACAGGCAGCTGCAGGCAAAGCTCGACCGCATCGCGCTCATTTGCCGCGAGGGGCTTTCGGGCGCCCGCGTGGTTCGCGCCTTTGTGCGCGAGGGCCACGAGCGTGAGCGTTTTGCCCAAGCCGCCGATGACCAGGCCAATACTGCCATCGCGGTGGGCAAGCTCTCGTCGATCCTTAATCCCGTCACGTTTCTTGTGATGAACCTGGGCGTGTGCGCCATCCTGTGGGTGGGCGGCATCCAGGTCAACGTGGGCGAGCTCACGCAGGGTCAGGTCATGGCGTTTGTGAACTACATGACGCAGACGCTCACCTCCATCGTGTACGTCGCCAACCTGGTCGTGGTCTTTACCAAGGCGAGCGCCAGCGCGTCGCGTATCAACGAGGTGCTCAATTGCGTGCCGAGCATCGCTGACGAGGGCAACCAGCCGGTCGCGCTGCCTGAGCCGGGCAATGTCGCTCCCGTTCCTGCGCTGGGCTTGAGCCATGCGAGCTTCTCGTTTGGCGCCGGCGCTGCCAACGCCGTCAACGATGTGACCCTGGAGCTGCCGCTGGGCAAGACGCTCGGCATTATCGGCGGCACGGGCAGCGGTAAGTCGACGCTCGTCTCGCTCATCCCGCGCCTGTACGATGCGAGTACCGGCAGCGTGAGCGTGATGGGCGCCGACGTGCGCACCTGGCCGCTCGACCAGCTGCGCCGTGTGGTCGCGACCGTTCCACAGCGCGCGTCGCTGGTGAGCGGCACCATCCGCAGCAACCTGACCTGGCGCGACGAGGCTGCGACCGACGAGGAGCTCTGGGTGGCGCTCGACATGGCGCAGGCGAGCGAGTTCGTGCGCAACAAGCCGCAGGGGCTCGATGCCCCGGTCGAGGCGGGCGGTAAGAACTTCAGCGGTGGCCAACGCCAGCGCCTGACCATCGCGCGCGCCCTGGTGGGCTCGCCTCAGATATTGATCATGGACGATTCTGCCTCGGCGCTCGACTTTAAGACCGACGCGGCGCTTCGCCATGCCATCCGCGAGCGCAGTGTGCGCGGTGCCGCCGAGGGCGGGCTGCCGCTGACTACGGTGATCGTAAGCCAGCGCGTTTCGACCGTGCGCGACGCCGATATGATCTGCGTACTTGACCACGGTTCGGTCGCGGGCCTGGGCGCGCACGATGAGCTCTACACGACCTGCCAGCTCTACCGCGAGATTTGCCAGTCGCAGCTTCGCCGCGAGGAGCTCGAGGGTCAGCAGGGGAGTACGGCGCCCGCGCCCGCCCCAGGCGCCCCGACCGTCCCCACATCCGTCTGCGCAAAGGAGGGCTGCTAAATGAATCCGTACACTTCCTCCGGTTCGGTCGCCACGATGACGGCCAACGTGTCCGGCAACGATAGCCTCAACGACCTGGGAGACGGTCCGCGCCAGCCCAGCGATCCCGAGCGCTATCCCGTGGGTGCGGTGACCCGCCGCCTGCTGGGCTATGTCCGTCCGCACCGCGTCTCGTTTGCGGCATCGTTTTTGAGTGCCGCCGTCTCGGTGATTCTGCAGCTCTACACGCCCATTCTCATTGGCGAGGGCATCGACCTTATCGTCGCCGCCGGGCAGGTGGACTTCGATGCGCTGCTGCCGCTCGTTACCAAGCTCGCGATTGTCGTCGTAGGTGCTGCGGCCTTCCAGTGGCTGCAGGGCTATTGCGTCAACCGCCTGTCCTACGAAACGGTGCGCGACATGCGCGTGGAGGCGAGCGATAAGCTCAGCCGCATGCCGCTCAGCTTTATCGACAGCCATGCCCACGGCGACCTTATGAGCCGCGTGGTCAACGACGTCGACCAGGTGGGCGACGGTCTGCTGCAGGGCTTCACGCAGCTCTTCACCGGTGTTATTACCATCGTTGGCACGCTCGCGTTTATGCTTTCCATCAACCTGACCATGACGCTTGTGGTGGTGCTCGTCACGCCGCTCTCCATCTTTGCGGCCAGCGCCATCGCCAAACTCTCCAACAAGAGCTTTACGGCGCAGCAGCGTATTCAGGGTCAGCTTGGCGGCCATATCGAGGAGTACGTGGGCGAGCAGAAGCTTGTCGACGCCTTTGCCTATGGCTCGAACGCTCAGCAACGCTTCGATGCCCTCAATGCCGAGCTCTACACCGCGGGCGAGCGCGCGCAGTTTATGGGTTCGCTCTCCAACCCCGGCACGCGCTTTATCAATAACATCATCTATGCCGTGGTCGCTGTGATCGGCTGCGTGGGCGTGATCACGGGCGTGCCCGCGGCGCTTACGGTGGGCGGCGTGCAGATCTTCCTGTCCTATGCCAACCAGTACACCAAGCCGTTCAACGAGGTCACCAACGTCATTACGCAGATCCAGACGGCGTATGCCTCGGCGCGCCGCATGTTTGCACTGCTTGACGCGCGCGAGCAGGAACCCGATGCGCCGGATGCCGTGGAACTTGCCGCCCCGAAGGGCGAGGTTTCGTTTGAGCATGTGGACTTTAGCTATGTGCCCGAGCGCAAACTGCTGCAGGACATCTGCATCGAGGCCAAGCCCGGCATGCGCTTTGCCCTGGTCGGCCCCACGGGCTGTGGCAAGACAACGCTCATCAACTTACTGCTGCGGTTTTACGATATCGATGCCGGTCGCATTGCGGTCGATGGCCGTTCCTCGCGTGACTACACGCGCGCAAGCCTGCGCCGCGCCTTTGGCATGGTGCTGCAGGATACGTGGCTGTTCGAGGGCACGGTGGCGGAAAACATCGCCTACGGCTGTCCCGACGCCACACGCGAGCAGGTTATCGAGGCGGCCAAGCGCGCGCATGCGCACAAGTTTATCGTGCAGCTGCCAGGCGGCTACGATACGGTCATCGGCGAGGACGGCGGCACGTTTAGCCAGGGTCAAAAACAGCTGCTGTGCATCGCGCGCGTCATGCTCACCGACCCGGCGATTTTGCTGCTGGACGAGGCGACCTCGAGCATCGATACCCGCACCGAGCTGCAAGTGCAGGCGGCATTCGACGAGCTTATGGCCGGCCGTACGAGCTTTGTCGTGGCGCACCGCCTGAGCACCATCCGTAACGCCGACTGCATTCTGGTGATGCGCGACGGCGAGATTATCGAGCGCGGCACGCACGACGAGCTGCTGGCGGCAGACGGCTTCTACGCCGAGCTCTACCGCAGCCAGTTTGCCCAGTGAGCAAGCCAGTGGGGCAAATTAATCAATCGACAGACGGTGGTTTACATCTGTCACGTTAGTACTAAGATATTCATCTAATAAATTGCATTAGTGGCTTTAGTTTTGGGGGAAACGAGGCAACGTGACTATGACGTGCTCTTTGGTGGTTAACAGCAAGAGCGGTAATACCAGGATGGTTTCGGGCGCGATCAAGCGCGCTCTGCAGGCTGCGGGTGTTGAGTTTGTCCATGCCGCGGCGTTGAGCGACGATGCGGATGCAGATCAGGTTGCGCTCGAGGCGCAGGGCGCCTGCGCGGCCGACACGGTGCTCGTCGGTTTTTGGTGCGACAAGGGCGCGTGCACGTCTTCGGTCGCGACGTTGCTCTCCGCCTTGCACGGCAAGCGCGTCTTCCTGTTTGGCACCTGCGGTTTTGGCGCCGACCAGAGCTATTACCAGCAGATTATCGACCGCGTAACTTCCAATTTGGCTGGGGATGCCGAGCTTGCGGGTTGGGCGATGTGCCAGGGCAAGATGGGCCCTGCGGTCAAGCAGCGCTACGAGGCCATGCTCGAGCAAGATCCCGACAACGTCCGCTTTAAGATGCTGCTCGACAACTGGGTTGCCGCGAAGGACCATCCCACCAAGGAAGATCTGGATAACATGGCTGCAGCCGCCAAAAAGGCCGTGCTGGGCGAGTAGCTCCCATCGCTGACGGCGGTCGGTCCATCTTTCTAAATGAAACGTCCTCCCGGGCGTCGGGGCACGAAGTTCCCTGCTCTACAGTCCTGCGCAAGACGAAGGCCACATTAAGTGGCCTTCTTTGCGTGCGGAACTCGCGATGAACTTCGTGCCCCGACGCCCGGGAGGACGCCTCTTTATTGATGGGAGGCCTGATAGGTCGAGGGTTCCGTGCCCGGATGCGTCCAAAGTGGGACGGGCTTTCCGGATGGGCAGGCTTTCGAAAAATGCGTCCCGGAATTTGCCTTTGGAATGGGACGTAGTTTCCCGTTGAGGTGCTTTGCGGAAAGTGCATCCCACTCTGGGCGGTCGAAGTGGGACACACTTTCCCAAAGGCGCTCCAACGGGAAATTGGGTCCCATTATTCGGTCAAGAAACGGGATGCATTTTCCCAATGAGAGCAAAACCGGAAAATGCATCCCACAATCAGCCCTCAAAGTGGGACGCCGTTTCCCAATGAGGCTCAAGCGGAAAATGCATCCCGGAATTTGCGCTCAAAGTGGGATGCGGTTTCCGGTTGAGGGTCTAAGGGGAAAGTGCGTCCCAGAATCGACGCTTGAAATGGGATGCAGTTTCCCGATGAGGCACTCGACGGAAAATACATCCCAGAAATGGCCTTTGAGCTGGGATAAGATTTCCGCGGCATCTCGGATTCTCAAAAATGAGACACGCCGTTGGCGAAAATGAGACACGTGATATCGGGCATCGGATGTATCATTTGCAAAAATGAGTCCACTCCACTCGAATAAAGCGAGGTCCCTCATGTACGTTCCACACCCCCGTATCCGTAGGCTGTCGAAAATCCCGCTTGTTGGGACGGCGGCGCTTGCTGCGTTGATCGCCACGAGCGTCGCCTGCTTCACGGCCACGCCC
The DNA here is from genome assembly GCA_048194085.1 of Collinsella aerofaciens. Taxonomy (GTDB): domain Bacteria; phylum Actinomycetota; class Coriobacteriia; order Coriobacteriales; family Coriobacteriaceae; genus Collinsella; species Collinsella aerofaciens_CO. Next base: position 45,270 of record DBFABM010000093.1, read on the forward strand.
CAGGTTGCCCAGGCGGCAGACGCGCCCGCAATCACCGATATGACCGAGCAGGATTATCAAGCCCTGGGTCTGGGCACGAGCGAGGACATTCCGGCCGATACCGTTGGCCCCTATTCCACTGATACCCCCACGACGTTTGCCACGCGCAGCGAGGTCTATATGGCAGCTAACGGTAGCCATGGCAATCGCTACACTCTGCGCGACAAGCTCGAGAACGTCGAGCGCGGTGACATTGGCGGCAGCAGCAAACTCACCGATGGCTATGGAAGTGTGTGGGGCGCCGCAAAGTTCTGGCAAAACGTCAACAACTTCGATACGAACAGCGATCTCTACAAGCATAGCGACTACGGTGGCGGCACCTGGTCGTACCTAAGCAACAATGAGTCCTCAACAGTACTCGCCAACGACAACAACGGTTTCTCGGGCATTCACGCCACGAGTGTTGAGTTCTGCAGCGACGCCAGCACGGGCAAAAAGAGCCGCGTTGCCGAGCTCCGTGCCTACGGCGACAGTTCCTCCACGACGATTGACGGCAAGTCATACGCCGGAAAGGTTGAGCTGGTCCTCTACTCGTTTAGCAACGGGCGTACGCGGGTTGATTTCCGATCTCAGCCGAACACATTAAGCGAATAGGCCGTTCCCGCAGCTAGCCGAACGCCCCCGCGGCCCCATCCGGGACCCGGGGGCGGCATTTTCCCAGTTGAAGGAACGGTGGAGATGTGTTTCGATGGGT
>DBFABM010000014.1:0-20580 GCA_048194085.1 Collinsella aerofaciens
TCATGCAGCAGGGGCTCTCAATGTTTTTATGTCCTGCTCATATCGTCTGTGCCGGCACCTGGGGACACTCCTTATGTCAAGAGATTGGTGCAAGAGGGATAGATTGCCTTGCGTCGATCTAAATAAGTTGCGGTGAGATAGTTCTTGAATTGGCCTTTTTGGGGCTAAACAGGAACTATCTCACCGCAACTGCGTTGAGCGCTTTTTGGCGGCTGGTTTACTTACTTGCGAACAACCAGATCAGGATGATCACCAGGATTGCGGCGACGATGCAGACGATGGCGCCGGTGAATTTGATGCGTGAGTCGCGGGTACGCTCGCGCACCGCGTCCTCGGTGGCCTCGAGCTGGGCAACTTCTCGCTCGGTCTCGGCGTGTTCGGCTTTGTCTCGGGCCAAGGATCCTGCAAGCGACTCAGTAATCTCTGGGTGGTCGTGTACTTCGGTCGCCTGTTCGATAATCGACTGCGCATGCGCGGCATCTGCTTGGGCGTTGGCTATGCTCTGCTCTTGGTCGCGGCGTGCCTTGTCCTCGGCGGCGATCTTCTCGCGCAGTTCGCGCTGGCGCGTCGCGGCGGTGGTTTTTGCGGTCTGCAGCTCGTCGCGCGCGGCATCGGCCTCTGCCGTCACGGCCTGATGGGCTCGCTTGGCGTCGGCAATGGGGGCTTGAGCCTGCTCGACGGCCTGCTCGGCTGCGGCAAGCGAGTGCTCAAGGTCGGCGGTGATGCGCGGGACATCTTCTTCGGCTTTACGCAGGGCATCTGCCGTGTCGGAGATCTGCATCGAGAGCTCGCTGGTGCGCACCGTATAGTTGGCGGGATTTGCCGAGGGATTGCGTTGCAACTCGGCATACTCATGACGCAGCGTCTCGAGCTGGGCGCGCGTGGCGTCGACGGTTTGTTGTGCGGCCGCAATGCCGGCATCTCGCTCGGCCTTCACCTTGTCGCGGATGCGCTTGGAATCCTCAAGACGGCGAACGAGGCGGTTGCCGGTCTCGCGCGAGCTCGCCTCGCGGGCCTCCACGGCATCGAGCGCGGCCTTCAGGCGGAGCTCAGTCGCGTCATCCTCTGTCTTCATTTGTTCGAACTGCCCCTTGAGCTCTGTCGCTTTGGCGGCGTGGGCATCACGGTCAATCTCGGCTGCCGCAGCGGTCTTTTGCGCTGTGGCGATCGCCTGGCGCTGGTCGGCGACGATCTGGTCGTAGCGGCCTGCGATATCCTGGCGCGTCTCGAGTTCCTCGGCCTGATCGGCAATGCGCTGCTCAAGTTCGGCCAGGTGGGCGCGGGCATCGGCAAGTGCCTTTTTCGCGGCATTCATCTCGCGCATGGCCGAGGCACCCTGGGCGATAAAGGCGCCCACGGCGTTCGCTGTGTTCGAGACAGCGGTCCCCAGATCGCGGCTCGCGGCGGGGGAGTGCGGGGCGGTCGGGCGAGCGGTGTCGGCGGCGTCCGCATCGGCAGCCTGCGGCGCGGCGATATTGCCGGTACCGCCCTCGACCACAGAAAAGCCTGCTGCGTGCGGATCGACCGCATCGGCGCCAATCGTGGGGTGCTCGAGCTGCAGAAACGAGGGCATGGTGCTGCCCTGGTCGGCAACCGGAGTCTCGCCGGGCACAAAGGTCGAGGCCGCCTCGGCGGCCTCCTCTTCCTCGGCATCAATATCGGCATCGGCGACGGCGTCTTTCATCGCTTTGACAGCATCCATCATGGAGTCCATGACGGCATCGAGCTCTTCTTCCGAAGACACCTCGATGGGGCCCGCTGCTTGCGGGGCGTCGTCCTGTACAGGGGCGTCGTCCTTAGCGGGCGCATCGTCGTTTTGCTCATCGGCGTTTTCTGTTTCGGGGGTTTCCGCCGTAGCGCTTTCGTCCAAGATGGGGTCGTCGATGTCGATACCATCGCAGGTCACAGCGTCAGTATCTGCGGTGACGTCTGCGGGATCATCAATATGCTCTTGAGTCTGGGGGTCCAGCTCGTCTGTCATAGGCATGTGCTCCTCATCGTTGTTTGTCACCCTATGATAAAGTCTCGCGCCGACATCCCGCGCGCCGCAGCAAAGTTTCAAAACGTGTTCGATGGCTCGTCTCGTTAACAAAAACTCGGCCGCTCTATTCAATTATTACTTGACATTCCCTTCGCCGAAAGACGTTGCGCCGTTCGCCTGCCATGGGCTTTTTTTTTCACTTGAAGAAGCTAAAGTTGCATTTCAGCTTTTGGCGCGTGAAGTTGGATGCGCGCAGTCGGCGGGCGTGCCCGTCGCGATTTGAAAGGACTTTGTATGGGACTTTTCACTGGTAAGACCGTGATCGTCACCGGCGGTGGCAAGGCCACGCTCAAGGACGGTTCCGCTGGCTCCATCGGCTACGGCATCGATATCGCATTTGCCAAGGAGGGCGCGAACCTCGTCATCACCGGCCGCAACGTCGCCAAGCTCGAGGCCGCCAAGGAGTCTCTCGAGGCCGAGTACGGTGTCAAGGTTCTGCCTGTTCAGGCCGATGTCTCGGCTGGTCAGGACAACGAGGCCGTCGTCCAGAACGTCATCGACAAGGCCATTGAGGAGTTCGGCCGCATCGACGCCGTCGTCAACAATGCTCAGGCCAGCGCCTCGGGCGTGACCATCGCCGATCACACCATGGACCAGTTTAACCTGGCCATTTACTCCGGTCTGTATGCTACCTATCTGTACATGCAGAAGGCCTATCCGCACCTGAAGGAGACCAAGGGCTCCGTGGTCAACTTTGCCTCGGGCGCCGGCCTGTTTGGCAACTATGGCCAGTGCAGCTATGCTGCCGCCAAGGAGGGCATCCGCGGCCTGACCCGCGTTGCCGCCAACGAGTGGGGCAAGGACGGCATCAACGTCAATATCGTTTGCCCGCTTGCTTGGACCGCTGCGCTCGAGAACTTCCAGGATGCCTATCCCGAGGCGTTCAAGGCCAACGTCCACATGCCGCCGGCGGGTCACTACGGCGACGTCGAGAAGGAAATCGGCCGCGTGGTCGTTCAGCTCTGTGGTCCCGACTTTAAGTACATGAACGGCGAGACCGTCACCCTCGAGGGTGGCATGGGCCAGCGGCCTTAGGGGTTACGGCGTTTTACCAAACGCCGTAACGGGCCGACGCTGCGCGGCCGCCAGGGCGACAACTTGTCATTCAAAGAGGGCGGCATGACCAGAAGGTCTATGCCGCCCTCTTTTCATGTCAATTTGTTCGCCCTGGCGACCGCTCGCTGGCATTGCCAGAGCATCGGCGTTGCCTTGGCTGTTGGAAATGATCCCAATGACTATGACCCCTTTGCGCCAGTTTCTGTCGAGTCGGTGCTTCTTGCGGGTTGCCCGTATAATGGTTTGCGTATGAACCGCAACCAAGGAGTTCCAGTTTATGGACCAGAGCCTTTTTAAATTCGACCTGATCGCCGAGGACCCGACGACGCATGCGCGTGCCGGCGTGCTGCACACCCCGCACGGCGACATCGAGACACCGATCTTCATGCCCGTGGGCACCAAGGCAAACGTCAAGGGCATTCCTACCGAGACCGTCAAACAGCTCGGCGCCCAGATCGTGCTTGCCAATACCTATCACCTGTCCATGCGTCCCGGCGAGGACACCATCGCCGAGCTGGGCGGCCTGCACAAGTTTATGAACTGGCACGGCCCTATCCTCACCGACTCGGGCGGTTTCCAGGTCTTCAGTCACAACGATGCCGTCAAGCTCACTGACGAGGGCGTGCGCTTTATCGTCAACGATTACGACGGCCGCCACGTGTTCTGGACACCCGAGGACAACATGGAGATCGCCATGAAGCTCGGCTCCGACATCTGCATGCAGCTGGACCAGTGCCCGGGCTATCCCGCCACGCGCGCCTACGTTGAGCGCGCCGTTGAGCTGTCGAGCATGTGGGCCGAGCGCTGCTATAAGGCACACACCCGCGATGATCAGGCACTCTTTGGCATCGTCCAGGGTGGCATGCATCTGGACCTGCGCCTGCGTTCGCTGCGCCATCTGGAAGAGTGCGGCGACTTCCCCGGTTACGGCATCGGTGGCTACTCGGTGGGCGAGGACCACGAGACCATGTTCGAGACCCTGGCGCCGCTCGCGAGTGAGTACATGCCCAAGCACAAGCCGCGCTACCTGATGGGTGTCGGCAATCCGACCACGCTCGTGCGCGGCGTGGGCGTGGGCATCGACATGTTCGACTGTGTGCTGCCGACGCGCACCGGCCGCATGGGTACGGCGTTCTCCAGTGAAGGTCGCCTTAACTTCCGCAACGCGCGTTTTGCGCACGACGACGGTCCCATCGACCCCACCTGCACCTGCCCGGTGTGCACGGGCGGCTACAGCCGCGCGCTCATTCGCCACATGGTCACGCAGAAGGAGATGCTCGGCGGCATCCTGCTTTCGATGCACAACATCTACTACCTGCTCAACCTTATGCAGCGTGCCCGCCAGGCCATTATCGAGGGCCGCTACGGCGCGTTTGTGAGCGACTGGATGAACAGCCCTGCGGCGGTGGACTACTAAGAGCGGCGCGGGCGCTTGCAGAGCGCGGGCAACGGCAAGGGGCGAGCGGCGGCCGGTCGTCACATTTGCTGACACCGGCCGCACGACCGCTGACCGATAGCTTGCAAGCACTTGATGCATCGTGGGTACCATACCGAATAGTTGATGTTCGGGCGGGTGTTTGACGCATGGCGTCGACCCCGCCCGTTTTCTTTTTCTCGATAGGAGCACCCATGATTAAGAATGAGAACGTCGAGGGCGAGCCGGCCTACGACGAGACGTATCGGCGTGGCCCCGTGGTCATGCGCGGCCCCATGATTCCTAAGGACAACACCTACGCCAACCTGCTGGCGCCCGAGGAGTCGACCGACTGGCTGCATGCCGATCCGTGGCGCGTCCTTCGTATTCAGCCAGAATTCGTCGATGGCTTTGGCGCGCTTGCCGAGCTCGGGCCCGCGGTGACCATCTTCGGCAGTGCCCGCACGCCCAAGACCGATCCGCTCTACAAGGCGGCGCGCACGGTCGGCCGCAAGATCGCGCAGCGCGGCGTGGCGGTTATCACCGGCGGCGGCCCCGGCATTATGGAGGCGGCCAACAGGGGGGCGGCGAGTGCCAACGGCAAGTCGGTCGGCTTGGGTATCGAGCTTCCGCACGAGCAGGGGCTCAACAAATACGTGAACCTGGGTATGGACTTCCGTTACTTCTTTGTGCGCAAGACCATGTTCGTCAAATACAGCTCGGGAGCCATCGTGTTTCCCGGAGGTTTTGGTACGCTCGACGAGATGTTCGAGGTGCTCACGCTGGTGCAAACGCACAAGGTCAAGCGCATGCCGCTCGTGCTGGTGGGCAGCGAGTACTGGCAGGGCCTATTCGACTGGCTCAACGGCCCGGTGATGGACGCCGGTATGATCAGTCCGCTCGATCCAGACCTCGTCCACATCACCGACGACCTCAACGAGGCCGTCGACATCGCCCTGAGCGGGTTGATATAGGGCGAGCGTGCCTGTCGTTGTAGTATTGTGAATGGCAGACTGATGCTATTTAACATCAGTCTGCCATCTAAATTGGGTATACTGATGCAAAAGACGAGGCGAGGAGGTCGCGTATGTCCACTGCAACGGTTAAGCCTACGACGGTTCGCATCGAAGAGGGGCTCAAGGAGCAGGCGACTGAGTTCTTGGATACGGTTGGTCTAAGTCTCAATTCGTATCTCAACCTTGCTGTTCGGCAGCTGGTAAACCAGCGAAAGATTCCTTTTGAGATCGTAGGAAGGGCAGAGGTGCCCAACGAGGCGACGAGACGCGCCATGGTGATCGCCGAGGCTCATGAGTTGGGGATTTTGACGGACGACGGCCCGTCATTCAATAACGCTGATGAGCTTATATCGTTCCTCGATGAGGACTAGCGATGTTTGAGATTAAAGTCGAGGCTCAGTTTAAGGCGGATTACAAACGGACGATGCGCATCCATCCGCAGCTAAAAACCGAGTTTAGGGCGGCGGTCGCAGAGCTTGCAGCTCACGGCTCGCTTCCCGCGGAATATGGCGCCCATGAGCTTTCAAACCCGGGCGGCAACTACAACGGCCACATCGATTTCCATCTATCCGATGGCTTGGTCGATGTGGTCGTTCTTTATCTTCCCCATAAGACTAATCCTGTGATCCGACTGGTCAGAATGGGCTCGCATGAGGAACTGTTCCAGGGCCCACTGAGCTAGCCACTCGCTTTTAACTTGCGGTGGAATAGGGATTGATTGGCGGCTGATACGCCAAAAAACAGTCCCTATTCCACCGCAAATGGTGGGGATGTCCTGCCTGTTGACGTGGCATCTGGCTTTCCCTTGTGGTTGATTTCGTCTAAGAGCTCCGCTGCGATCTCGCTGTTTTTGAACCTGATGCTGCAGTCTTCTTTCTTGGGGAAAGCTAGTAGCGGGATCGTTCCGTACCAGATAGTTTCTTCGTCAATTATCGCTGCACACAAACGTCCTTCTGCTCTAATGGCATGCTCGACGTTCATTTCTGCCAAAGTCTCGCTTGCATCTTCGCGCGGAGTCGAGGCAATGAAAAACTCAAGAGCAATCCCTCGGGCAGTGGCACCTTTGATTGCATCGCCGAGCTTTGCGAGGCAGGCGGCGGATGCGTAGGGCGCGGCAATGAAGATACTCTTGGCGGCGCCAACGATGTCTTCAACCAGAGTCTCTACGGCATTAGCCGGTTCTATGAGAATGTTTTGATCGGACTGCTCGCTGCCTCCGGTCACGTAGACTTCGTACCCGAGCTTGGCGTAGGTCTTGAGTCTCTTCTGGTACATGCGGGCGAGCATGGGTATAGATAAATCAACGTAGTCGAATATCTCAACCCGTCGCTTGCCCTCGTGGCTTCTATGGAGCCTGCCTGCCTGCTGTGTGATGCTGCCGTCCCACGATATCGGCGTGGCAATGAGTAGAGTGTCAAGGTAGGACAGATCGAAGCCCTCGCCCAAAAGGCTTTCGGTGGCGACGATGATTCGATGTTCATGCTCGAAGCGGGGAAGACTGCTCAGTATCGTTTTTCTTTCTTTGGCGTCGATTTCCCCGGTCAGGAGAACGGGTTCGTGTCCTTGGTTTTTGAGCATCCCGAACAGCTCCTCGGCATGCTTTTTCCTTTTAGTCAGCACGAGCGGATGCCGGCCGTTTGACGCAGCTTCAATAGCGTCGTTGACAATCAATTCGTTTCTAGCTGCATGCGTGCACAGCAGGTCGAGAATCTGATTGAAGTTTGCACCTGGCTCGTAGGCGGGTAGTCGAATTCCAGTAAAACGAGGCCGTACGATGCGCTGGATGCCCTGCTGAATCGCTTGCGCTTTTGGATCGATAACATAACGGAGCGGGCCGCAGAGCATGGAGAGCGCCCGCGTAAGGCCGTCGGATCGTTCGGGCGTCGCAGAAAGGCCGTAAACGTATTTGGCCGGGGCGGACTTGAGAATAAGCTCGAGCTGTGGTGCGGCGGCATGGTGGCATTCGTCGCAGATAATGAGGCCGTAATTACGAACAAGGCCCTTAACTATCGGCTCTCCGGTTTGGCGGTCTTTGCCAGATAACGACTGGAACGAAGCGATGTCGACGAGGCCGCTTACGGCCATTTTGCCTCCTCCTATTTGTCCGATGACCGGAGGCTGCCTTTTGCTGATTCGTCCTTTTGGGGTTCGGACGGGCTCCCTGTTGTCCGTAATGTCGATAAATCGCTCGAGCTGGGATTTCCATTGGGTTATGAGTGCGGTTTTGGGAACGATGACGAGCGTTGGAAGACCAATGGATGCAATAAGATAAGCTCCGACGACTGTTTTACCGAAGCCTGTCGGTGCGGACATGATTCCGTCTTCGTATATGAGCATCTGATCAGCGGCGATTTGCTGCTCAGGGCGAAGGACTCCTTTAAATGCCATAACAATCGGATTACCCGATTTGCGCTCGTCTGAATAGTGGGCGGTAACGCCGGTCTCTTGAACTAGCTGCTCAAGTTGAGTTTTGCAGCCCCGGGGAATTGCAACATGACCATCTCTCAGTTCGCTAAGGTCTATGAGTCGCGGTTTGCCGAATACTGATTGATGCATGGACTGCGCGCGATAGAATGCCGGATTGGCAAATGTCGCAAGTCCGCGGATTTCCATTTGAGCTGCTGGACTCAGAGACTTCTCGGGAATGTACAGCATATCGGCTTGAATAACGGGCAGCGATGAGGGAAAGTCCCGCGATGTGAGTGGTAGTCGCTTTCGTGGTCTTTGGGCATACCGTTTGCCCTTGTTTGCCACCGTAGTTGTTGCTGGTCCGTGTGGGTTGTTTCCAGGGGCCTCAATCAGATCTTGCACCGTCGAGCGCGGAATCAGCTGGACTTGTGATAGATAGAGCCATTGGTCGGGAAAGGGCTTGAATTGTTCGTCTACAAATACACTATTTCCTTCACGTTGCGCCTTGCCTTGAAAGGGGAGTGCGATGAGGTTTCCGAAGCCTCCATCGGGAATAGTGGCCTGAGCGGGTAGCATTCGATCAAAGGCCTCGAACGTGATTGTCTTATTATGCGCCGCAGCTTCGGTTATGAGGCAACTTCCAAACTCTCGGGCAGCCTTTGCGCTGATTGGCTCGAGGAAGAAAAACCAGATGTGGGCGCCGTTGCCGGACCTTGAGCGCTCAACGGCGGCGTTAATGCCCCGTCGTATTGCAACAAGCCGTACGGCATTTGTTGCCTCTTTCCAGTCCGCTTTGTCAAAATCGATGACGAGAACTTTCGTGTTGCAGTTCCTATCGAGAACATATTGCCCGAGGACATCGCGGAACCGGTCATCGTTGCCTTTAAAGTGAGCAATGATTGCGGCATCGCTTAATTCCGGGAAGACGCGATTGCTGCATTCTACACATTTAACTCTTTGATGGGCTGCTTTGGGGCAAATTCCTGGCTCCCACTCATTAGCACAAGCAGGCGTATAGCCAATGCCCCCGTCCTTTCTGCGATATCCATGAGCGTAAACATCTTTGCGCCCGGTAAAGAGACTGCGAAAGAGCTCGAGTTTATCGCGTGCTGGGCTCGCGCTGGTGACGATGCCCTCGATTTGCGCTCGTTCATCGAACAAAGCGCCAGCTTCTTCCCACTCTTCTAGCGTTGCGTAGCGTACGTCTGAACCGTTGTTGCAAATGACGATTTGTCGGTGTTGGTCCGATATATGTGTGATCGTCTGATCGTATTTAAATTGTGCGGTCCCAAAGAGGGCGTATTGATGCATGGCGTTGCCCATTTGAATGCCGTCCTTGTATTGGAGTTGTTGAGACGAGGGTACGGCATTACGGCTTTTTGGGATATGTAATTTCGATTCAAGTTTGCTAATGGCAAGGGATTATTCTGCGAGCGGCTTTTGGTCGACACCAAGGCGCGCGACGGCCCTTGATAATCAGGGTTTGCGGTCATATGGGTAGCCGGAGGCGTAAAGAGCGGACATTCAGACCCGGTGGGCAAAAATGGCAAATATGAGTACTGTTGCTCGGTTAGTCTCATATCATTTGAGAAGTATCTAAGACCAATTGACTGAGTTTTAATATATTCACCCCCCCCTAAACACGACAATTCGGGGCTTTATGGAGCTTGAAATCGGTGGGAGCGGGCAATTCAGCGAAATTTTGCTGTTACTATATTTATGACAGTACTCATATTTGCCATTTTTTGCCCACCGGGTACCGCTAGGGGCTAGTCGAAGCTCCCCCAAACAGCTGGGAATGCGCCGATCGTCTGCATATCTTGTATATGGATGGCTCAGCAAAAGAAGTTGCGGTGAATTAGGGATTGATTTGTGGCCATACGCCAAATGCAGTCCCTATTTCACCGCAAGTGATGTGGGCGTCCCTAGTGAGTTGGCTGGTAGCGGGGGCAGTAGCTGATGGCGATGGCATCGACGCCTACGTGGGTGGCGATGGTGCAGCCGATGGGGCCGGTGCCGGCGTCTACGTAATCCTGACCCGCGAGTGCCTCGTTGACAAGCTCCTGCTCCTCGGCGGCGCCGGTCGTGAGCACGCGCACGCTGGAGCCCGGATACTCGGCCAAAAATGCGAGGCAATCGGCCATGGTGTTGGTAACGATGCGCTTGGCACCGCGGCCCTTTTTTATGGCCTTGATCTCGCCCGATTTCCACTCCGGCGAAACGGCCAGGCGAATGTTGAGCATTTGCGTGAGCTGGCCGGCGAGCTTGGGCGCGCGGCCGTTCTTGACCAGGTTCTCGAGTGTGCGCGGAATCAGCAGCAGATGGGCGTCGGGCAGCGTCGCGCGGATCTGCGCCTCGGTCTCGTCCAGGCTGCGGCCGTCCTCGCGCATGGCCAGCGCGTACTCCACCAGCAGGCCCTCGGCGCCCGAGCCGGTGCGCGAGTCGATGCAGCGCACGTCGAGCTCGTGCGTTTCGGCCGTCAGGCTGGCGTTGGCATAGCAGGCGGACCACTCGCTGCACAGCGAGATAAAGATGGCGCTATCGTGGCCGTCGGCGCGCACGCGGTCAAAGAGTTCCTTGAACTCGCCGGCACTCGGCTGCGAGGTGTGCGGCAGCTGCTCGGAGCCGGCCATGCGGGCGACGTACTCTTGGGCGGTAATCTGCACCTGGTCGAGCAGGTCCTCGCCCTCGATAATCACATGCAGCGGAATCACGTAAATGCCGAGCTCTTGAGCGTGGGCGGGGGAGATGTCCGACGTGGAGTCGGTTATGATGGCAAAAGACATAATTGCACCTTTCGTTGGGGCGCTTGCGCGCCGCCTTCTGAGAGCAAAGTGCGACAAGTATAGTAGAGTCGTTCCACATTACTAGGTTCAATTGTTGAATAGTCAACAGTTTGAAGTGTCGGTGTGGAAATCGTCAACTGGGGAAGAGGAATGCCGATGGAGGCGTTGGAGATAGGCAAACGGCCGGTCGTGTTGTTCGATTTTGACGGCACGGTGGCAGATACGGGCCGGGCAGTGATGACCTCGACGCGCAAGACGCTGGCTGCGCGCGGGTTTTCGGAGGCGCAGATGGGTGATCTGCGCCGTATGATCGGGCCGCCCCTGTGGAAGAGCTTTCACGACTTTTACGGCTTTTCCCGCGAGGAGTCGCTTGTGGTGGCCGACGAGTACCGCGCCTTTTTTGATGAGCTGGGGCCGGAGGAGTACCCCGTGTTCGATGGGGTCCCCGAGCTGCTGGATGGGTTGGCCGCCCAGGGCAAGCGTATGGCCGTGGCGACGTCTCGCATGGAGGCGAAGTGCATCGATATGGTTCATGAGCTGGGGCTTTGCCAGTTCGAAGCTGTGGTTGGCATGAATCCGCCGCAGGGACGCGAGACCAAGGCCGATTCGGTTCGCGATGCCCTGGCGGCGCTCGGCGCGACGGCCGACGATGCCGTGATGATCGGCGATCGCTTTAACGATGTGGAGGGCGCGCACGCGATGGGCGTGCCGTGCATCGGCATCTATTCGGGCGCGGCAGCGCCGGGGGAGCACGAGGCCGCGGGCGCCGATGCGGTGGTGCACTCGGTGGCCGAGCTTGCTAAACTTTTCGCTATCTAATAGACATAATGTGAGGGGCGGGCGTACCCGTCGCTCATTGGTAAGGAGGTCGTTCATGAATCAGGTGGAGCAGAGCGTTGCCGAGTATGTCGACGAGGTCTGGGAGGATGTCGTTGCCGATATCGAACAACTGGTGAGCTATCCGTCCGTGGCCGTTGCTGCCGATGCGGAGCCCGGTGCGCCGTTTGGCCGCCCGGTCCGTGACGCGCTCGATTGCGCGCTCGGCATTGCGCAAAAGCTCGGCTATCAGACGAGCGACGACGGGGGCTATGTGGGAATCGCCGATATCCCGGGTCGCGGCGACAAGCAGCTCGCGACTATCTGCCACGTGGACGTGGTTCCCGCTGGCCCCGGTTGGAACACCGACCCGTTTGCGATGGAGCGCCGCGAGGGCTGGCTGCTCGGTCGCGGCGTGATTGACGACAAGGGTCCGGCGGTGCTGTCGCTCTACGCCGGCGCTTATCTGCTCAAGCACGGCATTACCCCGCGCTATGCTTTCCGCGCGCTGCTGGGCTGCGATGAGGAAGTGGGCATGTCCGACGTTCACCATTATCTGGAGAACCACGCAGACCCCGACTTTTTGTTTACGCCCGATGCCGAGTTCCCGGTCTGCAATGCCGAGAAGGGCCAGTTTGGGGCGACGTTCGTGAGCTCCAAGATCGACGGCGGGCGCATCGTGTCGTGGAGCGGCGCCGAGGCGAGCAATGCCATTCCGTCGCAGTCCATCTGCGAGCTCGCGATTGCCGCCGATGAGCTGCCGGCGCCGGTCGAGAACGCCGATCGCCTTGAGATCACGACACTCGATAACGGGCATGCGCAGATTTTTGCCCACGGCATTGGCGGTCATGCCTCGATGCCTGAGGGCACTATCAACGCTGTCGGCCTGATCGTGGCGTATCTGCGCGAGGCCGAGGACGCGTTTGGCGCCCGTGACAAGCGCCTGTTGACGCCCGCCGAGCACGAGTTTGTCAAGTTTTTGGCCTTTGTGCATGCGGACGCCTATGGCCGCGGCCTGGGTATCGATGCGACGAGTCCGGCGTTTGGCCCGCTTACCTGCAACGCTGGCGTCATCCGCGTGGCGGATGGCCATATCGAGCAGGTCATCGACGTGCGCTTCCCCGACAGCACGAGTGCCGATACCATCCGCGAGCAGCTCGATCCGCTCGTGGGCCGTTTCGGCGTGACGTGCCAGCTGGGTCGCGCGAAGGTGCCGTTCTCGGTCTCTGCCGATGATCCGGCCGTGAAGGCGCTTATCGATACCTATAACGAGTTCACCGGCAAGCATGCTGAACCCTTTGCCATGGGCGGCGGCACGTACGCGCGCAACTTTGCCCGCGCCGTCTCGTTTGGCCCCGAGGAGACCGGCCTGGAGCTGCCCTCGTGGGGCGGCCAGATGCACGGCCCCAACGAGTGCGCCAACGAGGAACAGCTCAAGCAGGCGCTCAAGATCTATATTGTTGCGATCCTCCGTTTGAATGAATTAGAGCTTTAAGGTCTCGCGGTTTCCCAATCTAAGTTGCGGTGGAATAGTTCCTAGAATGGGCCATTTGATGGCCAAGCAGGAACTATTTCACCGCAACTTTGTTTTTATTGGTGTAAAAGGCGGGTCATGCTTGGTGGCGGGTTTGTTATTCGTTTGTAAAGGCCGTGCTGCGCTTGCGGTAAGGGTCTATCAAATGCCCGTAAGAAACCGTAGTTGGCGCGGACGCTGCCCGGTCGGGGCCGTATCTTTCCAAACAGCAAAGCGGGTGGGGTGCCCGCGAGTCGCATGTATGAAAGGAAGATCATGCTCGATCAGGCTTATTCTCGTCGTCAGTTCCTCGGCCTCGCTGGTGGTTTTGCCAGCATCGTCGGTCTCGGTCTCGTTGGTTGCGGCGGCTCCGGCGCATCCGATGCCGCCGACAAGGGTAGCGCCGCTGCTGCCGAGTCCGTCTCCGGCGAGGTGACTTACGACGGTGCCTCTTCGTTCCAGGCTCTCGTCGAGGCCGCTGCCGAGAAGTTCATGGACGCCAACCCCGATGTCTCCGTCTCCGGCTCGGGTAACGGTTCGGGCAAGGGCCTGACCGCTGTTGCCGCCGGCACCGTCACCATCGGCAACTCCGACGTCTTCGCCGAGACCAAGCTCGAGGCCGACCAGGTCAAGAACCTCGTCGACCACGAGGTTGCCGTCGTGGGCATGGGCCCCGTCGTTTCCAAGAACGTGACGGTCGACGACCTGTCCCTCGAGCAGCTCAAGGGTATCTTCTCCGGTCAGATTACCAACTGGAAGGAGGTCGGCGGCGACGACGCCACCATCGTCGTCCTCAACCGCAAGGCCGGCTCCGGCACCCGCGCCACCTTCGAGGCCGCCGTCTTTGGCGACGAGGCCGTCGACTTTAAGGGCGATGCCGAGCTCGACAAGTCCGGCGACGTCCAGACTCAGATGGGCAGTACCGACAACGCCATCTCCTACCTCGACTTCTCGCACTTCGATGACTCCAAGTTCAACGCCATCAAAGTCGAGGGCGTCGAGCCCAAGAGCAAGAACGTCACCGACGACTCTTTCAAGATCTGGGCTACCGAGCACATGTACTGCTCCAAGGACGCCGACGAGGCCACCAAGGCCTTCCTGGAGTTTATGCTCTCCGACGACGTTCAGGGCAAGCTCGTCGAGGAGCAGGGCTTTATCCCCGTCTCTGCCATGAAGGTCGTCAAGGACGCCAGCGGCAAGGTCTCTGCTAAATAAGTAATCGCCCCCGGAAAGGTTTGCAATGGCAAAACAGCTGCCAAAGCGCGACCTTGAGAACGTGGGCCTGGGCGTCACGGGCGCGTGCGTAGCGCTCGTGACGCTTGTCGTTGCCGCGCTCATCTTTATGGTCGCCCAAAAGGGCCTCTCGGCTTTTGTCAAGGACGGCGTCTCGGTCGTCGAGTTTTTCACCGGCACCAAGTGGGACCTGGCCAACACAGCCGAAAACGGCCTGCCCTATACCGGCGCCCTGCCCCTGATCGTCACCTCGTTTGCGGTCATGGTGCTCTCCACGCTTATCGCGCTGCCCATCGCCATCGGCTCTGCCATCTTTGCGGTCGAGATTAGCCCTAAGTTTGGCTCTAAGATCTTTCAGCCGCTCATTGAGCTTTTGACCGGCATCCCCTCGGTCGTCTTTGGCCTGATCGGTTTTCACGTGGTCGTCGGTCTTATGAAGAGCGTTTTCCACGTGAGCACGGGCCTGGGCATCTTGCCCGGCGCCATCGTGCTGGCCGTCATGATCCTGCCGACCATGACCACGCTTTCGGTCGATGGCCTGCGCGCCGTGCCCGACAGCTACCGACAGGGCTCGCTCGCGCTGGGCTATACCCGCTGGCAGACCATCTGGCACGTGGTGCTCAAGAGCGCCATGCCGTCGCTCATGACCGCGGTCATCCTTGGCATGACCCGCGCCTTTGGCGAGACGCTCGCCGTGCGCATGGTCATCGGCGGTATCGAGGCCATGCCGACGTCGCTGCTGTCGCCGGCGTCCACCATCACCACCACGCTCACCACGTCTATGGCGGTCTATGCCGAGGGCTCGGCCCAGGACGATGTTCTGTGGGCGCTCGGTCTGCTGCTGATGGGCATGAGCCTCATCTTCATCCTGATCATCCACCTTATCGGCCGCAAGGGGGCGAAGGCTCGTGGCTAGCACGCGTATCCACATCGACGAGGCGAGGCTCGGGCGTGTCCAAAAGCAGGACCGCTTCGCCACGGGCGTGTTGACGGCGATCGTCGCCATCGTCATGCTCATCGTCGTCTCCATGGTGGCCTATATCCTGTTCGAGGGCATCTCGACGCTGTTCCAGCCGGGCTTTCTCACGGAGCCGTCGCGCGCCAACGGAACGCAGGGCGGCGTGCTCTACCAGCTGTTCGACTCGTTCTACCTGCTGCTGATCACCCTGATCATCTCGGTGCCCATCAGCCTGGGCGGAGCGGTCTTTTTGGTTGAGTACGCGCCGGACGGACCCATCCGCGACATCGCCTCCACCGCCATCGAGACGTTGTCCTCGCTGCCTTCCATCGTCGTCGGCATGTTCGGTTTTCTGGTGTTCTCGGTGCAGCTGGGCTGGAAGTACTCCATCATCTCCGGCGCCGTCGCGCTCACCATGTTCAACATCCCCATCCTGGTGCGCGTGATCCAGCAGGCGCTCGAGGACGTGCCGCAGGCCCAGCGCGATGCGTGCCTGGCCATGGGCCTCACCCGCTGGGAGGCCACGCTGCACATCCTGATTCCCGAGGCCATGCCCGCTATCGTGACCGGCATCGTGCTTTCGGCCGGTCGCGTGTTTGGCGAGGCCGCAGCACTGCTTTTTACCTCGGGTATGAGCTCGCCGGTTCGCCTGAACTTCTTGAGCTTTAACCTGTCGAGCCCCACCTGCGCTTGGAACGTGTTCCGTCCCGGCGAGTCGCTCGCCGTGCACATCTACAAGATCTATGGCGAGGGCAGCCCCGAGGCCCAGCAGATTGTTTGGGGCACCGCGGCGCTGCTGATGATTTGCGTGCTGCTGTTTAACGTAGTCGCCCGTATCGTGGGCAAGCAACTGGCAAGAAGGATGACGGCCGAATGAGCGAGATGAATGCAACGCCCGCAACCGAAGCGGCATCGTCCGAGACCCGGGACTTCCTGTCGAGCGTGGGGGAGAGCGAGAAGCGCGTGCGCGTGAGCGGCAAGGCCGTGAGCGACGAGGTCGTGCTCTCCACCAAGGACGTCAACGTGTACTATGGCGACCACCATGCACTGCACAATACGTCGCTCGACTTCCACAAGGGCGAGATCACGGCGCTCATTGGGCCTTCGGGCTGCGGTAAGTCGACCTTCTTGCGTAGCCTCAACCTCATGAATCGCGAGATTCGCGGCTGCCGCGTGGAGGGCGAGATCAACTATCGCGGGCGCAACGTGAACACCAAGACCGAAAACACCTACGAGCTGCGCCGTTCCATTGGCATGGTGTTCCAGCAGCCCAACCCGTTCCGCAAGTCCATTCGCGACAACATCACGTTTGCGCCCAAGCGCCACGGCATCACCGACCGTGACGAGCTCGACCGCATGGTCGAGGAAAGCTTACGCGGCGCGGCGCTGTGGGACGAGGTCAAAGACAAGCTCGATAAGAGCGCCTATGCGCTTTCGGGCGGTCAGCAGCAGCGTCTGTGCATCGCGCGCACGCTGGCGCTCAACCCCGACGTGATTCTGTTCGACGAGCCCTGCTCGGCGCTCGACCCCATCTCGACGCTGGCGATCGAGGACCTCATGTCATCGATCGTGGCCGACCGCGCCATCGTTATCGTGACGCACAACATGGAGCAGGCGTCGCGCGTGTCCAACCGCACGGCGTTCTTCTACATGGGCGATATGGTCGAGTACGACGAGACTGACAAGATTTTCCAACGGCCCAAGGATAAGCGGCTGAATGATTACCTCACCGGCATGTTCTCCTAGTCCGGGACATGCTTGAGGCCTGCAGCGCCCACGGTTGCCGCAGGACTGATTGGAGAGGCGGGTCATCTCTTGCGGGAGATGGCCCGCCTTTTGCTCTGCGACCGAAACGACCACCACAAAGGGGACAGGCGCCTTCGTGGTGGTTTGGGGTGGGGCTCGCTGCTATCATGGACAACGTTGAATTTCTACGAAGGAGCAGGGCATATGGCGATTCTTTTGGGATGCGATTCCGTCAGCCTAGAGTTTCCCACCAAGCATATTTTCGATAGCGTGACGCTCGGCGTGGGCGAGGGCGACCGCATTGGTATTGTCGGTAAAAACGGCGACGGCAAGTCGACGCTGCTGAGCGTGCTCGCTGGCACGCTGGAGCCCGACGGCGGACGCGTGACGCACCGCCGCGGCACGACGATCGGTCTGCTCGGCCAAAAGGACAACCTGGTCGATACTGATACCGTGCATCATGCCGTTGTGGGCGACGCCCCCGAGTACGAGTGGGCGTCGAGCCCCCGCACGCGCCAGATCCTCGCCGGCCTCATCAGCGATGTGCCCTGGGAGGGCACGGTGGGCGAGCTTTCGGGCGGTCAGCGCCGTCGCGTGGACCTCGCGCGCTTGCTGATCGGCGATTACGACGTGCTCATGCTCGACGAGCCCACCAACCACCTGGATATGCGCACCATCAACTGGCTCGCGCGTCACTTAAAGGCCCGCTGGCAGCGCGGCCAGGGTGCCATGCTCGTGGTCACGCACGACCGCTGGTTCTTGGACGAGGTCTGCACCAGCATGTGGGAGGTCCACGACGGCCAGGTCGATCCCTTCGAGGGCGGCTATTCGGCATACATCCTGCAGCGCGTGGAGCGCGACCGCATGGCCGCCGTTACCGAGGAGCGCCGTCGCAACATGGCGCGCAAGGAGCTCGCGTGGCTGAGCCGCGGTGCTCAGGCTCGTTCCGCCAAGCCCAAGTTTCGCGTGGATGCCGCTCGTGAGCTGATCGCCGACGTGCCGCCCGTGCGTGACGAGCTGGAGCTCAAGCGCCTGGCCGTGAGCCGCCTGGGCAAGCAGGTTATCGATGTGGTCGACGTGGACGCCGGCTATGCCGATACCGACGGCGCGCCCAAGCAGGTGCTCACCGATGTGACCTGGCTCATCGGCGCGGGCGACCGCTATGGTCTTTTGGGCGAGAACGGCGCCGGCAAGTCGACACTGCTCGACGTGATTCAGGGCAAGATCGCGCCCCTGCACGGCCGTGTAAAGATTGGCCAGACGGTGCGCTTTGGTGTGTTGTCGCAGCAGCTCGAGGAGCTCGAGCCCTACATGGGCGACACGATCCGCGAGGTGCTCAGCCACTATAAGAAGTACTACGTCATCGACGGCAAGGAGACTTCGCCCGAGAAGCTTTGCGAGCGCCTGGGCTTTACGACGCAGCAGCTCTGGAGCCGCATCGGCGATCTTTCGGGCGGCCAGCGCCGTCGCCTGTCGCTGTTGCTGACGATTCTGGACGAGCCCAACGTGCTCATCCTGGACGAGCCGGGCAACGACCTGGATACCGACATGCTCGCGATTGTCGAGGACCTGCTGGACGGCTGGCCCGGCACGCTGATCCTGGTGACGCACGACCGCTTTTTGATGGAGCGCGTGACCGACCAGCAGTGGGCGCTGCTCGACGGCCACCTGACGCATATGCCCGGTGGCGTGGACCAGTACCTGCGCCTGTGCAACGCTACCGCCGAGGGCGAGCCCGTGGGCGCGCCGAGCGCCAAGACCGGCACGTTCGACACCGGTGCCGCGGCAGCTGCGGCCGAAAAGCCCAAGTCGAGCGGTCAGCCCAACGGCCTGTCCAACGCCGAGCGCCAGAAGCTCCGCCGCGAGGTGAGTTCGCTCGAGCGCAAGATGGAGACGCAGCGCACCCGCGTTGAGGAGGCCGAGGCAGCAATGGCCCAAGTCGATCCCACCAACTACACGGCGCTCGGCGAGCAGCAGGCAAAGATCGACGAGGCTCACGCCGCCATGGACGAGCTGGAGATGGCGTGGCTCGAGGCGAGCGAAAAGCTCGAGGGCGAGGAGTAGACGAGGATGATCAAGGCCGCATTTTTCGATATCGACGGCACGCTGCTGAGCTTTAAGACGCACCGGATTCCGGCGTCGGCGCAGCAGGTGCTCGATAGCTTTCACGAGCAGGGGATTGCGTGCGTGATCGCCACGGGCCGTCCGACCTACCAGATGCCCGATTGGCTGTTCAACTTGGGCTGGGATGCGTACATTACGCTCTCGGGTCAGCACTGCTTTGATGCCGAGGGGGTTTACCGCAGCTGTCCGATCGATCCGGACGACGTCGCGGTGATTGTGGACCAGGTGGCGCAGGGGCGCTACGACTCGCTGTGCATGCAGGGCGAGAACTCGTTTGTGAACCGCCTGTCCGAGCGCGTGGTGACGGCTGGCAGCAACGCGGGAATCGTCTACTACGAGGAGCCGTTTGAGCACGCCTTTGACGCACCGGTCTACCAGTTCTGCGCCTTTGTGGACCCGGCCGACGAACATATCGTGACCGACGCCGTGTCGCATTCGCTCACCACGCGCTGGTGCGACCTGTTCTGCGACATTATTCCCGCTAACGGCGGCAAGGACCTGGGCGTGGCGGCGACGCTCGAGCGGCTTGGTATCGACGCGAGCGAGGCGATTGCCTTTGGCGACGGCGAGAACGACCTGTCGATGTTCTCGGCCGTGGGCACAAGTGTGGCCATGGGCAACGCGCAGGACACGGTGAAAGCTGCAGCGACCTATGTGACGACTGCCGTGGACGACGACGGCATCTACAACGCTGCGAAGCACTTTGGACTCGTGTAGCTGCGGGCCGGCACCTGGCACCTGGGGACATTCCTTGCGGGGCGTCCCCATTTTGTTTTCGTCCCGCACGTTTTGTGAAACGCGGCTAACTTTTAGGCAAAGTAGTAAGACATGGGCAACTTTTGCGGTAAAGTTAGCCGTGGAAAGTATCCAAAGGCTAACTAGCAATCATTGCGAAAGGCGGCCCATGGCCCTACGTGAATCCGGAGAAGACTATCTCGAATCGATCTACGTTCTGTCGCAACGTCAGGGCATCGTGCGCTCGATTGATGTTGCAGAGTACCTTGGCGTAACTAAGGCAAGCGTTTCAAAAGCTATGGCGACGTTGGAGAACAACGGCTACGTCGAAATGGGCAAGCGAGATGTTCATCTGACGGAGCGTGGTCTGGAGGTCGCTCGTCAAATGTGGGAGCGTCACTGCTTTTTCGTGGGGCTGCTGGAGGATGCGGGTGTTTCGGCTGAGGTCGCGTCGCAAGAGGGCTGCCACATGGAGCACTGCCTAAGCGAGGAAAGCTTCGAGAAGCTGAGGGCGATGCTGGGACGGGACGGTGCTTCGGCGCCAATAATGACCGACTAGCACTCCCGCAGCGGCGCGCCTCCCGCGCCGGAACGGCGCGGGACAGCGACCGAGATGAGTGGTCCCACCAACTAAGTCCAACTCAGACAAGGAACCCCACCAGCAAGCGATGCCCAAGAACCGCCAGCAACGTTACCGCAGGCCGGGGCCGGGCTTGGTTTTGAAAACATTCCG
>DBFABM010000017.1:0-10647 GCA_048194085.1 Collinsella aerofaciens
CGTCGATAGGTGCGGCAACAGTTGCCATAAAGTCCTCCTCAGCATACGGGCGCATTCCTCCATGCGCCCGGATAATCAGATGCCCCTATTCTAACGCAGGTCAAGACCGTAATCAGCGAGCGTTGCCAATCGGCCCCCGAACGGCGACCGACCAAAAAAGGGCAGGTTTTTTTTGGCAGGTCAAACGCTTTACCTACCATAATTTACCTGCGCCTTCCTGGTGAGCCATTATGCCGCGGCGCATACGCTGCCGAGCAGCTCGCGCAAGGGAGAGCCGATGCCCTCCAACAGCTCGGGTGCGATAATGGCAAAAACGGGAACCTCGCCGGCACCCACAACGGCGGGCACTTTTCCCTCGGAGACGATACATCCGTAGGGAACAAAGCCGTCCTCGCCGGCATCGAGCACGGCCATGCGACGAGCAAGTTCGCGCACAAAGCTCGCCGTATCGGCATCGCCGATCGCCAGGACAAAATCCACGCCCTCATCGGTCGCCAGGGCTACGGCCTCATCGACCAAATCGTCTCCCCCCGTCGCCCCCGACCAAGCCGCAACGAAAGAGTATGCGTTCGAGCAGGGCGCGATCGAGCGAGCCCAGCGCCGCCGAAACAAGCTCATCACGCGTGTGCTTGTCGCCTCCCAGCACGACCAGTGCCTTGGTGCCGCCATAGTGGGCAACCAATCGTCCGCACCAGCGAGCCACATCCCCATCCGCAACCAAGCGCGTCGGCATACCAAACCCATAGTTGACCATTGTCCCCACAACCCTTCCGTGCTTTATGGTGGTATCGATCGTTAGGCTCATGCTACGAAGCGAGCTTTTCCGAGCTGTTTCGCGCTCTTTAGGGCTGCGTTAAAATCAGATTCGATCCGACATGGCGTCCAGTTGCGACAATTAGGCGGTCAAAATCCAAGGGCCAAGACGCACGAACAGGATGAGCCAGACAAAAGACAGGCAAAACCCGCCCAGCACATCCGAAACGTAGTGCACGCCCAGATAGACACGGCTGACACCCACCGCAAGGATGACGCACGCAAGTGCAACCTCGATGGCGGCGCCGAACGGAAGGCCACACACGCCACACCGCACCAACCATATGCCATAGCCATAAAACGCCATGGCCGCCATCGAGTGGCCCGAGGGGAAGCTCAGCCCCGGTGCCTCGACAAGCCGAAATCCCTGTGGACGAGGTCGACGCACAAGTACCTTTAACAGCTGGTCGATTGCGCTGATAGCACCGACATTGAAGGCGGCCCAGACAACATGGGCCCAATTGGGCGCCCACAGCATCGCCGCGGCTAGCACACCGACGACAAACGGCAGCGACGCCAAACTCGAGGCGGCTTTCATCGCGGCCGTCAACACCGGCGACCGAAGCCTCTCGACAAGCAGCAAGTATCCCACCTCATCGATTCTTATAGCCCGTCCTTTGAGGACCTTGATCAGCAGGTAAACAAAGATCGCAAGGCACAGCACGAACAGTATCAAAAGTGCAAGATCACCCATACCTATGGTCATCCATACCCCCTCAGCGTATTTAACACATTAAGGCTACCGACCCACCGTAAGCACTCGGTAAACCGACCAAAAAAACCTGTCCCTTTTTGGTAGGTTTTGACGGTGTCCGGTCGAGCGGGTATTATCGAACAGGTATTCGATAAGAACATGTGTTTGATGAAAGGGCACAGATGGCGCACGAGCAGCACACCTACATCTGTATCGACCTCAAGACGTTTTATGCCAGCGTCGAGTGCGTCGATCGTGGGCTCGATCCGCTCACCACCAACCTGGTCGTTGCCGACGAATCGCGCGGACGCACGACCATCTGTCTCGCTATCACGCAGGCCATGAAGGACCTAGGGATTCACAATCGCTGTCGCCTGTTCGAAATACCCGATGGCATCGACTACATCAAGGCCGTACCGCGCATGCAGCACTATATGGAGGTGTCGGCGCAAATCTACGGTATCTATCTGGAATACGTGAGTCCGCAAGACGTTCACGTCTACTCAATTGACGAGTGCTTTATCGACGTGACGCCCTATCTGGACCTCTATCACACCGATGCGGAAGGGTTCGCCTGCATGTTGCGCGACGAGGTCCTGGCGCGCACCGGCATCACGGCGACGGTCGGCATCGGCCCCAACCTATTCCAGGCCAAGGTTGCGCTCGATATCACCGCCAAGCACGTGCTCAGTCGCATCGGCAAACTCGACGACGAGACCTTTCGCAAGGAAATCTGGCCCCATCGTCCCATCACCGATATCTGGGGCATCGGCCCCGGCGTGGCAGCACGACTCGAAAAATACGGCGTCTACGATCTGATGGGCGTCGCGGCGCTCGACGAAAACCTGCTTTACGACGAGCTCGGCGTCAATGCCGAGTATCTCATCGACCACGCCTTCGGACGCGAGCCGACAACCATCGCCGATATCCAAGCTTATCGCCCGCAGGCAACCTCAACCACCACAGGACAGGTGCTCTCGAAGGGCTATGCCTACGAGCAGGCCTACACCGTCTTGCGCGAGATGGTCGACAACGCCGTGTTGGACTTGATCGATAAGCACGTGGTCTGCGACAGCATCTCGCTCTTTGTGGGCTACGCGAGCGAGCGCGCCGACATACGCAGGCTTGATGCCAGCGGTACTGCACAATATGTGGACGGATGCGGACACCTGCGCTCGAGTACGTCGAGCATCGAACCCACCGCAACCGCCGGCCCCGAGCTCGCGCCCCGTGCTCCCAAGCCCGTCCAGCGCGATGACGAACGGCGCCGCCTGGTGCGCGAAGCGCAGGCAATCGATGGCATCTTTGTGGGAGAGCATGGTGGCAAACCGCGTGGTGGCTATGCCGCGCTCTTTGCGCACTCCAACGCCTCGCGCAAGCTGCCCGAGCGTACCAATTCGTTTAAGAAGATCATGGGCTATTTCGATGAGCTCTGGGCGCAGACTGTCGATCCCAAACGACCGGTCAAGCGCATCAACCTGGGCTTTAGCAATCTTGTGCCCGAGGAATTTGCCACCATCGATCTGTTCAGCGATATCGAGGCCGATGAGCGCGAGCGCGACCTGGCGCGCGCCGTCCTGGCCGTGAAAGGCAAGTACGGCAAGAACGCGCTCGTCAAGGGATTAAGCTTTACCGCCGGCGCCACCGCGCGCGAGCGCAACGATCAAGTTGGAGGACACCGTGCCTAAACCCAAACAACAGCCCATGCGCCCGCCGACCGCCTTCGAGCGCCTGGCGGACCCCGAGGGCAGACGCCGCGCAGCCGACCCCAACCTCACTGCCAACGGTGCCGTGCGCGCCAACCGCGCCGCACAGTTTATGCCCTTTGCCGCCCTCACGGGATACTACGAACTCGTGCGCAAGCAGGAAATCACCGTCGAGCAAAAACGTGAGCTCACGGAAGAAAAAGCCCTCGAGCTTTCGCAAAAGCTCGAGGGCCTCAAACGCGGCGACTTGGTGCGCGTCACCTATTACGATACGTACGGCTATCGTAGCCGCACGGGCATTCTCGACGAAGCGTTACCCGCATTCAAGCTGCTCAAACTCAGGGATATCGCCATCAACTTCGACGATATCCAGGACATTGAGCTACGCGGACGAGCCTAGCGACGAGAACGCTTGCGCAAGACGAGAGCAATGCCAAGCACTGCGGCAGCTGCAACCAGCAATCCCAAGACCAGCGTGAGGGTCGAGTCGCCAGCGCGAGGCAGCGAGCCGTCCTTCGGAGTCTTCTTAGCGGTCGTCGTGACGGTGGTCGTGGTGCTGCTCGACTGGTCGTTGCCACCCGTCTGGCTGCCGCCAGGCTGATCGCCGCCACCCGGCTGCGAAGGATCGGTGGGTTCCGTCGGATCCGGAGTACCGGGATCAACCGGATTCTCCGAATTCTCCTTGCGCTGGATCCAG
This sequence comes from Collinsella aerofaciens, assembly GCA_048194085.1. GTDB lineage: Bacteria > Actinomycetota > Coriobacteriia > Coriobacteriales > Coriobacteriaceae > Collinsella > Collinsella aerofaciens_CO. Next base: position 3,911 of record DBFABM010000017.1, read on the forward strand.
ACCTGGCAACCATAGAACGGGTTGGCGGTACCAAGGCACAGACCCTGGTTGGTCACCGCAAAGGTGCGCAGACCATGGTTATACGGATCGTTAAAGCCATTGGTCGTCAGCGTCGTAAAGTTCACGCCGTCCTCGGTCACATACATATCAAAGCCGCGCTCGGCATCGCGCAGGTAACACATGCACGTAAGGACACTCTGCAACTTCTTGAGGTTCTCCTCGCTCAGCAGCTTATCGAGCGCATCCTGAATATCGCTCGGCAGCTCGGTGCCATAGGCATCCTCGTACTGCTGCTTAAGGCTCTCATAGCTATCGAGCATGTCCTGATACTGGTCGGCAAAGGACTTGAAGTACGCGATCTCGCCATCGATCTTCTGGACATAAGCGGCGTCGTCCTCAAAGTCCTGGGACATCGTCGCGGCCTGATCGCAAAGACCGCCCGCGGCATCCTCCAGCGCATCGCTCAGATCGCCAAAGCCCTTAGCAACCTCGGTCTTCTCGTCATCGACATCGACGGCCTTGTTTGAATCATCAACCTCAGCAGCTTCGTTCGAATCATCGACCTCGACGGCCTCGTTTGAATCATCGTCCGCAAGCGTGTTCACGGGAACGATGGGGTCGTCAGGCGATTTCTTGTCGAGCAGGTGATCGAGCAGGTCCCTAAGGCGCTGAACCTGAGAGTCCCACTCCTCGGGCGTCATATCGATAATGTCGCCATTGGAGAACTGGCCGATCGGCTCAAGCAGGCTCGCGGTATCAAAGGTACCGATATACAGCTTGCCGTCGAACTTCTGCATGCGCCAAATGTACTGGTTCTCGTTTCGGCCAAAGCCCGAAGTCAGGCCGGAAATACCGCCCTCGGGGAACATGTCGGTGCGATCGCCAACGACGAGCTCCATGTTCTCGTCCTTGTCCATGCGATAGATGTTAACCGACTGCTCAAGATTGGCATTCACAAACGAGCAGTCAACGCCACCCATGCTGCTCTTGCCGCCCTCTTCGGTGTTGGATTTGTTGAACAGGATGCGCTCGAGGGCAATCTCCTCGTCGTTGTATTCACCGATATAGAGGTAGTCGTTGTAGACGATGAGGTTGGCAGCGCCAGAACGGGTACGGGCAGGATCGATGCCAAAGCAGTACTTTGCACCGTCCGTCTTCTGATCGCCGACAATGGGAGTCCACGAATAGCTGCCGTCGGCATTCTTGTCGCCACGGACCATGGCAAACGACTGCATGGAATTATCATCGGGAGCGTTCTCGGGCGTACCGGTGCAGATGGTCGCATAGAGATGGCCATTGTACGAGACCATATCCCAAATGGCGCCGCCGTAGATGCTGTCCTGATAGCGAATCGCCGGATAGCCAAACAGCGTCTCCGAGTTGGCAATCTCGGTGAAGCTGTCCTGGCCCTTCGAGGGGTCAGACGACGTCAGGATTGTCGACACAAAATTACCGTTCGCGTCTTTACCCACATTACTGATGACGAGCTGGCCATCATGGACGCACATGCCGCGGATACCGGTAGAAATGCCCTGCTTGTAGGCAGCACCGTAATCCTGCATGCTCGAAAGGCCCTGATAGACAACTTTGTACTCATCCGTCTTAGGATCGATCTCGTATACAGCAGGCAGGCCGCCTTTGCCGTCATTGGTCCTGACGCTGCCGCAGAAATAGAGCTTACCCTTATAGCTCACGGCATTGCGGAACAAAGGAGCGACGCCGTTGAGCGATTCAGAGAGTAGCAGCTTGGTCTCACCGGTCTTGGTATTGATCTTGACCAAGATGCCGCCGCTGTCCTTGTCGGCCGTGCCGTCCTCCTTCTGCTGTCCATAGAAGAAGGTACCGTTAAACATGGCCTCCAGCGTCAGGCGCATGGTTTCGACATCAAAGGAATCGCCCAGCGTGCTGTTCATGAGCGTCAGCGTGTTGCCCATCGCCGCATAGCAGGTGCCCACATAAAGCCAGTCACCATAGCTCGCAGCCGCCCAAGTGTAGCTCTGGCCGCGATCGCCTTCGTTGTTGGCCGTATTACCATCGGCGCCCGGAACGGCAACGGCACCGTTACCCTGGTAGTCGACGATGCCATCCGGCTGCGACGTTCCTACCGTAGGATGCGAGAGCTTCTCAAAGGAATACCCATTTCCCGCATTGTAGGTAACGGCACCCGATGCGTCTTCGGCGTGCGCCGGCAGCGGCGATACCAAGATAGCGGCAAGCGCTGCCACCAAGCCAAGTGTTCCCACTCGTCTCATAAGGTTATAGCCTCCCCTGTCCTAAAGCCCAGTTTTAGCATTCTTCATTTCTGTCCACGGTTAATTGCAATCTGAGCACAGCAATAATCAGTGTATAAATATACACCTGTAATTTTTTGGACGGGTTCATAGATGCTCGATTAGTAGCGAATTCCGCGCAAACCGTCACCAAACTCCACTTTTGCCGCATCTAAAGGTTATTATTGCGCAAATTTTTGGATGCCGATAGTCACAATGGGCAGGAGGCTGGTACCCACCGGAGAGGGCAACGCCTACATTTTCATAACGTAATAGCCCGCACCCCTCACTGCCGTCTCGAGTGTGTCGCGATCAACCGGGCGCTTCGAGCGCACGCGTGCCGTGTGGTCCGCGTACGTTACCGTAGCCCACACGCCATCAAGCGCATTGAGGGCATTCGTCACATTCCGGGCGCAGCCGTCGCAACTCATGCCGCCGATAAGGAGTTCCTCACGATAGGGGTAGTGGGACTCGTCGGTGTCTGCCACCACAACCTTTTTGGCCTTCTTGCCGCTCGCACCATCGCTGCAGCAACTCTTCCCGTGTGTCGAAGCGGCAATGCGACGCAGTCCAAAAAACATGCCGACGGCAATGACGGTCAGCACGATGAGATTCGCAGGGTTGAGCAAGTCACTCATGCGTTCCCCTTTCAGTAGCACTATCTAGATACCCCCATGGGGTGTCCCCATCTTAACCCAAAATCATGTCCGTTCGGTCAATTAGTTTTCCTCTTCAAACTTTTTTGTTGACCATGGCTTACTTTCGTGTATAAGTTTTCCTAGGCTAACAGTTTAGATCCGTAAGGAGCGACGTGACTCGAACCATAGACATCCCAACGTTTCAGGCAGCAGTCGTGCGCAACTGCTCCCCCACGCTCGCGGGCATCAAGCCGGCATCGCTCTTTACCTATCCAGGCACCTACGCCCACGGGGACGGCTCGACCGCAACAGAAACCATCGCAGAACGCCGAGCACGCCTGCTCAACGTTATCGCCCAGTGCAACCGCGAGCTTGACCCGCTTGGCATCCACCTGAGTGTTTTGGTCTGGCGGCCCTGCGGAGCGCTCGTGTACGTGTACCGAGCCAAAAGCCTCACCACCTATTTCGCGGACCCTCGCGCCAAAACGGCGCTCGCCTCGGAAGGCTACGACACGAGAGACCTTTCGACATGCCTTGTGCATTTGGCATCACGCATCACGCTCGCGAGTAATAGCGTCGCGGAATGCGCCTGTAGCCAGACTCGATGCGCACTACCCCAGCAAGCTAGCTGCAGCAACGACTGCACCTGCGAGTTTCCGCACGAAATAGGCTACTTCCTAGGATATCCCTACGACGACGTGCACGAGTTTATCGTCCAGCGCGGCGAGAACTATAAGGTCTTTGGGGCCTGGAAGGTCTACGCAAATGTCGAGCAGGCACTTGCGACGTTTGATGCCTACCGCGCCTGCACCCAATACTTCACCTTTGTCTATCAGCAGGGCTACAGCTTGGCGCAACTTGCCCAGGCAACCCGATAGAACATAGAAGCCGTGGCAACCTGCCGCACAACTGAAAGGACTCAACATGAGCAAGATCGCCGTCGTCTACTGGAGCGGCACGGGCAACACCGAGGCCATGGCAAACCTCGTTGCCGAAGGTGCAACCGATGCCGGCGCCGAGGCAGAGGTCATCTCCTGCGCCGACTTCTCCGCAGACAAGGCCGCTGGCTATGACGCTATCGCCTTCGGCTGCCCCGCCATGGGTTCCGAGGAGCTTGAATATGATGAGTTCCAGCCCATGTGGGATGAGGTCAAGGAGACCCTCGGCGACAAGAAGGTCGTCCTCTTTGGCTCTTATTCGTGGGCCGAGGGCGAATGGATGGACAACTGGAAGGCGGACGCCGACGAGGAGGGCGTCAACGTCGTCGATTCCGTCATTTGCTACGATGCGCCCGACGATGAGGGCGAGACCGCTTGCAAGGCCCTCGGAGCCGAGCTCGCGTAACGAACCCAGGACCTCCAAAAGAGTCTGCATCAAAGCGTATCCTTATCCCTACAAAAGAGCGGGGGCTGGATTCAAGTCCAGCCCCCGCTTTTTTATAACGGCAGTTACATCAACCGGCTACGAGATATTGCCCAAGAACGCCTTGGTGCGCTCGCTCTTGGGGTGGTCGAAGACCTCGCTCGGCGTACCCTCTTCCACAATGACGCCGCCGTCCATAAAGACGACGCGGTCGGCGACATCGCGGGCAAAGCCCATCTCGTGCGTCACGACGATCATGGTCATACCGTCGTGCGCCAGGTCGCGCATGACGCCCAGAACGTCGCGCACGAGCTCAGGGTCGAGCGCCGACGTGGCCTCGTCAAAGAGCATCACGTGCGGGTTCATCGACAGGGCGCGGGCGATGGCCACGCGCTGCTGCTGGCCGCCCGAGAGCTGGCTCGGCATAAAGTCGATGCGCTCGGCCAGGCCGACCTTGGTCAGCTCCTCGACGGCGATCTTCTCGGCCTCTTCCTTGCTGCGCTTGAGCACCTTTTGCTGCGCAAGCATGACGTTCTTTTTGACCGACAGGTGCGGGAACAGGTTGAACTGCTGAAACACCATGCCCAGGTGCGTGCGCACTTTGTTGAGGTCGACGCCCTTGGCACACACATCCACGCCCTCGACGACAATCGAGCCGCTCGTGGGATGCTCCAGGCGATTGATGCAGCGAAGCATCGTCGACTTGCCCGAGCCTGAGGGGCCCAAGACCACAACGACCTCACCCTTGTGCACATCCAGATCGATATCGCGCAGGACCACGTTGTCCCCAAAGGCCTTCTGGAGGTTCTTGATGCTGACGACGACCTCGTTCGAGTTATTGGTTTCGCTCATGATAGGACCTCCTTACAGACCGGCGATGTGATCGGCGGGCGTCGCGACAACCTGTCCGGCGCTCTTGGCGGGACGCTTCTTCTTGGTCTCGGCCGTGCCCAAAAGCCTCGCCTCAAGACCGCTCACCAAGCGAGCGAGCGGCAGGGTGATGACCAGATAGAACAGGGCGGCAACCACGTACGGTGTAATGGAGCCCGTCGTGGCCACGATGGTACGGGCGTTCATGACGATCTCGACCACACCCACGGCGGCAAGCAGCGACGTATCCTTGTAAAGCAAGATAAACTCGCTGGTCAGCGTAGGCAAAACATTACGGAACGTCTGCGGAATCATGACATAGAGCAGCGTCTGGAACGCGTTCATGCCCAGCGAACGCGCAGCCTCGTTTTGGCCCTTGGGGATCGATTGAATACCGGCACGGAAGATCTCGCATAGGTACGCAGACGAGTTCATGGCCATGACGATAACGCCAAGCACGTAGTCATCAACCTTGACGCCGGCCAACGGCAGACCGAAGAACGCGATATAGATCTGCAGGAACGCCGGCGTACCGCGGATGATATTCACATAGATGCCGGCGAGGCAGCGCAGGATGCGCGACTTGGAGATGCGCATGAGCGACAAGGCAAAGCCAAAGGGAATTGCCAGCGGAAACGCCACAAGCACGATCGAGAGCGACATAAGGAAGCCCTTAAAGACGATCGGCAGGCTTTGGACCAAAATGACTGGGTTTAAGAACAGGCGCAGGAACATATTGGAGTTCCAGGCCTCGACCCACGGCTGCTCCTTAAGATCGGCCAGGAAGTTATCGAATGCCGTCACGCCCTTGATCTCCACCGACGGAATCTTGGAAATCTTCTTGGTCGAACCGTCGGCGAGCGTATAGGTGCCGCTAAAGGCCTCTTCGCCGCCCTCGACGGGAAACGTCACGCCGTAAACCTCGACACGGAAAAAGCCGCCGGCAGGCGCCGTCTCGCCAAAGTCAATCTTGAGCGTCTGGCCGTCAGCCTTGCACGTGGGCTTCATGGGCGTACGATCCATGAGGTCCTCGCCCGAGAGCATCGTCAATCGCGTGTCGTCGGTACCAAACGTCGTGCCGTCGACAAACGTCAGCGAAAGACCGCTCAGCTCCTCATCGGCATCGGCCTGGACCTCCCAGGTAATGCGCGTCTCGGTGCCACCGACCACGTCGCTGCCCGAACCGGTATTGGGACGCGCGGTGATCTTTGCGGTCTCGAGCGCCTGAGCGGTCGAAGGCGCGGCTGTCCCCGCGCACAGCAAAGCGAGCGCCACAGTCAGGGCGCAGGCTAGTTTTTGGAGCATCGAGGGCAGCGGGAAGCGCCGACCCATGGCCCCTTCGTTCAATCGAGACAAGGTGGCTCCTATCGTAGAAGTTGCCGGCAAAACGAGACGGAAATGCTCTCCGTCAAGAGAAGCGCAAAGGCCCTCTCCGCCAAAACGGAAAGGGCCTTTGCGCAATCAAGTAGTTATTTTACTTGATGTTGTACTTAGCCATGAGGGCGTCAACGGTACCGTCGTCGGTCAGGTCCTTGATGGCCTGGTTGATGTCGTCCTTGAGCTTGGTGTTGCCCTGGTTGATGGCGATGGCGTACTC
>DBFABM010000021.1:0-41627 GCA_048194085.1 Collinsella aerofaciens
CGGCTCGTGCGGAACTTGTATCGAGCAAAGCCCCAAACCGCTCCCATAGCGGTTACGGGGGCGTCCGCTGCCTGGTAGGGCCACTTGGTTGCGGCCTTGAGGTCGCTGCAAAGCGGTGTTTGGCTGATATTTTGAATGGGAGGGGCTCGCTGTTGATTCGGGCCTCTTTTTATGTTGAGGGGACTTTGGTTTATGCCTAAGCGTTCGGGGTCGTATTCTGTGCCGTTCTCGTTTGAGCTGCTTTCGTTTGATGAGGCTGTTGGGCTTGCTGCTGATACGGGGCGGGTTTCTGGGGATGCTGGGCCTCTGCTTGAGACGGTTGTCGATATGCTTGATGAGCTGGGACGTCCGGACGAGTACTTTGATTGCATTCAGGTCGCCGGTACCAATGGCAAGACTTCGACCACGCGTTTTTCGGCCGCCATTCTTCGCGGCGAGGGGCTCAAGACCGCGCTGTATACGTCGCCGCAGCTTGTTCGCTATCCCGAGCGCATGGAGGTTGATGGGCACGTCGTGAGTGACGAGGCGTTTGCCCGTGGCGTTTCGGCCGCTGTTGAGGCGGGACATCGCGTGAATGGCCGTCGTGTGGCGGCGGGGGAGCGTGCCTATACCATTACGCCGTTTGACCTGCTGACGGCTGCTGCGCTTGTGGTATTTGCCGAGGCCGCGGTGGATGTTGCCGTGCTCGAGGTTGGTATGGGCGGGCGTTGGGACGCCACAAGTGCGACCGATCCCGTCGCCGTTGCAATCACGGGCATCGGCCTCGATCACACGCGCATTTTGGGCGATACACTCGAGGCCATTGCGGGGGAGAAGGCCGCGGTCATCAAGCCCGGGCGCCTTGTTGTGCTGGGCGAGGGCACGCATGAGGCGAGTGTTCAGCGTGTGATGGATGCCCGTTGCCGCGAGTGCGGCGTCGTGCCGCTCGTGGTGAGCCACGCCACGACTAAGGTGCCGGCGCATGTGGGCGACACGGTTGAGTTTAGCTGCACCACGCCGCGTGCAATCTATACGTCGAGCATGGTCAAGCCGGCCTATCAGCCGCAGAATGCCGCGTGCGCGATTATGCTTTGCGAGGGGTATTTGGGTCGCGAACTCGATCATGACAAGCTCGATGCGTCACTTATGGGCTGTCCAACACCGGGTCGTTTTGACGTGCTGGGGACCGATCCCCTCAAGCTGATCGATGCCTGCCATAACCCTCAGAGCTGCGAGAACTTTGTAGGCGCGCTGGATGAGATCGATCCGTGCGTGGAGAATCGCCCCACGCTGCTATGCGCCGCGCTGGCAGACAAGGACGTAGCGGGCATCGTCGATGTGCTGATCCCGGCCTTCCCGCGCGTGGTCGTGACCCAGACCGATTCCGATCGCTCCCTGCCGGCAGAGGAGCTCGTGGCCATGGTGGACGCGGACAAACTCGCGGGCGTATACCTGAGCGTGTCCGAGGCCCTCGCTGCCTTCGATGTCGCAGACGAGCCTTTCGTAGCCGCCGGCACCATCACCCTAGCCGGCGAAGTAGCCGGCCTGCTGCGCTAATCCCGTCCCCTCATTAGTTGCGGTGAAATAGGGACTGTTTTACAAGCCAGGAGCCCCAAACAGTCCGCATATCACCGCAACTCAAAAGCAGTCAATTTGGGACGGGGCTTTTTTAGCTGCCCTGTACCCCGAGTTGACTCGCTTGTCACGAAATGGGCCTATTTACTACGTTTGACCGGTAACCCTTGACCATAGCGAGAATCGCGAAATTAAAACCGCAGGTAGAAGGCTTGCCAGTTTTCGAAAACGCGGGTGTGGTCGACCCGTGTGGGTCAAACGTAGTAGATAACCCTTTTTCGTGGCGCATCTCTAGACTGTCAAATTGGTCGACTTGGCCCCATGGTAGTTGCGGTGAAATAGTCCCTGGATTATGCCTCTGTGGGCCAATCTGGGAACTATTCCACCGCAACTTATTGAGGGGCTATTGGGTAAAGGCTAGTCTAGGCGGACTGGATCGTGGGGGTAGGCGTTGAGAATCTCGACGCCGGTCTCGGTGACGAGGGCCAAGTCCTCGATGCGGACGCCGGTACGGCCGGGGAGGTAGATGCCCGGCTCGATGGAGAACGTCATGCCCGGCTCTACGACCTGCTCGTTGACGAGTGAAACGTCGCCCGGCTCGTGGTCCTGCAGGCCGATTGAGTGCCCCAGGCGATGTGTAAAGTACTGCCCATAGCCCGCATCCTCAATCACGTCGCGCGCGGCGCGGTCCAGGTCACACATGCGCACACCCGGTGCGATGAGCGCCTCGGCGGCCTCGTTGGCGCGGCGCACGATGTCGTAGATGTGTGCCGTCTCCTCGTCCGGCTCGCCCCAAAAGAACGTGCGTGTCATGTCCGAGCAGTATTTGTTATGACGCCCGCCAATGTCGAACAGCACCACGTCGCCGCGCTTGAGTACCGTATCGTCGGGCTCGTGGTGCGGGTCGCCGGCGTTGGCGCCAAAGCTCACGATGGGCGGAAAGCTAAAGCCCTCGCAGCCGTGATTGCGGTACAGACTGAGCATCTGGTCAGCAATTTCGCGCTCCGTTACGCCCTCGTGGACGAGCTTGATGGCGTCGGCCATCACGGCGTCGTTAGCGGCCGAGGACGCGCGCATGAGCTCCTGCTCGGCTTCGTCCTTGTGGGTGCGTGCGGCGGTGACGGCAAAGTCGCCCAGGAAGAACTCGCTTGCGGCGTGGCGCTCCATGAGCGGCATCAAAAAGCCGGAGCGCATGACGGTGTCGATGCCGAGTGGTTTGGTCGGATCGACCTCGCGAGCGATGGCGTCGGTCACGACGTCGGTATCGGTGTGGTAGGCAACGCGCGCATTGTCATACTCGGGCAGCTGATGCAGCGCGTTGACTAGGATCACCGGCTCGGCGCCGCGCGCGAGCAGCACACCGCAAAAACGCTCGAACATATCGGCATAAAAGCCGGTCAGGTAATAGATTGACCACGGGTCGTTTACGAGCAGCTGTGCGCCGGGGTGCTGAGCCTCGAGCGCATCGAGCACGCGCGCCGCACGCTGGTCATCGACATGTGCCATGAAGCATCCTTTCGCTAGGGTGCCACCATGGTATCCCAAGCCCGGCACATAGGGACGTTCCTTTTATGCCGACATTTTGGGACACTCCTTGGCATGGTCACTCTGGCAACCATGCGGGCAAAAGTAGCTAAAAGAGGCCCGTCCCAAATGGGCTGCTTACAAAACTATGGCGGATTACGGGGCTGGACCTGTATTGCTTGACCATGGAAATAATTGCGAATTTAAAACCGCAGGTAGACGGCTTATCAAAAATCGAAAATTGCCGGTATGGATGGGGGTCTACGAATCGGCCCCGTAATCCGGCATAGTTTTGAAATGACACTAAAGTAGACACAGGCTAAATACCGATTCCAAGGATAGTTGCGGTGGAATAGTTCCTGGATGCCGGGGTTTTGGCGGAAATCAGGAACTATTTCACCGCAATTGAGGAGGGGCGGGGTGGATGGCGGGGTAGCTAAAAGAGCTCCGTCCCTAATTAGCTACTTGGGCTCGGTCGATGTCCATGCTGGCGATTAGGTTGATGTTGGTGTCTAGGAGGTTCTTTAGCACGACATCTCCCATGCGGATGGGAGCTTCGACGACCAGGCCGCGGATGAGGTCCATGGCTTGGGCGTGAAGTTCTAGCGGGATGGCCTCGGCCGTGCGTACGGGGAGCAGGGCCTCGTCGCCGCCAGATACGGCCACGGTGGTGGTGAGCACGCGCATGGGGCAGGTGAGCTCCTGATGTGCGAACTTATCGCCGCGCGGACATTTGTTGCCGGTTACGGAGCGCACCTGTGCCACGGCGCCATTGGCGTCGCGCTCCACCTCTACGGTCAGAAGGCATTCGGATGGGCAGGTCGTGCAATTGAACTGCAATGTCTCGGTCACATTCGTGCTCATGGCCTTACACCTCCTCGACGAGATCGACGGACAGGACAATTTCGCTAGCACCTAGGTCGAGTGCGCGCTGAATCACCTTTGCTGGCAGTGGGAAGCTTTCCATAACGCTCGGTTTAAACGCGCGGACCTTGCCCACAAACAGCTCCTTGCCGTCGGCTAGGATTCGTACGCAGGCGGCGTCGACCGGTCGGCGGACGCGGAAGTTGAGTTTGGTGAGTGCCACAGCCGTAATGCGTGCCGGCAGCGCGTAGCCCGCGTTGCCGGCAGGGGAGACCTTGAGCTGGCAATTCGCGCCCGCAGCGCCCGCATCGGCCCCAGCGCTGCCGCCCAGCGCGTACGCCGCCGCGGCCGCACCGGCGCGATCGGACTCGGTCGTCACGTTGTCGGCCAAATCGTGCACGTGCAGTACGTTGCCGCAGGCAAAGATGCCCGGCACGCCCGTTTGCAGGCTCTGATCAACCACGGCGCCGCGCGTGCGTGGGTCAAGCTCAACGCCCGCGCCCACTGAAAGCTCGTTCTCGGGAATCAATCCCACCGAAAGCAGCAGCGTGTCGCACGGAACGATGCGCTCCGTTCCGGCAATGGGCGCCAGATGTTCGTCGACCTGGCTTACCTCGACCGCTTCCACGCGGTTGTGCCCGATCACGCGTGTTACGGTGGTGGACAGGTGCAGCGGAATGCCAAAGTCGTCTAGACAGTTTTTCACATTGCGGCGCAGGCCGTTGGCGTAAGGCATGAGCTCGTACACGCCCTCGACCGAAATCCCCTCGAGCGTGCAGCGGCGTGCCATGATCAGCCCGATATCGCCCGAGCCCAAAATGACGGCACGCGAGCCGGGCTTGAGATTTTCGATATTGATGTATCGCTGCGCCAGGCCGGCCGTAAACACGCCGGCGGGACGGCTGCCGGGGATCTTGATCTCGCTGCGGGTGCGCTCACGGCAACCCATGGCAAGGACGATCGCGTGCCCAGTGAGCTGCAGCATGCCGGCAGGGCTCATGAGCGTGACGGTGTGGACCGCGGTGTCAACCGCAGACTCGCTTGAATCAATCCCAATCACCATGCTGTTCAGGAACAGCGTAATGTCGGTTGCGTGCACCTGGTCGATAAAGCGCTGCGCGTACTCGGGACCGGTGAGCTCCTGTTTAAAGTGCGACAGGCCAAAGCCGGGGTGGATGCACTGGCGGAGGATGCCGCCCAGGTGCTGCTCGCGCTCCACGATGGCTACGCGTGCCCCTGCCTTATGCGCGGCCAGCGCGGCCGCCATGCCGGCAGGTCCGCCGCCGATAACGACCACGTCGAAGGCCTGCGTTTGTACGGCTTCTACGACGTCGCAATCAATCGCGCTCAATTTGAATTTCGCCATTCTAGCGCACCCCCTTCAACGGTCCCTCAACCAACCAAGATCCGGCATCTTCCAGCAGCACCTCGCTGGGGTCGCAGCCCAGCTCGCGGGCAAGGATCGCCACCACACGACTCTGGCAAAACCCGCTCTGGCACCGACCCATGCCGGCACGACAGCGGCGCTTGACGCCCTCGACCGAAACCGCGCCCGGTTGGCGTCGAATCGCGGCCACGATCTCGGCCTCGGGCACCGTCTCGCAGCGGCAGACAATCTGTCCCCACGCGGGATCGGACTCGATCAGCTCCTCCTTGCGCGCCAGCGATGCGCGGTCAAAATCGTCCGGCGCGCGGCGAATTGGGTTCCAGTCCGTCCGCTCGTGCAGCTCCACGCCCGCCTCGCGCATCACAAGCTCCATGCGCTCGGCAATGGCCGGCGCGCTCGCCACACCCGGCGACTGAATGCCCGCCGCCTGGAACAGCCCCGGCACCACGGCCGACTGTCCAATAAAGAAGTCGTTCATTCCCCGAATGACCGGACGCCCGCCGGCAAATGCGCGCACAACGCGGCGCGTATCCAGATCGGGCACCAGCTTGCGCGCGCCGGTCAGCAGCGCGTTCACATCGCTCGCATAGGTCTGCGTGTCGCCCGGCTCGCGCACGGCGGCGGTCGCGGTGATCACGGTGTTGCCGTGTACGGTACCCGTGACGATAACGCCCTTCGATATCGGCGTTGGCACGGGGTAGAGCGGCATGAGCGCGCGCGGCTCCTTGTCCAGCACCACGATGTTGCCCTGACGCCAGACCATCTGGAACTCCTCGGCGCCTGCCATATGCGAGATGTTCGCGGCGCCGTTGCCCGCGGCGTTGATCAGGTAGCGGCAGCGCACGTTGCCAGCGGGGGTCGCCAGCGTGAAGCGCGCGTCGTCGCCCGAGCCCGCGACTTCAATCGCTTCCACCGGAGCGGACCGCATAAACGTCACCCCGTTGGCCACGGCGTTTTCCAGCGCGGCGATGGCAACCTCAAACGGGTCGACAAACCCGGTCGAGGGGCACCACAACGCACACGTCGCATCGGCACTGGCGCGCGGCTCAAGTTCATGGATGCGGTCGGGTCCGACGATCGACAGCTCGGGCACGCCGTTGGCAAGGCCATTGCTACGCAGCTGCTCCAGATGCGCGCGGTCCTCGTCGTTGAAGCCCAACACCATCGACCCGGTGCGGCAGAACAGAAAGTCCAGCTCCTGTGCCCACGTACCGTACAACTCGCAGCCACGGGCGTTGACCTGCGCCTTAACCGTGCCCGGTGTCGGATCGTAGCCGGCATGCACCAGGCCGCCGTTAGCCTTCGACGCGCCCAGCGCAATATCGTTAGCCGCCTCGACCACGCAAATGGAAAGGTCAAACCTCGCGAGCTGCCGCGCGATGGCGCACCCGGTAATGCCCGCGCCCACAATCGCGATATCAAACGTTTCTGTCACAGTGCCTCCCAGACGAATTGACAGGCTGTCAATAAGAACATCCTACGGTCTACACACCCCCCAGCAGGGCGGCAATGCGGCGAACAGCCCCGCAACACCCGCCAACGGCAGGCGAGGGGAGACCCGGTAATGTCGACAACCTCGTCTGCCGACAACTACGGCAACCGTTCGTCTCGATCTGTAACAGTTAGACGAGGATTCGGGTTCCAGATGTTACAGATTGAGACGTTAGTCTGGCGGCGCACCCGTTTGCCTCGATCTGTAACATCTAGACCCGGATTCCGCTCCCACCCGTTACAGATTGGGATGTTTGTGTCCGCGCCAGCCCCGCCCCTAGCCGTGGTCCCATATAAACAAACCCCGTGGTAAACTTGACCGAACTGTTAATATTCCGAAAGGTACCCGTAATGTCCAAGTACATCTCCGAGCTCATGTCGCCGCAGCTTATGGGCGTCGTCTATGCCTTTGTTGGCTTTATCATCGCCCTGTATGTGCTGTCGGTCGTCTATGTGTTCATCGACGCTCGCCGCCGCGGCGCCAGCGCCTACGTGGCATGGGGCATCATCGCCCTCATCCCGTTTGTGGGCCTCATCGCCTATCTGGTTCTGCGCCCGCACTCCTACGCGGCCGACCGCGAGGAGCAGGAGCTGGACATGGCCCTGCGCGAGCGCCAGCTTGCCCAGTACGGCACCTGCCCGCAGTGCGGCGCGCCCATCGAGAAGGACTTTGTCGTCTGCCCCGTGTGCGACACTCAGGTTCGCAACGTGTGCCCCAGCTGCCATCGTCCGCTCGACGCGCACTGGAAGGTCTGCCCCTACTGCCGAACTCGCATTCAGTAACGCATCCATCGCCGGGCCGGCCGCAAGCCACGGGCACGCCGCAAGCACGCGCACCCCGCCCCCACACGATGAAGCATGCGTAAAAAATCGCCCGCCGTGCCATTAAGGTGCGGCGGGCGCTTGTATACCAAGGCAACCTGCCTATAATGATGCAAGTCAAAAACGCCGAGCGCATCGCACGCACTTGCATCAGGCATCCGAGAGGAGAAAACATACCCATGAAGGCACTCTACAATGACGGTTCGGTGGCCGAGCTCCCGCAGGACGAGGTCACGCACGTCATCCGTCACTCCGCCGCGCACATCATGGCGCAGGCCATCAAGCGCCTCTATCCCGAGGCCGACTTTGCCTACGGCCCCGCGACCGACAACGGTTTTTACTACGACGTCGACCTGCCCGAGGGCGTCAAGATCAGCGAGGACGACTTCCCCGCGATCGAGGCCGAGATGAAGAAGATCGTCAAGGAAAACCTCAAGTTCTCCGTGTACGAGAAGCCCCGCGCCGAGGCCATCGCCCTTATGGAGGAGCGCGGCGAGAAGTACAAGGTCGAGCACATCGGCGACCTGGACGACGACGCCCGCATCACCTTCTACCAGCAGGGCGACTACATTGACATGTGCGTCGGCCCCCACATCTGCTACACCAAGGCGCTGAAGGCCTTTAAGCTCACCGGCGTCTCGGGCGCCTACTGGAAGGGCGACAAGGACAACAAGATGCTCACCCGCATCAACGGCGTCGCCTTTGCCACCAAGGAAGAGCTCGACGAGCACATGCACATGCTGGAGGAGGCCAAGAAGCGCGACCACCGCAAGATCGGCCGCGAGATGAACCTCTTTATGATGCGCGACGAGGCCCCCGGCTTCCCGTTCTTCCTGCCCAACGGCATGATCCTTAAGAACACGCTGCTGGACTACTGGCGCGAGATCCACCACAAGGCCGGCTACGTTGAGATCTCCACGCCGCTTATCATGAACAAGCAGCTGTGGAAGACCTCGGGCCACTGGGACCACTACAAGGACAACATGTACTCCACCGTCATCGACGACGAAGAGTACTGCATTAAGCCCATGAACTGCCCGGGCGGCGTGCTGGTGTATGCTTCCAAGCCGCACTCCTACCGCGAGCTGCCCATCCGCGCCGGCGAGATTGGCCTGGTGCACCGCCACGAGCTGCGCGGCGCCCTGCACGGCCTGTTCCGCGTGCGCTGCTTTAACCAAGACGACGCCCACCTGTTTGTGCGTCCCGACCAGCTGACCGACGAGATCGTGGGCGTGGTCAACCTCATCGACTCCGTGTACCAAAAGTTTGGCTTTAAGTACCACGTTGAGCTTTCCACCCGCCCCGAGGATTCCATGGGTTCGGACGAGGACTGGGCGCGCGCCGAGGAGGGGCTGCGCACCGCTCTGGAGAAGCTGGGCATGGACTACGAGGTCAACGAGGGCGATGGCGCCTTCTACGGCCCCAAGATCGACTTCCATCTGGAGGACTCGCTCGGCCGTACCTGGCAGTGCGGTACCGTGCAGCTCGACTTCCAGATGCCGCTCAACTTTGATCTGGAGTACGTGGACGCCGACGGCACCAAGAAGCGCCCCATCATGCTGCACCGCGTGTGCTTTGGCTCCATCGAGCGCTTCATCGGTATTCTGATCGAGCACTTTGCGGGCAAGTTCCCCACCTGGCTGGCTCCCGTGCAGGTCAAGGCACTTCCGGTTTCCGAGAAGAGCCGCGACTACGCTCACGAGGTGTGCGCCAAGCTGGAAGAGGCTGGCATTCGCGTGGTCTGCGACGACCGCGACGAGAAGATCGGCTACAAGATCCGCGAGGCTCGCTCCATCGATCGCGTGCCCTACATGCTCATCCTGGGCGAGAAGGAGGTCGAGGCCGGCAACATCTCCGTCCGCGATCGCTCCAACGAGACCGTTCAGATGAGCGTTGACGAGTTCGTGGCCAAGGTGCTCGAGGAGATCAAGACTCGCGCCTAGCACAAACTATACAAGAATTAACAAAGGCGATCGTCCTATAGGGCGGTCGCCTTTTTTATCTATAGAAGAAAAGCCGCTGGTTAGAGCGGCTTTTTTGTTGTGCAAAAAGGTACAGGTTTTTGTAGAGGCGTATGGAGATGCACCCATTGGTTGATTTCCGATCTCAGCCGAACACATTAAGCGAATAGGCCGTTCCCGCAGCTAGCCGAACGCCCCCGCGGCCCCATCCGGGACCCGGGGGCGGCATTTTCCCAGTTGAAGGAACGGTGGAGATGTGTTTCGATGGGTCCGGTGGCCATGCTCCGCCCGCCGCCCGGCACCTCTTCCCAGACTCAGCCGGACGGTCGGCCCGTCTATTCCGTTTTTCCTCTAGGCTAGGCCAGCGGGGCATCGCCCCTCTCTGCGCGCGCCCTCTCGATGAGCCCCGGCGTCAGGTCGAGGTCGCCGAGCGGCACGTCCCCCACGCCGTAGGCGTCCAGCAGCGCCGCCGCGTCGCCGCCGAGCATCGCCCTGAAGGCGCGCGCGGGCGTCGCGAAGCCGAGCGCGCCGCGGGGCTCGGAGTTCACGTGCGACATGGCCAGCGCCAGGTCGGCCGGGGCGAGCCGGTCGAACCTGATTCCGGCTCCCTTGGGCAGCAGCTTCCTGATCTCGACGTGGTTGCGCTCGCAGGCGCCCTTCTGGTCGCTGCGCCCGGGGTCGCAGTAGAACAGCCTCGTCTCGCCCGGCCCCTCGCCGAGCAGCGCCGCGATCGCCGCCTCGTCGGAGAACTCGGCGCCGTTGTCGGTGAGCACGGCGCGGAACACGCGGCGCGTCCCGTCGGCGCCGAGGATGGCCCGGACGCCCTCCAGGGCGTCCGCGACGCACCCGGCGGTCTTCTCCTCCAGCGGCAGCGCGAGCTGGAGCCTGCTGGGGCGGTGCAGCAGCGTGAGCAGGCAGGCGGAGTCCTCCCGGGCCCCCTCGACGGTGTCCATCTCCCAGGCCGCGGCGCACGCGTCCTCCCCGAGGGCGAGGAACGCGGCATGCGACCTGCGGGCGGAGTGGCGGGTCGCCGCCCGGCCCGCGGCGCGCTTCCTCGGCCTGTAGCCGACCTTGCGCCTGAGCTCCATGTTGGTCATGCCGTCGTAGCCCGCCGAGACCCAGCGGTAGATCGTCGACGGCGACAGGTCCACCGGGCCGCCGTTGCGCGCCGCCATCTGCTCGGGCGACAGCCCCCGGCGCAGGCAGCCCCTTATCGCCTCCAGCCTGGCCGCCGCGGCGGGCTCGTCGGCGTCTATCCCGCGCCTGGACGAGACGAGGACCGAGTCGGCGCACAGCTGCGCGGCCCGGGCCTCGTAGAAGACGTGGGGGCGGCGCTTGCAGCCGATCGCGCGGTAGCGGCCGCAGCCGTTGCAGCAGCGCGGCCACGCGGACAGGCGCGGGCAGGCCGCCGACAGGTCGGCGGAGGCGTCCACGCGCTCGCCGCGCCTGGCCTTCGGCGCCGTCACGAACCTGTGCGACGCCACCTCGGCGCTCACCGTCGAGGGCGACCTGCCCAGCTCCCTCGCGATCTCCCTGCACGACGCCCTGCGCTCCAGCATCCTCTGGACCGTGTCCCGCTCGTGCCTCGTGAGCCTTCCGTAGGCCCTCGGGACCGCCTTCTCGGAACCCTTCTTCCTCTTTCCGGACATGCCGTCCTCCGATCTCCCGGGGCCGGCCGGTCCGGCCCTCAGGGTATCGGGTTCCCACATTCATCCGCACATGTACGGATGAATGAGGGAAGTGTTCGGATGAAGTCGATAATCAAGGCTTTTTTAACTCAATTTATCGCAGTTAATATTTTATATTGTGTTTGCAATATATTTTGGTATTATCAACGTGAGGTGATTGAAATGAAGAATCAGTCCAAACGTTTCCTAACCATCCTCGTCCCCCTTGTCCTTATAGCAGCCGCTTTGCTCGGCTTTTTCTGGAAGGACATTCCCTTTTCGAAAGACCTTTCCTTGCGGGGCGAAGTCGTTGCTGTGTATCACCCTTCCGCCAGCGGGGCAAGCGAAGGCCGCTTCGTTATCGCAAGCGAGCAATTCCAATCCGCACCGCTGCACCTCAACTTCAAAATCGATTCAACCATCCCCATTAAGGGTCAGGATGGTAATAAGACAGAAGTCGGAGCCATCAAAGAAGGTGTCTACGTTGACGTAACCTGCACCGTCAACACCAGCAGCGATCCCGATCCCACAAAGCTGCCCGCCCTCATAACGCCAACAGCCATCATGATTACGCAAAAGGAATAGCTCGATGTCAGAAAGGAGTTTAAAAAATAATCACCAGACAGTTAGGAGCCAATGATGAAAAAGGTTGCTTATTTACTCGCCGTCTGCCTTGTTGGGTTATCGTGCATGACCGCGCAGCCCGCCTTCGCAGCAGAAACCCATTCCTCTATCATTTCACCAGTTGCCGAAAGTCGTTCAATCTACACCGCCGAAACCACCCTCGCCTATTCGAACGGCGTCAGGCTCCATGTTACTTACACTGTTAACGATACCTATGGAACGATAACAGGCATCAAATCCATAAAGAACTGGACCTCCAATTCTCGAGTAAGCAACATCAGCTGGACTTATAGATACGGACTCAGCAACGGAAGCGTCGTCGTAACTGTTACTTACTATTACAACGGCAGTTGGCATTCTGAAGCAAGAACTATCTATGCTTAGGATTTTTTGGCTGCGGCATTGCCGCAGCCTTTTTGGGGTTAATTATGGAAAGCTCAGATAAACAATGCTGTTTTAGCAATGTGATGTTGCTCGCCACTTTGTCTGTCGCAGCAATCATGGCGGCCTTCTCAGCGTTCAGCGTTGCCAACGAGGCGCGGGAGGTGCTCTTTGCACCCACTCCCTTCTATATTAATGGTGAGTCCATTCCGAGCGCCGTCCTTACCGCACTTGCCATCCGCGATGTTCTGGCCCTGGCGCTCTCAATCGCATGCCTGATTGTCTACTTGAACTACTGCTTTGACGTCGTCAGTACTCAGTCGATATTCACGCGAAAACAATGCCGGCGTTTTCTGGTTGTTGGGCTTCTGCTGCTCATTTCTTCAATTGTCTCGATTACCTTCGATAACCTGTGTGCCGTCCAGCTCCCCAACGACGTCAGTATTACTGCAATTGGTATCTTTGGTTTTAACGCTTGGACACTGGTTCTCGCTTTGTTTGCGCTATCCCTTTCGGCTATCTTTGAGTACGGGCGACTCTTGCAGTCGGACGTTGACGCCATTATTTAGAAGGAGGGCAGCATGCCAATCGTCATGAGACTCGATCGCGTCATGGCGGATCGCAAAATGTCCTCTCAAGAACTTGCCGACATTATCGGCATCTCGCCCGTTAACGTTTCGCGCATTAAAACGGGGCGGCTCAAGGGCATTCGCTTTTCGACGTTGACCGCGATGTGCGAGGCACTTCACTGCAAACCTGGCGACATCATTGACTGGATGTCAGACGAAGAGTACATCGAGGCATTTGGAAGCCTTCCCAGCGACGAAGACTAACCAAAATGATCCGTTTTCCTCCATCCCCAACGGATCGATGAGAAAAGAGGGGGCTGTCCCGCATTGACGGGACAGCCCCCTCTGGCATCGGTATGTGCGGCTCGTTAGTAGCCCTGGCCGTAGCCCTGGCCCTGCTGGCCCAGCAGCTCCTCCAGATACTGGCGCAACTGCTCGTCAGTAATGCCGCCGTTGCCGGTGTCGGTCGCGCTGTCGTCCTGCTGCTGGCTCTGCAGCTCCTCGTCAGAGCCCAGCTCAACCGTGACCTTCTTCTCTTCCTTGCCGCGCATGAGCGTGATCTCGACCTTCTCGCCCACCTCGTGGCTGCGCAGAGCGATGATCAGGCCATCGGCGCTCGTAATCTCATCGTCGCCCAGCTTGGTAATGACATCGCCCTCTTGGATGCCGGCCTTGGCAGCGGGACCGTCCTCGACAACGCTTGCCACGTAGGCGCCGCTATCGGTGCTGAGCTTGTTGGTACGGGCATTGAGCGCATTGACGCTCGAAAGCGTGGCGCCCAGGTACGGATGAACCGGCGTCTTGCCGTCGATGATCTGGTCGGCAATGTTCTTGGCATAGTTGACCGGAATGGCAAAGCCCACGCCCGAGCTGGAGCCCGAATAGCTCTCGATGAGCGAGTTGATACCCACGAGCTCGCCGTTGTCGTTGACGAGCGCGCCGCCGGAGTTGCCCGGGTTGATGGCAGCATCGGTCTGGATCATGTTGGCGTAGATGGTGTTGCCGCTGGTAGAGCTCATGGCCGTGGAGCGATAGAGCGCCGACACGATGCCCGTGGAGACGGACTGCTCGTTGCCGAACGGCGAGCCGATCGCCATGACCCACTCGCCCACGTTGAGCTTGGAGGAGTCGCCGATCTCGATCGGGGTGAGCTTGGAGGCGTCAGCATCCTTGAGCTTGATGACGGCGAGGTCGCTCGAGGCATCGTTGCCCACGAACTCAGCCTCGTAGGTGGTGCCGTCGTCCATGGTCACCACGTACTGGTCGTAGCCGTCGACCACGTGGTTGTTGGTGAGGATGTGGCCCTCGGTATCGAGCACCACGCCCGAACCGACGCTGCCCGAGCTATCCGACTCATCGGCAGACTGCGAAAGCGAGCCATTCTGGCTACCGCTCGAAGTGGCGGTGATGGAAACGACGGAAGGCAGGGCCTTGGCAGAAACGGCCTCGGCCAGCGTGGTGTCCTCGGAGTCGATGGTGATCTTTTGCGTCGATGAACCCGAAGCACCCGCCGTCACGGCATTCTTTCCGCCGCCAATATTGAGCGTGCCACTCATAATGAGCGCGATGACCAGCAGAGCGCCGCACGCACAGCCGGCGAGTGCCGTAATAAAGATCGGCAGCTTTTTGGTCTTGGTCTTGACCACCGTGTGCTTATTTACAACCTGCTGGCTGCCTAGCGGCTGGCCGGTCTGCGTGTCGTAAGCCTGCACGTAGGGAATGTTGCCGTCGGCAGGCGTCGACTCCACCTGCACACGCGGCTGCTGCTGGGTCTCGCCAGCGCTGCCCGCATCCTGGGGACGCTGGGAATCGTTCTCGCTCATGGCTGCGATCCTTTCGTCAAATAACCAAAGGCCCGCCAAACATGTGGCGGGCCATCATTGTTCACGTTGATTTGTACCCCAAGCTGGGCAGTCCCGAGCACTAGATGCCAAGATTTCAGCTTTGCTTAAGTAATGACATGCTTATAAGCCAATTCGTTTTATGCCGTCATGTCTATTCAATATAACAGTCGATAGCAAAATTATATGTTGAATCGTTAATAAAGTCCGTAATCGTCGCACCCATGCCTGATCCGCACGTCCATTTATCCTTCTCCGCGTCGTATGGCGTTGGCCCCCACCCCGTTTCATATGATGCTTCGCTTTCTGTGAAGTAGTTCATCACATATTTATCTTTCTGCATGAGCGCATACCAAGCGTTTGCGTACATCACAAGCGGATCGATTTGGACTATCGAGTACTTTCCGGAACGAATCTCAATTTCTGTTTTATCGTTATAATAAGCGACTGTGAGCTCAATCTTGGCAAGCAGCGGCAACGTTTCATCTGATTCCCTCTGGATTGTTATGACATCACCGGCCATAGCGTCGGCAGACACAGTTTTGCTCTCTGGCGTGAAAATAGTCTCTCTGCTTCTTGTTCGCGTTTTTTCATTGCCATTTTCATCTCTGACCACCGTGTCGACTACGAGCGTCAATCGCTTCTGAGCGTCCGGCAACTCCACGGCTTCTGCCATCCCGGCTCGCATCAAAATAGGAGCCCCCGCCATCAGACCTAAGAACTGCTTTCTGTCAATCATTCTTCATTCCCCTTGTCTACTTGATTTGACTTTCTCAGCTGAATGGGGATACAGAACAGTCCCGTCAAGTTCCTTATCTTCCACAAAAACTAGAATCCATTTATCACCTGCTTTCAACCCTGAGACATATCCGGAACTTGACTTACGGCGCATATCGATTCTCTTACGGCAACCACTTGGCATAAGCGCCTCAAATTGCCCGTTATGAACATCCGATAGAGCACGCACCTCGACTGCAACAACCGTGTCGTTTTCTCCCCCATTAGTCGCCCTTAACAGAAAGAAGCTCGCTGCGGTGAGCAAAGCAAAGGAAAGCACCAATAGGAGCATTGCCCTTCGAATGAACTTGTCGCCGTTCACGAGTACAATCAACCCTTGCAATATGTGCCATCGTGAGACGTGTAAATTGATACGTCATATGGAAGAAACTGTAGCTGGTTTGTCCATCCATTCCAAACAACAAGCAGGTACTTCTTGGCATTCGAGTATGTGTTATGCATTGCCACGTAGCCCACAACTGCCATTGCGTGCCCGCTGCCATTTGACCGGAGCCTTCCAGAGAAAATACTCAGATTCCCCGAGTCGGTATTCACCCTAAAGGAATCCCATGACGGATACCAAACGAATGACGTCTCAAGCTCCTTGCCTCGTCTTGCACAAAACTCCTTTAAGGCCGGAGCGGGTTTGTCAGGAGAAGTCTTGCCTTGAGTAAAGTACAGACCAGTCGCTTGTTCATGTTTGGTTCCTCCTTCGTCTTCCCATGTCCCCGACAGCCTCCAAAGCTCCGAGTATAAATCGGACAATTTAAGGCGGTTCAAAGTCACATAGTGACTGCTAACTGCAAACATTGCCGAAACAGCGCAAGCATAAGTCCCCGTTTCTTTGATAACTTCTGTTTGCGTTGGCGTTATTATTCCCGAAACCGTTTTGCTCGCATCAACAACATATCCCTGTTTATACAAATCCTTGGCAGATACAAAAACGTCATCGAAATGTTCCGGCGATCCGCTGCGATTGCCTCCCGAGGACAATTTATTTGGTACTTTTTTTCCACTTGCGTCTAAAACAATGTTTTTATCTAAGTCGGCAACGCCAACAGTTAGCTCGTCAATCTTTAACGCAACGACGTTATCCGAGGATGCGAGGAGTGCAATTTCTTCGCTTGCACTCTCGATAGGTAAAAGAGCGTTCGGAGCCAAGCAGTATTCGCTGATCCACCAAGATCGCTCTGAATCAAATACGACGTAGCCATAGTTAACGTCATCCCGCTTCGCACGAACGATATACCCGATTGATTCCCCATCGGAATTCACCATTTTTACTGGGTCACAAGCGGTCACCGGCTCATCCGATACATCATCAAAGAAAGCCTGCGCTTGCTCCACAGCTATTTGCGGTGTGACACGGACCAAGTCGTCGTCTCCAAAAACCAACCTTGGAGACATCAGGGCGGCAAGCAACACTATGAATCCGACAATCACCTTTCTCGAATAACGCATTTCTTCCTCCATCCGTGTAGTAGGGAGATACGGTAACTAAATGATATTCGCTAGATAGTGTTATACGTTTGATATTGTTTTTACTGACACACTTTTAATCGGTGAAAGGTCTTCTTTTCGCCCTAAACGAGAAAAGGGTACTGGAGAAATCTCCGGTACCCTCACATTGCCCTCTATTTACTTGCTAGTCCTTAAACAGATAGCCCACGCCGCGGACGGTGGTGATGTGCGCCGCGATCTGCGGGCCCACCTTGGAGCGGATGCGTCGGATGTGCACGTCGACGGTGCGCGTGCCGCCGCAGTACTCAAAGCCCCACACGCGGTGCAGCAGCACCTCGCGGCTGTAAGCGCGGTTGGGGTGTGTCGCCAAAAAGCTCAGCAGCGAGTACTCCATCAGCGTCAGGTCGATGGGCTCGTTATCGAGTGTCACCTGGTAGGTAGCCAGGTTAATCTCGAGGTTGTCGATGTTGAGCACATCGTCGGCGGCGACGGTCTCCTCCTCGCCCATCAGGCGCTGCGCACGAGCCTTGAGCTCGTTGGGCGTCGCCGTGGGGCATACAAAGTCGGCATGCGCGTGATTGGGCAGGCGCAGGGTGCCTAGCGCCTCGTCGTCGACGATCACCAACATGGGAACGCCGCCGCGATCGTCAAGCCACTTGGCAATCTGATCGATGCGGTCGCTGCGGATGCCATCGGAATCGAGGATCAGCAGGTCAAAGTCGTGCGCCGCAGTCGGCGAATCGGGGGTAGCCAGGCTCACCTCGACACCCAGGGTGGTCGTCAAGCTGCGGGCAAACTCGTGGAAGCGCGTCGTGCGCGCCATGAACAGGGCACTCTTTTCGGACATATCGGCCTCCAAGGAAATGAGCTCAATCGTACTGGAACAAGCCAGCGCGATTAGGAGTTCGCCAGGTAGTGCTTGATCTCCCACTCGGTGATCGTGGACTCAAACTTATGCCACTCGTTGCGCTTCTTTTTGAGGAAAAAGCTGTGAATGTGCTCGCCGAGGGCATCCTTCATAAACTGCGAGTCCTCAAACACATCGAGCGCCTCTTTGAGCGAGCGCGGCAGCGGCGTGTAGCCGGCCTCGAGCATCTGACGGTCGGTAAGCTTGAGCGTCTCGGCCGTGGCCTCGGGCGGCAGCTCCAGCTTGCGCTCGATGCCGTCCAGACCAGCCGCCAGCGTGACGGCGTTGACCAGGTACGGGTTGGCCATGGGGTCGGGACTGCGCAGCTCGATGCGCGTAGACAGCTGCTTGCCGGGCTTGTAGACCGGGATGCGGACCATACTCGCGCGGTTGCGCAGGCCCCACGTGGCGTACTGCGGCACGGAGTCGCCGCCCGTGGTGATGCGCTTGTACGAGTTGACCGTGGGGTTGGTGATGGCGCTAATCTCGCGCGCGTGCGCCAGGATGCCGGCCATGTAGTGCTTGGCGACGTCGGAGAGATGGTACTTCTCGTCGCCCTCGCCCCAAAAGACGTTGTTGCCGTCGTGATCGAACAGCGACTGGCACAGGAACATAGCGCTGCCGTCCTCGCCTGCCAACGGCTTGGGCATAAAGGAGGCGTGGCAGCCGCTCTCGTAGGCCTGCTGCTTAATGATGAGTTTGGCCGTGGTGATGGCGTCGGACATGCTCAGGGCCTCGGCGTGGCGCAGGCTCATGCCGTGCTGCGAGCGGCCGGCGGCGTGGAAGGTATACTCCACGGGCACGGACATCTTCTCGAGCGTGAGGACCGTGTTGCGACGCAGGTCGCGGGCGGCATCGCTCACCGAAAGATCGAAGTAGCCCACGTTGTCGAGCGGCTCGGGGGTGTGCTCGTCGGGGAAATAGTAATACTCCAGCTCGGCGCCCACGTTGAGCAGATAGCCGGCCTTCTCGGCCTTGTAGAACATGCGGCGCAGGGCATCGCGCGGGTCGCCGGCAAACGGCTTGCGATCGGGAGTGCACACGTCACAGAACACGCGGGCGACGCCGTTGTGACTCGGACGCCACGGCAGAATCTGAAAGGTCGAAGCATCGGGAAACGCGAGCATGTCGGCTTCCTCGGGCGTGGCAAAGCCCTCGATGGCCGAGCCGTCAAAGCCAATACCCTCCTCAAAAGCGACCTCGAGGTCCTCGGGGCTAATGGCAAAGTTCTTGAGGCGGCCGAGAATGTCGACAAACCACAGACGCACAAAGCGGATGTCACGCTGCTCTACGGAGCGGAGTACGTAATCGATGTTCTGCTGGTTCATGTCGCTCCCCTTTCTTTCGGGCGGGTTTCGACTGGTCTATATCGCAGATACTATCGCAGAAAAATGTTTCCGCAGGGTTAAAGCGTATCAAGCGCTCAAAAAACGTGTGTGAACAGGCAGTTGCGAACGAGCGGTTAGCGCGAGGTCGAGGCGCGGTGTTCGATGCGGCCGGGGATCTCGATGCGTTTGGGCGCCAGCTTTGCGGCCTCGCCCACGGTGGTGGTAACGACGTCGATGCGCTCGGAAAGGCGCTCGACTACGCGCTCGGCAATGGTGAGGGTGTCCTGCGCGGCCGTGGTGACGCCGCCAAAGAGCACATGGTTCCAGGGGTAGTCGTCAAACGTCGCGATCTTGAGCCCCGCCGGCAGCGAGGGACCAAGCTGCGCCAGCGCCTCGGTCAGACGCAGGAAAACCAGGCCGTTGACGGCGATAAGGCCGAGCCTTTTGCCCGCGTAGTCGCGGATGGTCTTGTCCAAACGGCCAACGCCCGTGGCGCCACCGTCGGCCAGGGTGACGACCTCGCCCGCAAGGCCGCGGCGCGAAAGCTCGTCGGCAAAGGCCTCGGCGCGCTCTCGACGCACGGGGCTATCGTCGCTTGCCTCGGTGAGCAGGCACAGACGCTCGCTGCCCGCAGCTGCCAAGGCGTCTACCAAGCCGGCGACCAGCTCACGGTTGTTAGATGTCACCAGATCGACACCGCCGTCGGCAACGTCGCGGTCGAGCAGCACGACGGGCAGACGTCCCGCTGCCGCGGCGATCGCCTCGTCATTGCCTCCGCAGGTGTTGACGACCAGGCCGTCCACGCCGGCATCGATAAGTCTGGTGAGCGACTCCGCTTCCTTAGCGGGGTCGTTGCCGCTAATGGCCGTCATGAGCGAGCAGCCGCGCGCCGCGGCGCTGGCGGAAAGGCCCTCGAGCATGGCGCTCGAGAACGGGTTGGCGATGTCAGCCAGAATCACACCGATGAGGTTCGTACGCGAGCTGCGCAGATTGCGCGCGGCGGCACGTGGGCGATAGCCGGTGCGCTCGATAACTGCCGCGATGCGAGCACGGGTCTCCTCGGTCATTTGCCCGGGGCGGTTGTTGAGATAGCGCGAGACCGTGGCCGGGCTCACGCCCGCCTCGGCGGCAATGTCCTTGATTCTCATCTGCGCCATAGCGCACCCCGTTTCCCAATGTCGGCAGTCTGAGCCATTTTAGGCATTTTTTAAAAATCTCGGTTGCAAAACGCTGTAGGTGAGCAGCATCGTTTTTGCGTCTCGAGCAGATGCGGCGATGGGCTAGATAGATGAGTCTTTGGACAGCTCAAAATAGTCGGGATGCAAGGCGATAACCGGACCTTGCTCTTCGGGCATCAGGTGCAGGTGTGTCTCTGCCAGATAGCTCGCCGCGTCGGTATCGCCCCTCTTAATGGCCTCAAGAATCCGGCGATGCTGCCGACGAATCGGCTCCCAATCCAGGTCCTGCGACACCATACGCAACCAGTTATATCGCTCAAAATGCGTGTTGATGCTCTTCATCCAATCCCACAACATGTGACGGCCGGCAATCTCAAAACACGTCTCATGGAACAGGTTGTCCAGATCGAAAAAGCGACGCGTTTCGCTATGGTCGAGCGACTCGGACTCGGCAAGAATCTGCTCGAGCCGCTGCTTTTGCTCGGGCGTAGCAGCCGAACAGCATTTAATAAGCACGCTTCTCTCGAGCTTCTCGCGCAAGAAACAGGCGTTCTCGGCGCGCTCCATGCTGATTTTTGAGACATAGGTGCCGCTTTTGGGACGCGTTTCCACCAGCTCCTGCTCACGCAGGCGCACAAAGGACTCGCGAATGGGCGTGCGCCCGATTCCCGTCTCCTTTTCCAGACCAATCGCCGAAAGGCGCGTGCCGGGCTTGAGCTCGGCATAGATAATCTTGGAGCGTAATGCGTTGTATGCCTGATCTTGCAGGCTCTGATAATGCTGGTGCTGTTCCATAAAGCCCTCGGATAAACCCTCGGTTAGTCGAATACCACCATGCAATACTATCGCATCGACACGCCCCAGCTCCCAATCAGTCTTTTTGGGACGGGGCTCTTTTAGCTACCCTGGCCCGCAGATCGGCCCCCTTGCCACAAAAGTGGCCCATCTACTACGTTAACACGGACAGCCTCGGCCATACCGAAAACCGTGAAAACAAAACCGCAGGTAGGCAGCTTGTCGATTTTCGAAAAAGCCGGCTATGGTTGACCTCTGCGGCTTAAACGTAGTAGATAGGCCCTATTCGTGGCACAGCACTACTGCACCCCAAATTGGCACCCCGAGCCCTCGTGAGTTGCCAACAAGCTGTTCGTCCAGCGCTTTATCCGCGCGGCATTTGGAAAATAGCACCACCGCAGAACCCGCGAGTAGCGCTTACTTTGCTATATCTCACTATACTTTGCTATATCTTGCTATACTTTGCTATATCTTGCTATACCTTGAGCAAAGGTGGCTCACATGCAAACAAACCCTTTTAAGCCCACAGCAGGTAAAACACCTCCCACGATTATCGGCCGCGAAGATGTGCTCGAAGAATTCAATGAGGGCCTCGTCAACGGGCCTGGTGCCCCGGGGCGCCTAATGCGCATAGCCGGCGTCCGTGGAACGGGCAAGACGGTCCTCCTTGACGAGTGCTCACGTTTGGCGCAAAGCCGTGGCTGGACGGTCATAAAAGAGGTCGCAACCGAGGGACTTTGCCAGCGCATTCTCGAACAGCTGCAGCCCAAATTCCAGGCCAAGCACGCCAGATTTGAGCCCACCGTAGCTGGCATATCCATCGGCAGCATAGATATTGAGCGAATCGGCCCATCGCTACGCGACGCCATGAGACAGACAATAACCAAGAATGGAAATGGCCTGCTCATCACTCTCGACGAGGTTCAAGACGCAGAGCTCGATGAGGTCCGAACGCTCTCCATTGCGATTCAGCAGGTTATCGGCGAAGACCTTGATATCGCCTTTGTTTTTGCGGGGCTGCCTTCGATGATTGAAAGCATCATCAACGGAAAGACACTTACGTTTTTGCGCCGTGCCCTCCCCTTTGACCTGAAAGCTGTGGCAGTAACCGAAGTGTCGTACTCCCTCGAGGAAACCAATGAAGCGTCTGGCATGGAGTTGCAGCCAGGTATTGCCGGCCAACTTGCCGAGGCAACGCAAGGCTATCCTTTCATGATCCAACTCGTTGGATACTACGCATGGCAGTTGGCAAGACGCGCACATACAGCGATTATTGGAGAAGAAGAAGCCGAGCGCGGCATTGCAACGGCACGCGAACGCTTCTGCGCCATGGTGATTGAGCCCGCGCTGCAGCGCATTCCGCCCACGTGCATCGCTTATCTGCTGAGCATGGCGTCTTTGGGGCAGACGAGCTCGACCAGCATGGTTGCCGACGCCCTAAACAAAACGCCTCAACAGGTGAGCTCCGTCCGCAGCCGCCTGTTAAGAGAATCGATTATCGAGGCTCCTTCGTACGGCAAGGTCTCATTTGCCATCCCCTACATGCGCGACTACCTCTACGAGCACAAAGCCGAACTGGAAGTTGAACTGTAGAAACGGCAACTGCCCTGCAAGACGAAAACCGTTTTCGTACGGATTTAAAGCAGACGTAAACGGTTTTCGTCTTGATTTGCGTCCGAAATTAAGACGTAAATTGCGCTTTCGTACGCTTATTACCAGACGCAAATTGTTTTCGTCCGGCTATGCGTCCCCAATCTAGACGAAAAGAGCCCCGAGCTCGTATGAACTCGGGGCTCTTTGTGCCGCACATCTATGAGAGGAGAAATTCGATGCGTACGGACGCTACCCCATGAAGCCGCCCTGGGATGACGGCAACTTCGTCGTTACCCGCCTGATGGGCGTGTTCAAGGCATCCGTCCCCCTCTTTATCGACGTGACCGGCAAAAAGCTCGTCGAAGAAACTATCCGCACGCACCGCGATGTGGCCGACGCCATCGCCTCGCGCAATCCCACCGCCGCGCACGACGCGATGTATCTGCACCTGGTGTATAACCGCAACATGATTGCGGAGGGAGCAGAAGCAAAAGGCATTTAGGGCCCGACAATCATCTTTCTTTGGCAAAACGCAGGCGGCGGCTGCCCAACACACAGGGCAGCCGCCGCTTTTTGCAATCGATTGGTGCAAAGGGGTTGACTAGAGCTCGCAGGCAACCTTGTAGCCATCGCCGATGGCGTCGCGGATGTTGCCGCACTTGTTGGCATCGCCCAGCACGTGGGTGGCAACACCGGCTGCAGCCAGGTCGTCGGCCAGCTTGGTATTGGGACGATAGCCCATGGCAAGCACCAGCGTATCGGCACCGGCGATGGTGTGGACCTCGCCGTCCTTCTCGTAGCTGATGGTGTCCTCGGTAATCTCGGTCACCTTGGCCTCGGTCAGCACGTGAACGCCCTTGGAGAGCATGCGCGTGATGAGCACCGCGCGACCGGCACCGCCCTCGTTGGCGGCGAGCGTCTTGGTCATCTCGATGACGGTGACATCGCGATTGGCCGGCGACAGGTCGTTGACCAGCGGGGCCAGGTAATCTGCCGTCTCGCAGCCAACGGTGCCGCCGCCCACAATGACGATCTTCTTGCCCGGGAAAGCCTTGCCACCAAGCAGGTCGTCAGCCGTCATAACCTGCTTAAAGCCCTGCATGAAGGCCGGAGCGATGGGCTCGGCGCCATAAGCCAGGACGACCTCATAGCCGGCATAGTCGCGCTGAATGTCCTCGGCAGTAAGCTCGGTGCCAAATATGCACTTCACGCCCGCCTCGGCCAGACGACGGTACTGATACTTGATCACGCGGGTGAGTTCCTGCTTTGCCGGCGGAACGGCCGCGATACGCATCTCGCCGCCCGGCTCATCCTGCTTATCCACGAGCACCACGTTATGGCCGCGCTTGGCGGCAATGTAGGCTGCCTCCATGCCCGCAGGACCAGCGCCCACAACCAGTACGTTCTTGGCCTCGGCGGCAAGCTCGTAACCGGCCTCGTCGCGCTCAACATCGGGGTTGACGGTGCAGGAGATGCGCTTGCCAAACATAATGCCGTTCAGGCAGCGCAGGCAGCCAATGCAGGGGCGGATGTCGTCGGCGTTGCCGGCAGCGGCCTTGTTGCAGAACTCGGCATCGCACAGATTGGCGCGGCCCATCATGCAGATGTCGGCAGCGCCGTCCTCGATCAGCTCCTCGGCGATCCAGGCCTCGTTGATGCGGCCGACGGTGGCAACGGGAATGCTGACGTGCTTTTTAATCTCGCGCGAGCAGGCGGCGTGCGAGGCCTGCTGGGTACCGGCGGCGGGAATCGCGGAGCCGCGCTTGATGGTGGTGCCGCCCGACACATGAATCATGTCGACGCCGGCCTTCTCCAGGCGACGCGAGACGTAGATCATGTCGTTGAGGGTCAGACCGCCATCGGTGTACTCATCGCCCGAAATGCGGACGTCGATGATAAAGTCCTTGCCGCAGCGCTCACGAATCTCGGCGATGACCTCGAGCAAGAAGCGCATACGGGCGTCGAGCGAGCCGCCGTACTCGTCGGTGCGCTTGTTGTAGAGCGGAGTCAAAAAGCCGCCGAGCATGCCGTGGGCGTGCGCCGCATGGACCTCGACGCCATCGACGCCAGCCTTCTGCATACGCACGGCAGCGTCGCCAAACTGATGCGTGAGCTCGTGAATCTCATCGACCGTGATAGGACGCGGCGCCTCGCGGGCATAGGACGGACCCACAAAGGACGGAGCGATCAGACGCGGCGTGCCCGGAATATTAAAGGCCATGTAGGCGGGATGGAAGAGCTGCGGCATGATCTTGCAGCCGTACTCGTGCACAGCGGCGGCAAGCTTTTCCCAGCCGGGGATAAACGTGTCGTCGTAGCAGCACATGTCACCCGGCAGATAGGTATAGGTGGGCTCGACCGTCACGACCTCGGTAATGATGAGGCCCACGCCGCCCTTGGCGCGGGCACGGTAATGATCGACCAAGTCGTCGGTCACATAGCCATGATCGGCCAGGTTGGTGGACACCGGCGGCATAAAGACGCGGTTCTTGACCTCGGTCGTACCGACCTTGATCGGGCTAAAGAGCATCGGGTAGGCGGAGGACTCCATGCGGGATTCCTTTCATTTGAGCCGCTCGGCGGCAGTTGCTGACGTACCTATCGTACCAGCAACTGCCGTATCCGCAGTCAAACATGCTCAAACGCCGGTCGGCTAATGAATACCGCGGCCCAAGTCTTCGGCAATTTTGTCTACGCCCTTAAGTGCGGCACAGGTCTTTTTATTGGAGCAATGCCCCGTGCAAACGCCACCCTGAGCGCAGTCGGCGCAGGTGCCCTTGCGGTAGATGCGCACGCACACGGCGACAAACGCAATGCCGATAACAGCCAGTACAACAATATCGATAGGTGCCATAGCAAGCCTCCTCTAGTTAGCCATCACTTACTTTACCCCATTCTCCACCTACCAAAAAGGGACAGGTTTATTTTGGTCGGTTTTATCTGCGGAAACGCCACATCTCCCCCACCAAAAAGCCCGGGTGTCCCAGCGACACTCGGGCTCATGGAAAGGGGTTAATCCTTATTCGGACTTAAGCGGAAACTGCGGCGGAAGCAGCGTTGATCTCGTCCTCGTCGGTCCATGCATGCTTGGGCATGGGACGGAAGATCTGGAAGAGCATCGCAACCAGTAGCACGATAGCCACAACCGTCCAGATACCAAACTGTCCAAGAACAAGCAGGTTGTAGAACTGGTTGATGAACAGGCCGATCACCCAAGCGAAGATGCACTCGTAACCGATGGCAATCGCGAACCACTTGCCGGAATCCATCTGGTTGCGGATGGCACCCATGGCAGCAAAGCACGGAGCGCACAGCAGGTTGAACGCGCCAAAGGCGACGCAAGCGCCCATGGTGGGGAACATGCCGGCAAACGCGGTCCACAGGCTCGGGTCGGTCTCGCCCGCGTCGGCAACGGACAGCAGCGAGCCGGCGGTGGCGACGACGTTCTCCTTGGCGACAAGGCCCGAGACGGACAGCGCTGTTGCCTGCCAGGTGCTAAAGCCAAGCGGGGCGAAGATCCAGGAGATCAGGTTACCGAGCATGGCCAGCACGGAGTAGTCCATGAACTCCTCGGAGATGCCGTCCATCGCGGGCAGGTAGCCAAAGGAACCGTTGTAGCTACCAAAGTTGGACAGGAACCAAACCACGACAGTGGACGCGAAGATGACCGTACCGGCCTTCTTGATAAAGGCCCAGCAGCGCTCCCACACGTGCAGCGCCCAAGAGCGGATCGCCGGGAAGTGGTAGGCAGGAAGCTCCATAACAAACGGCGTCGGGCGGCCGGCGAAGAGCTTGGTCTTCTTGAGCATGAGGCCCGAAGCGATGACGGCAAAGACGCCCAGGAAGTAGAACAGCGGACTGATCCACAAGGCGGTGGTGGAAGAATCGCCGATGATGGAACCCATGAGCAGGGCGATGATCGGCAGCTTGGCGCCACAGGGGATGAACGTGGTGGTCATGACCGTCATGCGGCGGTCCTTCTCGTTCTCGATGGTCTTGGTAGCCATGACTCCGGGAACGCCGCAGCCCGAGGTCACGAGCATGGGGATAAAGGACTTACCGGACAGGCCAAAGCGGCGGAACACGCGGTCCATGATGAAGGCGACGCGGGCCATGTAGCCGCAGTCCTCCAGGAAAGAGAGCATCACGAACAACAGGAACATCTGCGGGACAAAGCCCATGATGGCGCCGATGCCGGCCACGATACCGTCGCAGACGAGGGAGTCAACAAGACCACCGTCCTCGGTGCCGCCCGCCACAAGGGCGTCGTGCACCACGGTGGTGATACCCGGGACATAGGGGCCGTACTGTGCCGGGTCGACCGAGTCGGCATTGTCACCCGCAGCCTCGACGGCCGCGTCGTAGGCGTCGCGGCCCTGGCCGAGCACATACCAACCGTCGGTACCGAAGAGCTGGTCGTTGGTGAAGTCGGTCACCGTGCCGCCCAAGGTAGAAACGGCGATGTAGTACACGCAGAACATGATGACCACAAAGATCGGCAGGCCCAGGATACGGTTGGTAACCACGCGGTCGATCTTCTCGGAGGTGCTCATCTTTGCCGGAGCCTTGGTGAGGCACTCGTCAATGATGTGGGCAATCACGCCGTAACGCTCGCCGGTGATGATGGACTCGGCGTCGTCGTCGCAGTCCTGCTCGCACTGGGCGACCAGCTGCTCCACGCGAGCAGCCTTCTCCTTGGTGAGGTTGATGAGCTTGCAGGCGTCCGCGTCGCGCTCAAACAGTTTGACCGCGTAGTAGCGGCGCTTGTTGGCGGGAACGCTCGCAGGCAGGTTATTCTCGATGTGGTCCAGAACGTCCTCGATGGAGGAATCGAACTTGTGCTCCGGCACCTGGCCCTTAGAAGAAGCGGACTTCTTGACCTGCTCGAAGAGCTCCTTGATGCCCTTGTTCTTAAGAGCCGAGATCATCATGACCGGGCAGCCGAGCTTCTTGGAGAGCTTGTCCGTGTCGATCTTATCGCCGTTCTTCTCGACCAAGTCGGCCATGTTGAGGGCAACGACCACAGGCAGGCCGGTCTCGATAACCTGAAGCGCCAGGTACAGGTTACGCTCGAGGTTGGTGGCGTCGACCACCTGGACGACAACATCGGGCTCGCCGCTCATGAGGTAATCGCGCGAGCATTGCTCCTCGGGGCTGTAGGGGGAAAGCGAGTAGATGCCAGGGAGGTCCGTGATGGTAACGTTCTTGTCGCTTAGGAGCTTGGCTTCCTTTTTCTCAACCGTGACGCCGGGCCAGTTGCCAACATAGCCGTTGGCGCCGGTAATCAGGTTGAAAAGCGTGGTCTTGCCGCAGTTGGGGTTACCCGCCAGCGCGACATGGATCTGAGAATCCGCCATTCAATCCTTCTTCCTTGTGTGCCTGCGCTGCTTTCTCCGCGCAGGCTGGATAATGTGCTTCAAAGATGCTGCATTAAGTTAGAAAAACCTAACTTTATCTGCAGAAATATGCGCCGCGAGTCCTTACTGAACCTCGACGACGGCGGCCTCCTCCTTGCGGATGGAAAGCTCGTAGCCGCGCACGTTGATCTCGACCGGATCACCGAGCGGTGCAACCTTCACGACCTTGAACGAAGTACCCTTGATGAGCCCCAGGTCCATAAGGTGGCGGCGAAGCGCACCCTCACCGTGAAGCTTGACGATGGTGGAGCTCTCGCCCACCTTAACGTCACCCAACGTCTTCATTTACTTGTCCCCCTTTCAGTGCGTACAGAAATACCGTCGACTAACCGACGGTCATGATGTGCATGGCAACCTTGGAATCGATACCAAAGCGTGCGCCCAGCACCGTGACGATGATATTGGCGCCACTCGAGCTCACCACGTGGATTTCGCTGCCCTCGACAAAGCCGAGGTCCTTGAGGTGGTGCTTCATATCCTCATTGCCCTTTACACGAGACACGCGCACGGTTTCGCCCGCTTTTACCATCGAAAGCGGCATGGCCGGCATCTGCGGTCCGCAAGACATGAGTTGCTCCTAACGTCAGTTCGTCCTCAACATCGACGCGTTAAAAGTTAACCACGTCTATGTTCGCTATAGTAAACTAGCACGTGGTTAACTTTTTGGAAAGGGTCCCCATTCAGATTTCGAAAAAGTTTCCTATACGAAACAAAAGGGCGCGGCAAAGGACCATCCTTTACCACGCCCTGTCATGCTTAAAGCGAGAGATTTCTGATCGACGTAACGCAGGAAGCCTCGTCTACGCCCGAAACGCGGAAGATGATGTCCTCGCCGCACTCACCATAGAGGGCCATGAGTCCCATGACATCGCGGCCATCCGTGTGGCGATCGCCGATGCTGACTGACACGTCGCTACGATGCTTGGCAATGATGTCATAGAGCAGCGCAACCGGGCGGGCATGTAATCCCAACGGATCTTTAATCGTCTTTGTAAACTCGACCATGTCCCCTCCCACGACATCGTACATTCGGCTGGCAAACCCAGCCACGTGGTAGTTATTGTAGCGTTAGATGCTTGTTAAAGCCCGCCAGAAGGCTCAACCGGAAAGTGCGTCCCATTATTTGGCTGGATTCTGGGTCGCAGTTTCCAAAAGGACCCTGTTTGGGAAACTGCGACCCGTTTTGGACGCAAATTCCGGGTCGTAGTTTCCGCGACGTCCGGTCACCCCATGCCCTCACAACCTCGACGCATAAAAAACGAGGGAAGGCCCGCGTCCTTCCCTCGTTACAGGCAATATGTAGCCGTTCGCCTACATCAGGCGCAGACTGACGTCCTTGAGCTGGGCGCCGCTAACGGCACTCGGAGCGCCCGACATAAGGTCGGAGCCGCTGGCCGTCTTGGGGAACGCCATGACGTCGCGGATGGAGTCGGAACCGGTGAGCAGCATGCACACGCGGTCCAGGCCCAGAGCGAAACCGCCCATCGGGGGCGCACCAAACTTGAGGGCCTCCATGAGGAAGCCGAACTGAGACTCGGCACGCTCCTCGGTAAAGCCCAGGAGCTTGAGCATGGACATCTGCATCTCGGCGTTGTGGATACGCATACCGCCGCCGCCGGCCTCAAAGCCGTCCATGACAAAGTCGTAGGTGCAAGAACCGGCTGCCAACGGGTCGGCCTCGATCTTGGCGATGTCGGTCTCGGTCGGCAGGGTAAAGGGCTGGTGCTCGGCAGCATAGGCCTTGCGATCCTCGTCCCAGTGGAACAGCGGGAAGTTGACGACCCACAGGAAGTCGTGGCCCTCGCGCTTGATCTCGAGCGCATTGGCCATGTGCGAACGCATGCCGCCCAGGATCTCGTCGGAGAGCAAGCGCGGGCCGGCGGCGAACATCACAAGGTCGCCGGGCTCGACATCCATGCGCTCGCGCAGAGCCGCCATCTCCTCGTCCGAGAAGAACTTGACGATGGGGCTGTTGATAGAGCCGTCCTCGCGGAAAGCAATCCAGGCCAGGCCCTTGGCGCCAAACGTGGAGGCCACGCCGGCAAGCTTATCGATCTTGGCACGTGCCCAGGCACCGGCGCCCTTGGCGTTGATGGCCTTGACGACAGAGCCCTCCTCGTTTGCGGCAGTCGCAAAGACCTTGAACTTGGAGTTGGCGAAGATGTCGGTCAGGTCGACCAGGTGCATGCCATAGCGGGTATCGGGCTTGTCGGAGCCATAGGTGTCCATGGCCTCCCAGTAGTCCATACGACGCAGCGGCGTGGGCATCTCGACGCCCATGCGGCCGAAGGCGTCGGCCAGGACCTCCTCGAGCGCGCTCATGACGTCGTTCTGGTCCACGAAGGACATCTCGATATCGACCTGGGTGAACTCGGGCTGACGGTCGGCACGCAGGTCCTCGTCGCGGAAGCACTTGGCAACCTGGTAGTAGCGCTCGACGCCACCGACCATGAGCAGCTGCTTCAGGAGCTGCGGGGACTGCGGTAGAGCGTAGAAGTTGCCCGGCTGAATACGGCTGGGAACGATGAAGTCGCGGGCGCCCTCGGGCGTGGACTTAAACAGGGAGGGCGTCTCGACCTCCATGAACTCACGGTTGTGCAGCGCCTCGCGAATGGCAAAGGTGAAGTCGGAGCGCAGCTTGAGGTTGGCCATCATCTCGGGACGGCGGAGGTCCAGATAGCGATAGCGCAGACGGGTGTCCTCGCTGGTCTCGATGCCGTCCTCGATCTGGAAAGGCGGGGTGACAGACGTGTTGAGCACCTCAGCGTGGTCGGTCAGGACCTCGATCTCGCCGGTCGCGAGCTTGGTGTTGGTGGTCTCCTCGCCACGAGCGCGCACGACGCCGTGGATCTTGATGGGCCACTCGGGACGCATGGTCTCGGCGATCTTAAAGGCGTCGCCGTCGGAGTGCTCGGGGTCGAAGGTGAGCTGCGTGATGCCCTCGCGGTCGCGAAGGTCGCAGAAGATAAGGCCGCCGTGGTCGCGGCGACGGCTCACCCAACCGGTGAGGGTGACCTCTTCGCCCACGTTCTCGCGGCGAAGCTCGCCGCAGGTACGGGTGTGCATGGAATGCTCGTCGATGGGACGGGTCTGGCTCATACCAGTGATCCTCCTTTATGGATCTGTGCCGCCCCGTGTCGTTCCGGGCGGCGTCGTACAGATTTGCCCAGCCTGCGTAAACCGCGCAGCCAGACATGGCGTTCTATCTTATCGCACCTGTGTCGATGTGCCGCGGAAAAGTGGCTCCTGCCCAAAGACTTGACGGAGACGAAACAATTGACGCACCGCGGCACCCGCCCGCGCTATTCACGTGCGACAATGTGCCCCAATACAACTGCACTCAGAAAGGCCCCTCATGACCGCACGCCTCATCGTTATGGATATCGACTCCACGCTCATCAACCAGGAGGTTATCGACCTGTTGGGCGAGGAGGCCGGCGTGGGCGAGCAGGTAGCGCAGATCACCGAACGCGCCATGCGCGGCGAGCTCGACTTTAAGCAGGCGCTCGAGGAACGCGTGGGGCTGCTTGCCGGCTTGGACGAGAGCGTGTTCGAGCGCACCTTTGAGCGCGTGACGTTTACCCCCGGCGCGCTGGAGCTTGTGCGCTCGGCGCACAGCAAGGGCTGGAAGGTCGGCGTGGTAAGCGGCGGCTTTCACGAGGTCGCCGATAAGATCGTGGCCGCCGCGGGCATCGACTTTTGCCTGGCCAACCGCCTGGAGGTCGTAGACGGCAAGCTCACGGGCAAGCTGGCGGCAGACATTGTGACCAAGGAGTCCAAGCTCATCCAGCTGCTGGATTGGGCGGTTGAGTGCGGTGTCGATATGGCACACACCGTGGCAATCGGCGACGGCGCCAACGATATCCCCATGATTCAGGCCGCGGGCACGGGCATCGCGTTTTGCGCCAAGCCCAAGACGCGCGAAGCCGCCCCGTTTGCCATCGACGAGCGCAACCTGATGCTCGCCATGGACATCATCCTGCGTGACTAGCCGATCCGTCTAACAATTAAATCAGTCTGTCCTATAGTTTCCGAACAATTTTGTCTTAGTGTTCGGAAACATACCCTTTGAGTGCTAGACTTTGCGCCGTCGAAGGGAACATATATGGATAAGCGAGATCTTGAGCAATTGCTGAGCGATGTTGCCGGCGGAGCAGTCACCCCGGCCGTCGCCCTCACGCGCATCCAGACGGCGCCGACCGCCGATTTGGGCTTTGCGCAGCTCGATCTTTCGCGCGGGGTGCGCCAGGGGGCCGGCGAGGTTGTCTACGGCGCCGGTA
Source organism: Collinsella aerofaciens (assembly GCA_048194085.1). Classification (GTDB taxonomy): domain Bacteria; phylum Actinomycetota; class Coriobacteriia; order Coriobacteriales; family Coriobacteriaceae; genus Collinsella; species Collinsella aerofaciens_CO. Next base: position 32,422 of record DBFABM010000021.1, read on the forward strand.
AAACCGCCGAGCAGATTGCCGCCATTATCGAAGCGCTGCGCGATGCCGGCCAGGAGCGCATCCTGGTCACACGCCTGGACGCCGAAAAAGCAGCCCACACCTCGGAGCTCCTCGGCAACGGCATCGACCTGGGATATGTCCCGGACGCACAGCTCGCCCTCGTGGGAGGCAAGCCCTCCCCCACTGGCAACGGACGCATCGTCGTCGCCTGCGCCGGTACGAGCGACCTGCCCGTCGCCGAGGAAGCCGCATTGACGGCCGAATTCTATGGCAACGAGGTCGACCGCCTCTACGACGTGGGTGTCGCCGGCCTGCACCGTCTGCTCGCGCATGCCGAGGAGCTTGCCCAGGCACAGGTGGTCATCGCCATTGCCGGCATGGAGGGCGCACTGGCGAGCGTTGTCGGCGGCCTGGTGAGCTGTCCGGTCATCGCCGTTCCCACCAGCGTGGGTTACGGCGCGAGCTTTGGTGGCGTAGCCGCGCTGCTCGCCATGCTCAACTCCTGCGCCAGCGGCGTTTCGGTCGTCAATATCGACAACGGCTTTGGCGCCGCCTACCAGGCAAGTCTTATTAATCATCTGAACGCCGGCACGTCTCGCGCCCGTTAAGGAGCATTTCATGTCTAACCATCAGCACACGCTTATCATCGACGGCACCTCGGGCATCAGCGGCGACATGACCGTCGCGGCCCTGCTCGACTTGGGCGCCAGCGAGGAGCACCTGCGCGAACAGCTCGCCACGCTGCCGGTCGACGGCTTTGAGATTGCCGTTACACGCGTAAACAAGCATGGCATCGACGCCTGCGACTTTGACGTTCAGCTGGCAGAGGAGCTAGAGAACCACGACCACGATATGGCCTGGCTCTACGGCAACGAAGCAGCTACCGAGCACACACACGAGCATGAGCACCACCATCATGACCATGTCGAGCACGGCCACGAGCACGGCCACGAGGACCATCATCACGCCCACCACCATCACCACCGTTCTTTGGCGGACGTCACTGCCATCATCGATGGCTCACAGCTGAGCAATGGTGCCAAGCGTCGTGCCCTCGCCATCTTTACCGCACTCGCTGCAGCTGAGGCTAAAGCTCACGGCAAAACGCCCGAGACCGTCATGTTCCACGAAGTGGGCGCCGTCGACTCCATCGTCGACGTCTGCTCGGTCGCCATCTGCCTCGACGACCTGGGTATTGAGGATATCGTGGTCGAGTCGCTCTCCGAGGGCCACGGAACCATCCGCTGCGCCCACGGCCTCATGCCCATTCCCGTCCCCGCTGTCGCCAACCTGTGCCAGGCGGGCAATATCGCCCTCACGCCTGCACCGGTCGCCGGCGAGCTCGTGACGCCCACGGGAGCCGCCATCGTCACCGCGCTGCGCACGTCCGACCAACTGCCCTCACGCTACCGCATCGAAGCCGTCGGCTACGGCGCCGGCAAGCGCCCCTACGAGGGTTGCTCCGGTACGCTCCGCTGCCTGCTCGTTCACGCGGACGCATAGCCATGGATGCTCGCAAGGCAAAAAGCCGTGCCGCCATCGTTGCGGCGTTCTCCGAGCTCCTGTGCGAGGAAGATTACGGCAAGATCACCGTCGGCGACATCATCGCTCGCGCCCATGTGGGTCGGGCCACGTTCTACGGCCTCTTCAAAAGCAAAGATGACCTGCTCGCTGAGCTCGTGCGCGATATCTGCACCCATGCCCTCGACGATGACGGTACGCCCCTCGATGACCCACTCGTACAGGTCGAGCATATCCTCAACAACCTCTGGGAGCGCCGTCAGGGCGTTCGAGCCCTCGTAGCCGGTGCCGGCTCACGCGTCTTCGCCGACTGCTTACGCAAGACCATCATGTCGCGCGCAGCCGAAACCGTCCCCGTCGGCCCCGCAGGCCCCGCCGGCACCATGGACCGCAGTTTCCTACTACACCACATAGCCTCAAGCTTCGTAGGAATGGTCCAATGGTGGGCCTGGCACAACTTCGAAGCAGATAAAGCCGACGTAGCCAAAGACTATCTCTCAGTCATAAAGCCCCTCTTCAGATAGACGCCCCCTCCCGAGGCGTCATCCCTTCCCAAAGTATCGCCCTCATCTCAACGCCCCCAACAGCAAAGCGCCCCTCACACCCAAATTCAGATATATGTTGGGTTGCTTGTTCCAACGCGACTAAGATCCCGCAGCTGGCCGCATGGGGTAACTCCCCAGCGCACTCCGCAGGACGAAAGAACCCCCGCCGCACGAAGTGCGCAGCGGGGGTTCTTTCATGTCCGAGGACGCGCTGGGAAGTTACCCCATGCGGACGGCGGACAACTATGTAGCCTTGAACTAGAACATGCCCAAGAAACCGTGCACAAACAGCGCGGCCAGAGCGGCACCGACAAACGGAGCGATGCCAGGAACGAGCAGGCCGTACTTCCAGTTGTTGTCAGCCTTGTTCTTAATCGGCAGCACCTGATAGGCCATGCGAGGACCAAGGTCACGAGCCTGGTTCATGGCGAAGCCGGTGATGCCGCCCATGCCCATGCCAACAGCCCAAACGATCAGACCGACGCAGATAGCGAGCATCAGGACGTTCTCGCCGGCGCGGTTAGCGGCAGCAAGGATGGCGCTGACGAACACAAAGGTGCAGATAGCCTCGCAGAAGAAGTTACGAGCATAGTTCGTGCCCTCGGTGGTGGGGTTGGTCGAGAAGATATTGCGCTGGGCAATGGGATCAACGACGCCATCGGAAGCCTTGAACTCATCGGCATACATAAGCCAAGCGATTACGGCGCCCACAAAGCCGCCGAGCATATCGGCAATCATGAAGGGGATGCAGCTGCTCCACGGCACCAGGCCGACGATGCACTGGGCAAGCACCATGGCGGGGTTCATGCACACGGCACCGCCAAAGACAAACAGGCAGACCGAGATGCCAAAAGACCAAGTGGTGATGGCAAACATGTGGCCGGAGCCCTGATACTTGGTGCCCTTGAGCACCGTATCGCAGTGCACGCCCACACCAAAGATGATCATGAGGGCCGTTGCGCCGAATTCGCAGAGGAGTTTGGTAAGCATAAAACCTTATCTTTCTTGTCGGTTATAAACGATTCGTTTAGGCCGCGTACTAGTGCTGAGCGACGACAACGCCCAGGCCATCGGGAATGACGGCCACCTTGGCATCGGCACCCTTCATCTCAAAGGCGAGCTTGAGCGCCTCATCGAGGGTGTTGACCGGCGTCATGTGCATATCCTTGATCATCTGGTGATCGCACAGGTCGGTGACCATGATCACAGGGTGATGCGCCAGGATGCGGGCAAAGATCTGGCTCGTCCACTGGTCGGGCAGGGTCTCGTCCTTAGGACGGTCGATGCAGGCACGCTCAAACTCCGCCGGATCGTTGTCGGCGATGTTGTGATAGAAGCCCTCGCCACCGTGACCGTCGGCACAGCCGGCGACGTCGATGATCACACCGCCCTCGGGAAGCGTAGCCTCGGCAGAGCACATGCCCTTCACGGCCTGGTAGATGTTCTGGTCGAGCGGGTAGCCGCCGTTAGTGGTGATGGCAATCTCGCACTCAACGGGCTCAACGCCGGCAAGGCTCTTCACGAACTCACAGCCGGCCTCGTGCGCCTTGTGAATGTCGCCGGCAAAGGAGCCGATGACCTCGTGCTTGCCGTTGAGCACCACGTTAAGCACAAAGGCAAGGTGAGCCATCTCGGCAGCGGCAAACATGTCCTCGCTCACGTGGTTGTGGCACAGGTTGCCGGCACGCGAGTGGGAATCATTCACAAACTGACCGTTGTGGTTGTACATGATGGTCTTGTAGCTGGCGATGCCAGGCAGGACGGACTTGCGGCTACCAGAGAAACCGGCAAAGAAGTGCGGCTCAATAAAGCCCTCGGCAAGCAGCAGATCACAATCGGCGGCAATCTTGTTGATGATGCACTCGCCACCAGAAGGCAGGGTGCCAATCTTTTTCATCATGCTGTCGTCAGTCGCGACGTGCATAACGATTTCCTCGTTGGCAACAATCTCCTCGCCATACTTGTTGACGAGTTCCTCGTGCGTCGACGGACGGTGCATACCCGTAGCAACCAAAATACGCACTCGAGCCTCGGGCGCAGCGGAATGGATGTGATGCAGCAGAATAGGCATCGTCACACGCGAGGGAACGGGGCGCGTATGATCGGAGCTAATAATGACAATATCCTTCTTGCCAGCACAAAGCTCCTCGAGCGAAGGCGAGCCATAAGGGTTGGCAAGCGACTCCTCTACCAGCTCTTCCTGCGATTTCGTAGTCTTAAACTCGTTTTGATGACCTTCCATCACACCCGCGAAGTTCTTATCCTCGAGCTCCAGATGCAACGTCTTGTGGTCAAACGGCAGTTCACATTCAAACAATGACGAGCGCCCTCTTCCTTTCAACTGACACACTAGATAAACCGTTGGAAGGATACGCCGCTCACCGAAAAACACCACCGTCCACCGACTCATTAACACAACGTTCATATTTGACCCACAACAAAACGGACGCGACCTCAAACGGGACCGCGGCCGTCACAGCTGTAAGGTGCGAAGCGCCCAATGCATCATTCTTCTCCTCAGCTTTAATCCCTGAAGATCGAGGACGAAGGGACCCGACGGGTTTCCCTCTGAATGCACTCCGCAGCACGAAGCCCCCTTATCCGCAGCTCCGAAGGAGCAGGATAAGGGGGCTTCAAGTGCGAGGACGCATTCAGAGGGAAACCCATCGGGTCCCGGTGAGAGCCACAGGGCTATCGATTACCCCGTGTTCTGCAGTCCTGCCGAGACGCCGGTCACAGTCGAAAGAATCAGGCTCATGTACTCGGCCTTCTTCTCCTCGGCCATCTCGTCCTGGTTCATACGCACCTCGCGAAGGGCACGGACCTGGGCGATGGACAGAGCGTCGACGTAGGGGTTACGCACGCGAACGGCGCAACCGAGCACGCGGCGGCGCTGCAGTGGCCACTCGTCACCGACGATGGCAAGGACCCACTTACGCGTGAGCTGCATCTCGGTAAAGACCTTCTCGGACAGATCCTGGCGATCGCCCAGGTGCAGATACATCTTGGCGATGCGCTGATCGGTCTTAGCGATCGACATCTCGATGTTGTCGATAAAGGTACGGAAGAACGGCCACTCCTGGTAGGCAGCCTTGAGCTGGTCAAGATCGCCCAGCTGCTCGCAGGCGGTACCCAGACCGTACCAAGCGGCCAGGTTAATGCGCGCCTGGCTCCAGCTGAAGATCCACGGGATGGTACGCAGGTCGTCGAGCGACTTGGCACCCAAGCCGCGCTTGGCCGGACGCGAGCCGATCGGCAGCAGACCGACCTCGGTCAGCGGCGTCACGGTCGAGAACCATGGCGTAAAGTCCTCGGTGTTCAGCAGGTCCAGATAGCGCTCGTGGCTTGCGGTGTTGAGCTTCTCGGCCATATCCCAGAACTTCTGCGTGGTCTCAGTGTTGGTCTTCTCGACACTCGGGGCCGACTGCAAAAGCGTTGCGGCGGCAACGGACTCAACATGACGCTGAGCCAGCGTGCGGTTGCCGTAACGGGCAAAGATGACCTCGCCCTGCTCGGTGAGCTTAAAGAAGCAGTTGACCGAACCCTTGGGCTGCGCCAGCACGGCCTTGTTGGCCGGACCGCCGCCACGGCCCACGGCACCGCCGCGACCGTGCATGAGCACCAGGTCGATATCGTTCTTCTCGGCCCACTTGGCGATGCGCTCCTGCGCGGAGTGCAACGCGAGCATGGCCGTGGTAGGACCGGCGTCCTTGGAGGAGTCGGAATAACCCAGCATGACCTCCATGCGGCGGTTGGTCTGGGCAAGGCGCTTTTGCACCGCGGGCAGCGTAAGCATCTGGTCGAGCACGTCGACGCAGCCCTCGAGGTCCTCGAGCTGCTCGAACAGCGGGATCACGTCGAGCTCGGGGACATCCTCCTCGTGTGCGAAGGACAGGTGGGCAAGCTCAAAGACGTCGGCCACATGCTGGGCGCTCTTGGTGAACGAGATGATGTAGCGGTGCGCCATCTTCTTGCCGTAGCGCTTTTGGATGGAGCCGATAGCGCGGAAGGTATCGATGACCTCGCGCGTCATGGGCTGCAGGTCGCCATGGATACCGTTCTCGTGGATATCCTTGAGGGCGCGGGCGTGCACCACGGAGTGCTGACGGAACTCCATCTCGACCATATGGAAGCCGAAGGACTCGACCTGCCAGATGATGGTCTGGACCGGACCGTAGGCGGCACGGACGGCACCGCAGGCAGCAAGCGAACGCTGGACGACGCGCAGGTCATCCAGGAACTCATCGGCGCTGTGGTACATGGTGTCGGTGATACGGCGCACGGTGGCGTTCAGACGGTCGGCCATGACGAGCATGACGGCGCGATGCGGCTCGTGCTCGGAAATCAGCTCGGCGCGGGCCGTGTACTGGGTACTCATCTCGACCTGATGGTTCCACAGGTTGATGAGCTCGGCAGACGGCTTGCTGTAGGTGGCCTCGAGCGTGAGGTTGCGGCCGATGCGGCGGCACTTGTCCTCGAGCTTGAGCACCATGTGGGTAAAGTACTTGGCGGCGACCTCACGGCTCACCTTGGCGGTGACGTTGGGGTTACCGTCGCGGTCGGAACCGATCCAGCTGCCGGGATGGAAGAACGCCGGGCACAGCGGCGGCACGGTACCGGCCTTGTCGCCCAGCACCCAGTCGTCAAAACGACGATAGATGACGGGGATAACGTCGAACAGCGTGTTATCAAAGATGTCGATGATGGTATCGGCTTCCTCGACCGGCGTGGGCTTCTTGAGCGCGATGGGGCTCGTACGCACCAGGGCGTCGATCTCCTGCAGCATATGGCGCTCGTTCTCCACCAGGTCGGAGCCGCCCAAACGCGGACGCTCCTCCAGCAGGTTGGAGATACGGCGAATCTTGCCCTCGACGGCCTTACGACGGGCCTCGGTGGGATGTGCGGTAAAGACAGGGTGGAACTCGAGCTTGCCGAGCAGCTCATTGGCACCCTCGACGCCCATCTCGTTTACCAACTGGTGATAGGCGACGGTGAGTTCGTTGGCGGGATCGACCTCGGTATCGGTCGACGCACCGGCCTCGCGCTCGCGCAGCTGCGCCACACGGTAGTTCTCCTCCGACAGGTTTGCCAGATGGAAGAAACTCGTAAAGGCGCGGACGATAACCTGCTGCTTATCGAGCGGCAGGCTGTCGATCAGATCGACGACCTCACGAAATGCCACGGCGGTGGGCTCGTCGGCGGTGGGCACGCCCTGCTCGTCGACGGCCTCGTCGGCAGCACGCGTACCGGGGTTGCCGGCATTGGCCACAATCTCGGCCGACAGGATCTTGTCGAACAGGTCCGCGATCTCAGGATCATACTCGCTAAGCACACGACGCTCCAGGCGCAGGAACAGCGCCAGATTGTCGCGCAGCTCCTCGGGGATCTCGATCTCGGCGAGACGCTCCCTGGACTCGGCATTCGAGCCGATTCGGTTAACGAGGCGGTTGACCACGGCAGCGACGCGCGCCGCGGCTTCGGGTACAGACTGGTTGCTTAGGTTCTCAGCCACGTTTCCTCCCATTCCTCCTTCTATGCACGTAACATGCGGTATTCATTATAGGCGCTTGGGAAATACTTTCGACACTGATTGCGCTTTACCACACAAAAGTATTATCTGCATTGCAAGGGTTTTTGCTCTAAATGGTCGTATTTCTCAGTGGACGGCATACACAAACGGGGGCATTCCGCATAAATGCGAAACACCCCCGTAACAATCGTTCGCCGCGAGCGGGACGTGTTGGCGGACCCGCAGTTCAAAATGATGCGCTACAGGCGCTCGCGAACCGCCTCGACGACGTTGGCCAAATCGACCAGTACCTCATCATGGCTCTCCATGTCGCGCACCTTGACCTTGCCGGCGGCAAGCTCGTCGCCACCCAGGACTAGGATGAGCTTAGCGCCCACCTTGTCGGCCTGCTTAAACTGGGCCTTAAGGGAACGGCCCTGATAGTCGGCCTCGGTCACGATGCCTGCGGCACGAAGCTGCTGCGTAATGGTAAAGACGTTCTGACGCAGCTCCTTACCGGCGTTGGCGACGTAGACACACGGGGCCTCCTCGGCACCCAGGTCGCTGCTAAAGGCCTGCAGGGCCAGCAGGGCGCGCTCAAAACCGACAGCGAAGCCGACGCCGGCCGTGGGTTTGCCGCCCTCGAGCTCGACCAAGCCGTCATAGCGACCGCCGCCACCGATGGAGCCGACACCGGCGCCGGGAGCCTCGACCTCAAAGACGGTACGGGTGTAGTAGTCCAGGCCGCGCACCAGGGTGGGATCCTCAACATACTCGATACCGGCGGCGTCCAAATAGCGCTTGACTTGCTCGTAGTGCTCGCGGCACTCGTCGCACAGGTTGTCGCCCATCAGTGGGGCGTCGGCCATGATCTCGCGGCAATGGTCGTTCTTGCAGTCGAAGGCGCGCAGCGGGTTGAGCTCGGCGCGCTCGCGGCACTCGTCGCACATCTCGTCGGCGTGATCGAGGATAAACTGCTTGACCTGCTCGCGATATGCCGGACGGCACTGCGCATCGCCCATCGAGTTAATAAGCAGGCGAAGCTTGGACAGATCGAAGCCCAGGCGCTTGTAGAACTCCATGAGCATGATGATGCACTCGGCGTCGGCAGCCGGATCGGGAGCGCCGAGCCACTCGATGCCCACCTGGTGGAACTGGCGCAGGCGACCCTTCTGGGGACGCTCGCCACGGAACATGGCCTCGGCGTAATAGGCCTTAAACGGCGTGGAGCCCTGGGGCACCAGGTTGTTCTCCACGACGGCGCGCACCACGCCGGCCGTGCCCTCGGGGCGAAGCGCCAAGCGCTGCTTGGGCTTGAGCTTGGTATCGGTACCCTCGGTAAAGACGCGCTCCAGGTTGGCGCCGCTGAACACGCGGAACATCTCCTTGCGCACGACGTCGGTCGACTGGCCGATGCCGTGGACAAACACGTCCACCTGCTCGATCGCGGGCGTCTCGATGGGCTTAAAGCCAAACGGCTCGAACACGCCGGCCGCAATCTGCTGCATCTTCTGCCAGGCGCGCATCTCGGCGCCGATAAGGTCGCGGGTTCCCTCCGCCTTCTGTGCCTGCATGGGCAAACACCTTTCTTTTGTATCGCGTCATAGGTAGTGGTCATTATACGGCACAAA
>DBFABM010000057.1:0-20942 GCA_048194085.1 Collinsella aerofaciens
CCGTGTTTGCTTGTTGGGGACTCAAACCAAAAAAGCTCCCATTCTCGGGAGCTTTCTCAACCAAAATGTCGGAGGAGGAGGGATTCGAACCCTCGTGACCTTATACAGGCCAAACGGTTTTCGAGACCGCCGCATTCAACCACTCTGCCACCCCTCCGCGTGGGGTAAAAACAAAGCAGGCTCGAAGGCCTGCTTTGGAATTAACTGGCGGAGAGTCAGGGATTTGAACCCTGGAGACGCTTTTGACGCCTACACGATTTCCAATCGTGCTCCTTCGGCCACTCGGACAACTCTCCGTTAAATGCGAAAGTCAGTATACACGAGGAATCGCAAAGTGCAAACAGAAAAGTTGGCATTTTTTAAAACGCTTGGCCGCGCTTGGCGTTGCAGCGGGGTTTGAGGTGCCAAAAAACGGCTTCCGACCAGCGTGGTTGATCAACTCAATTGTTCAAAAGGGGTATTCATAAGCGACTTGGCAATGAATATAAATATCTTTGGGTGGTGCTGTGGACCACTGGTATGCATTTTGCGACCACAGCCTTGTGCCCGTTGACCTGTGGCTTGGCTCAGCTTGTCCCCACGGCACCGTATCTTGTCCACAGATCCGTCAAGCTTTTGGTCAGCATTTGGTTGGAAGACGCATGAAGTGCCGTGTGAGTATGGACATATGTGGAGGTCATGAGGTTGTAGCTGCATATTCTTGCAGCCTGGGAGGTTGAAAGATATTATTACCAAGTCTTTTCCTGCTTCAGGCGCACCTTCACGACCTGAAGCCACATTTGCCCAGAGGAGGTGACAATATGAAGGCTTATGAACTGCTGTTCTTTGTTGACCCGTCGCTCGACCCCGAGACTCGTCTCGCTGTTATGAAGCGTATCGATACCACGATCGCTGAGGGCGCTGGCAAGGTCGACTCCGTTGACGAGTGGGGCAAGCGCAAGCTCGCCTACGAGATCAACGACCTCACCGATGGTGACTACACCCTCATCAACTTCCACGCAGATCCTACCCAGATCGCCGAGCTTGATCGCGTCCTGCGCATCACCGACGCTGTGGTCCGCCACATGATCGTCCGTCGCGACGACCAGGAGTAAGACTGTCGTTTTGGACTGGGCCTGTGCCCCAAGAGGAAGTAGTGAGTTATGAGCATCAATCGAGTGAACATCACCGGTAACCTCACGCGTGATCCCGAGCTGCGCGCCACCGCCGGCGGAACCCAGGTTCTGTCCTTTGGCGTCGCCGTGAACGATCGTCGCCGCAACCCGCAGACTGGCGAGTGGGAGGACTATCCCAACTTTGTCGACTGCACCATGTTCGGCACGCGCGCCGAGGCCGTGAGCCGTTTCCTGGCAAAGGGAAACAAGGTCGCGATCGAGGGCAAGCTGCGCTACAGCTCTTGGGAGCGCGACGGCCAGCGCCGGAGCAAGCTTGAGGTCATCGTCGATGAGATCGAGTTTATGAGCTCCCGTGGTGGCCAGGGTGGCTACGATCAGGGCGGTTACGCCCCCGCAGCCCCTGCAGCGCCCGCACCGCGTCCTGCCGCACCGGTGGCTACGCCGCCCGCGGTCGACGTCTACGATGAGGACATCCCGTTCTAAGGGCTGTTCACCTATTTTTGAGTGAGAGGCGGCTTCGGTTCGCCGAAGTTGCCAAATGAAAGGTATTTTGACATGGCTAATGATTTTTCTGCACGTCAGCCGCGTCGTAAGTACTGCCAGTTCTGCAAGGAGAACACTGAGTTCATCGACTATAAGGACACTCAGCTTCTCCGTAAGTACATGACCGACCGTGGCAAGATCAAGCCCCGTCGCGTCACTGGCGCTTGCACGCAGCATCAGCATGACATCGCCAACGCCATCAAGCGCGCCCGCGAGATGGCTCTCCTGCCGTACACCGTCCCCGTGGTTTCCTCTCGTGGCAACCGCGACCGCGGCTAAGAAGGGAGACGCATCATGAAGGTTATTCTTCTCGATGAGATCAAGGGCAAGGGCGGCGAGGGTGACGTCGTAGAGGTCGCTCAGGGTTACGCTGAGAACTTCCTGTTCCCCAAGAAGCTCGCTGTTGCCGCCACCAAGGGCAACCTCAAGCAGCTTGACGAGCGCCGCAACAACATCGCCAAGCGCGAGGCCGTCCGTCTGGCTACCGCCAACGAGACCAAGGCTGCCTTCGAGGGCAAGACGGTCACCGTTGACGTCAAGGTCGGCGACGAGGGCATCCTCTTTGGCTCCGTTACCGCCGCTATGATCGCTGACGCCATCAAGGCTCAGCTCGGTATGGACATCGACCGCAAGCGCGTCGAGCTCGGTAAGCCCATCAAGGTTGCCGGTGCCCACACCGTTGCCATCTCGCTGTACCGCGAGATCAAGGCCGAGGTTGTCGTTCTCGTCGGCGTTACCGCCGAGGAGCTCGCTGCTGAGGCTGAGGTCGAGGAGGCCGCTGAGGTCGCCGAGGCCGAGACCGCCGAGGTCGAGACTGAGGCTGCTGCCGAGTAGCATTTGCTGCAACGCAACAATCTTGTTCTAAGAAGGGCGCTCTGGGAAACCAGGGCGCCCTTTTGTTTTTTTGCGCTGAGTGAGTGTCATGGTGAACGTTGCGGCGAAGTCCTATATACAGGACCGTTCATCCGTTTGGTTCGGTGATGATTGGCGGCGCGCGGCCTGTTTTGGGACCGTGGCTGATACTATGGATGCTCGCAAGCGATATGAATGAGGATGCTCATGGCATATGACGAAAGGGAGACGGGGCTGACGGTTGAGGACCGCGGCTCAAAGTTGGGTCTTCCCCAAAACCAAGATGCAGAGGCCAATGTACTGGCCGCTATGCTGCTATCGCCCGAGGTGGTCGAAGAGGCCCAGGTCGAGCTGCAGCCTGATGACTTCTACCGGCCCATTCATAAGACCATCTACACCGCGATGGTCGATATGTACAACAGCCGCATTCCCATCGACTCCATCTCGCTGATCGATTACCTGAGAAGCATCAACAAGCTCGATGCCGTGGGCGGCGAAGCGTACATTTTGGAGTTGATGGGTCAGACCTTGTCGCTCGTCAACTGGCAGCACCATGCCGCCATCGTTCGCCGCGACTCGATGCTGCGCGAGCTGATCGGCGCCACCAACGAGATCAACGCGCTGGCATATAACGCCCCCACCGACACCAAAGAGGTTGTCGAGCTGGCCGAGAGCAAGCTGCTCAAGGTCACGGCACGCGAGGTCAAGTCGAGCTACAAGACGCTGACCGAGTTTATGGTCGAGGCCTATAACGAGGCCGAGGAAGTGTGCCAGGCCGGTGGCCAGGCTGCGGGCGTGCCCACGGGCTTCCCGTCGCTCGACCGCATGCTCATGGGCTTCCGCGAGGGCCAGCTCATCATTATCGGCGCCCGCCCTGCCGTGGGTAAGACGTCGTTCGCCCTGAATCTGGCGCTCAATGCTGCCGCTGCTGGTTATACCGTCGGCTTCTTCTCGCTGGAGATGTCGGGCAAGGAAATTGCCCAGCGTCTGATTTGCGCCTACGCCATGATCTCGATCAGTGACTTCCGCATGGGCCGCATTAGCCCCGAGCAGTGGGCCAATATCAACGAGGCTACGCAGACCTTGTCCAAGCTCGATATTCTGATTGACGATACGCCCGGCACCACAGTGACCGAGATTCGCGCCAAGAGCCGCCGCATGCTCCATAACAAGGAGAAGGCAATCATCATCCTGGACTACCTGCAGCTGGTGAGTCCTCCGCCGGGACGCCGCTCCGAGAGCCGTACCGTCGAGGTTTCGGAGATGTCGCGTGGTCTGAAGATCATGGCCAAGGAGCTCAAGATCCCGCTCATCGCGCTGTCGCAGCTCTCGCGTCAGGTCGAATCCCGTACCGGCAAGCGCCCGCAGCTTTCCGACCTTCGTGAATCGGGCTCCATCGAGCAGGACGCCGATATCGTCATGTTCTTGGACCGCTCCGCCGACGAGGCCGAAGCCTCGCGCGACGATCGACCCGACGAGGGCGTTACGCGCATCGTCGTGGCCAAGAACCGTTCGGGCCCGATCGGCGACGTCGACCTGATGTTCCTGCCGGCATCCACCAAGTTCTATGAGCTTGATGGGGCACATGCCGAGGAGTAGGACAGGCGCCCGTTGCACGGGTATACTGGGAATGTTTTGTGCTTCTGCGTGCCGGCATGGCGCGTAGACAGTCCATGAATGTAAGGAGTAAACATGCCGTCAACCGTTTTGGTCGGTGCCCAGTGGGGCGATGAGGGCAAGGGTAAGATCTGCGACCTGGTCGCCGGCGACTTTGATGCCGTCGTGCGCTATTCGGGCGGCAACAACGCCGGCCACACCATCGTCGTCAACGGCAAGAAGTACGGCCTGCACCAGGTGCCCTCCGGCATCATGTATTCCGACCACGTGTCGGTGATCGGTAATGGCTGCGTCGTCAACCCCAAGGTTGTCCTTGAGGAGATCGACATGTTCGAGGCCGACGGCATCACCACCAAGAACCTCAAGATTAGCGGCAACGCGCATGTCATCATGCCGTACCACATTGATCTGGATGGCGCCTTTGAGCAGAAGCTCGGCAAGAAGAACATCGGTACCACCAAGCGCGGCATCGGTCCGTGCTATCAGGACAAGATGGCCCGCATTGGCCTGCGCATGCAGGACATGCTGGACGAGGCGCTGTTCCGCGACAAGCTGGAGACAGCTCTCGCCCGCGTGAACCCCGAGCTCGAGCTCATCTACAACCTGCCCACCTACACCGTGGACCAGATTTGCGACGAGTACCTGCCGATGGCCGAGCGCCTGCGTCCCTACATCACCGAGACGAGCCTGCTGCTCAACAACATGATCGATGAGGGCAAGAACCTGCTGTTTGAGGGCGCCCAGGCGACGCTGCTCGACATCGACCACGGCACCTATCCGTACGTGACGTCTTCCAACTGCACCGCTGGCGGCGCCATCACCGGATCCGGCGTGGGCATGAAGAACGTCGACCGCGTGCTGGGCGTCATGAAGGCCTATATCACCCGCGTCGGTTCGGGCCCCATGCCCACCGAACTTTCCTATGAGTCCGAGGCTGGCCACACGCTGACCGAGGAGGGCTATGAGTACGGCGTGACCACCGGTCGCCGTCGTCGTTGCGGCTGGTTCGACGGCCCTATCGCCAACTATGCCTCGCGCGTCAACGGCCTCACCGACATCGCCGTGACCAAGCTCGACGTGCTTTCGGCCTTCGACACCATTAAGGTGTGCGTTGCCTATGACGTCGATGGCGAGCGTTACACGAGCGTGCCCGAGCACCAGGTGCGCTTTGAGCATGCCAAGCCCATCTACGAGGAGCTCCCTGGCTGGAAGTGCGACATCACCGGTTGCCGCAGCTTTGACGAGCTGCCGCAGGAGGCTCAGGACTACGTGGCGTTTATCGAGGATCTGGCACACACCCGCGTGACGTTCATTGGCGTTGGCGCTGGTCGCGAGCAGATTATCAACCGATTCTGGAAGTAATCGGGACTATTTGGTTATTGCGATATACCCCTTTGCAGCCCAAGCGGGCGGCCGAGGGGTATATTTGCTTGCAAAGGGCTCGCGCGGAGCGGGCCGTTAATCCATAGAGGAGGCACCCTTGAAGGCGGACACTCAAACCATCGACATCCTGTTGTTGGGCAGCGGCGGCCGTGAGCATGCTTTGGCAGCTAAGCTCGCAGCATCACCGCGCGCCGGCAAGCTCTACATTGCGCCGGGTAACGGCGGCACCGCGAGCTGCGGCGAGAACGTTGTTCTCGACGACTGCGATCCTGCGGCCGTGGCGGCGTTTGCGCAGAGCCACGGATGCGGACTCGTGGTAATTGGCCCCGAGGCTCCGCTCGTGGCGGGCGTGGCCGACGCCGTGCGCGCGGCGGGTATTCCCTGCTTTGGCCCGGGTGCCGAGGGCGCCCAGATGGAGGGCTCCAAGCTGTTCTCCAAGCAGCTCATGGAGCGTGCGGGCATTCCGACGGCAGCCTACGGCTCGTTTACCGACGAGGCTTCGGCTCTCGCCTACGTGCGCGAGCAGGGCGCCCCGCTGGTCGTCAAGGCCGACGGCCTTGCCGCGGGCAAGGGCGTTATCGTGGCGACCGAACTTGAGCAGGCCGAGGAGGCCGTGCGCGAGTGCTTTGGCGGCACCTTTGGCGATGCCGGCAATACCGTGGTCATCGAGGAGATGCTCGTTGGTCCCGAGTGCTCGCTGCTGGCCTTTACCGACGGCAAGACCGTGCGCCCCATGGCCACCTCGCAGGACCACAAGCGTGCGCTCGAGGGCGACAAGGGCCCCAACACCGGTGGCATGGGCGTCTACAGCCCGGTGCCCATCGTGACCGATGAGGAGCACGCCACCATGGTGAAGGTCATGGAGCAGACCGTGGCCGAGCTCGCTGCCGAGGGTATCGACTACCGCGGTTGCCTGTACGGCGGCTTTATGCTCACGCCTGCCGGCCCCAAGGTGCTGGAGTTCAATGCCCGCTTTGGCGACCCCGAGACGCAGGTCGTTCTGCCGCGCCTTAAGAACGACCTGGTCGAGGTCATGCTCGCCTGCGCCAACTGCGAGCTCGATCAGATTGAACTCGACTGGCGCGACGAGTGGGCCGTGGCCGTTGTCCTGACGAGTGCGGGTTATCCCGGCAGCTACGAGAAAGGCAAGGTCATTACCGGTATCGCCGATGCCGAGGCCATGGAGAACGTGACCGTGTACCACGCGGGCACTGCCGTGGTGGACGGCCAGCTTGTGACCAATGGTGGCCGCGTGCTTGCCGTGACCGCGCTGGGCGATACGTTTGAGAACGCCCGCAACCTTGCCTACGAGGCCTGCGAGAAGATTGATTTTGAGGGCAAGACCCTGCGTCACGACATCGGCCTGCGCGCGCTGCGCGGCCGCGACGCCTGGGATGCCTAAAATCCGAGAGGAATGAGACGGATGGACGAGAAGAACGAAGAGCTCGTGGACGCGCAGATCGTCGAAGAGGACAGCCGCGTGTATGGGCACGCCGAGGGCGAGCCTGGTGGCGAGGTCGCTGACGAGCCGGCGCTGGTGCTGGGCGATGACGACCCGCACGATGCCGAGCTGCACGAGAAGATTCTTTCGGAGGAGTGCGCCTGGAAGGGCAAGATCCTCGACGTCCACCGTCTTGAGGTTGAGCTGCCCAACGGTCGCCGCAGCGCCCGCGATATCGTTCGCCATCCGGGTGCGGCGGCTGTTGTGGCACTGACCGAGAGCGGCAAGATCGTACTGGTGCGTCAGTACCGCACCGCCATCGACCGCGTGACGGTCGAGATTCCCGCCGGCAAGCTCGATCCAGGCGAGGACCCGCTCGATTGCGCCAAGCGCGAGCTGCATGAGGAGACGGGCTTTAGGGCTGGTCGCATTCGCTTTTTGACGTCGATTGTCACGTCCTGTGGTTTTTGCGATGAGATTATCCACATCTACTTGGCTACCAAGCTCGAGTTTGATGCGCCCAACCCCGATGATGACGAGTTTGTCAACGTGGACCTCGTGCCGCTGCACGAGCTGATCGACGCCGTGCTTGACGGCAAGATCGAAGACGCCAAGACCGTCGTGGGCGCCTTGGCCTGCGACAGCATCGCACACCGCCTTGGGGGCACGGAGCTTTAACGAGTGGGGATAGCCCTGGGACAAGTACTACTGATTGCTTTGTCCCAGGGCCTTACGTTGCTGATATTTCTTTGAGGATCACATGCTGAAGAGGTTTCTTTCGTATTACGAGCCCCAGATGGGGCTTTTTGTTGCTGATACTGTTTGTGCTCTGGTGCTTGCCGCCATTGACCTTGCTTTTCCTATTATTCTGCGTAATTTGACCGGTGGGCTATTTACTCAGGGTCAGGCTGCCATTATGCAGGCGCTCGGCATGATCGCGGTGGGCTTGGTGCTGATGTATGCCGTCCGCTGCGCCTGCCGCTACTTTGTGAGCTATTGGGGCCACGTGATGGGCGCGCGCATGGAGTCCAAAATGCGCGAGGACCTGTTCGACCAGTATGAGCGCTTTAGCTTTGCGTACTTCGACCGCAACAGCTCGGGTGACATGATGAGCCGCGTGGTCAACGACCTGTTCGATATCTGCGAGGCGGCGCATCACGTACCCGAGTGGATCATCATCTGCGGTATCGAGATTATCGGCTCGTTTGTGATCCTCTTTACCATCGCTCCGGTGCTGGCGCTTGCCATGGCCGTGGTGACGGCGGCGTTTGCGGTCGTCATGTTTTGGCAGAACATGCGCATGCGCGAGGTCTTTAGCGACAACCGCAAGAAGATCAGCGGCATTAATGCACAGCTGCAGGATTCTCTGGCGGGCATGCGCGTGGTCAAGAGCTTTGCCAACGAGGAGACCGAACGCTTCAAGTTCCGCGCCTCCAACAATCGCTACCTTTCGTCCAAGGAGAACATGTATCACGCCATGGGCGTCTACACCGCGACGTATGGCCTGCTCTCGGGCGTGCTGTACGTGATCGTGGTGCTGCTGGGCGGCTGGCTGGTCGCCCAGGGACAGCTGCAGGCGGTCGATATGGCGACCTTTGCACTCTATATTTCGCTGTTCTGCACGCCGCTTGAGACGCTCGTCAATTCGGCCGAAACGTATCAGAAGGCTATCGCCGGCTTTAAGCGTATGGACGAGGTGCTCTCGACCGCGCCGGATATCCAGGACAAGCCGGGCGCTACGGATCTGCAGGTGACTGCCGGCGCCGTGGAGTATCACGACGTGTGCTTTAACTACGAGGATGTCGAGCTGGGCGAGGGCGATGCCGACGAGCGTCCCGTTATTGACCATATGGACCTGTCCATCAAGCCCGGGCAGACCATCGCTTTGGTTGGCCCTTCGGGCGGTGGCAAGTCCACGACCTGTTCGCTGCTGCCGCGCTTTTATGACGTGGCTACCGGATCCATTAGCATCGACGGTCAGGACGTGCGCGATGTGACGCAGCAGAGCCTGCGCCGCGCCATCGGCCTGGTGCAGCAGGATGTTTATCTATTTGACGGTACGATTGGCGAGAACATCGCCTACGGCAAGCCGGGCGCCACGGCAGAAGAGATCGCCGAGGCCGCCCGTCGCGCCAACATCGATGCCTTTATCGAGTCGCTTCCACAGGGCTATGACACCGTGGTGGGCGAGCGCGGTAGCCGTCTTTCGGGCGGACAGAAGCAGCGCGTTGCCATCGCGCGCGTGTTTCTCAAGAACCCCAAGATCCTGATTATGGACGAGGCGACGAGTGCTTTGGATAACGAGAGCGAGGAGGCGGTGCAGGAGTCGCTCGAAGAGCTGGCACGCGGCCGCACCACGATTATCATCGCCCACCGTCTTTCGACCATTAAGCATGCCGATGAGATTGCGACCGTTGAGCATGGTCGCGTTGTGGAGCGTGGCACGCACGAGGAGCTTCTCGCCCGTGGCGGCACCTATGCCCGTTACTATCGAATGCAGTTCGAAGGTGCGCGTACGCACGAGCTCGACTGATTGATATGACAGGAAGTTTATGGCTGACAAGAACCCTTTGACTCCGGAAGAAGTGACGGAGTTATTCTCCGAAATCGATGCATCCGGCGTCTTGGATCCCACGCTCGCCAAAAAGCGTACCGAGCGCATGCGTGAGAAGGAGGCTGCGGCCAAGCGCGGTGACAAAGCGGCGCTAGCGCAGCTGCGCAGCGAGGACCGCGCGAGCCAGGCAAAACATATCGACCCGCTGTCCGAGGACGATCCTTCGGGCTCGCAGGTGAGCCATACCATTACGAAGACCGCGATGGCCGTGGTCATCGGTATTTTGGTGCTGATCGTGGGCATGCAGATTGGCTACGGCGTGATGCGTCGTCTGAACACCGCCAACCTGTCCGAGAGCGTTTCGGTCGATACCGTTTCGACCGCGCTCAAGGGTGGACTTGAATGGGGCAACGGCTTTACGCAGTTCCCGCTCGACTTTACCGTCGATGAAGCCGATGAGCGTACGGGCACGGTCGAGGTGACGGTGTTGGACACATCGTCTGCCAACGAGCTCGAGCTGCTGTCCAACGGGCAGATCCAGGCCGCGGCGCTTGCGACCAACGCGCTGCTCAACGACAAGATCGACCGCGTGGTGTATAACGTTCACGCCTATATCGACGAGGATAGCAACATTCAGCACGATTCCTTCTTTGGCATGTTCCCCGCGCGGGGCCACCAGAGCGCCATTTTGACGTTCGTGTGGACCAAGAGCTCATCCAACGCCACGAGTATCGACTGGAAGATGCGCATCGTGAGTATGGATGACACCATCGCCGAGCGCATTCAGAAGCAGGTGAACTCGGTGTCGTCGTTGATTGAGGACCCGGTGGTGAGCCAGACCAAGATTGACGAGGAAAAGGCCGAGCGTGACCTGGAACATCGTCTGCATGGCCGCGAGATTTTCCGCGGCGGCAAGCCCGATCGCACACCGTCCGAACTGCTGGAGCAGGACAAGAAAAAATAAGACGCCATCATCCCGCGTGAGCCACAAGCCCCGCGGGATGATCTTTTTGGGACGGGGATAAAAAGCATTATGCATAGAAAGTCATAATTATCATTTCGTAAACATTTCGATGAAATTAACGCCATGAGGCATGCTTGCGGTTACAATACCGCGAGGCCTAACTACACACCTTTAAGCCGGTCCTGTGAGACCGGGAAGGAGAATTATGGCGAACAACCATACCGCGGGCGCTGCCGCCCGCACCTTCGCGCCCAGCGAGCTTTGCCAGCGTATGCTGGCCAAAACCAGCAAGGGCACCTGCGGTCCCTGCATCCTGTATCTTGAGGATGGGACCATTTTTTATGGACGTGCATGCGGCGCCGAGGGCACCGCGACCGGCGAAGTCTGCTTCAACACCTCGCTCGAGGGCTACTTTGAGGTCATGACCGATCCGAGTTATGCCGGCCAAATCGTAACCATGACCTATCCGCAGATCGGCAACTACGGTATCGACGAGACTGACGTCCAGTCGGCCTTCCCTGGCGACGCCGTGCGCTCTGCGAGCGCTCCGGCTATGCGCGGCATGATCGTTCGCGACATGTGCGCCACGCCTTCTAACTGGCGCTCGGCCGTCAGCGTGCCGGAGTACCTGCGCGCTCACGGTATCGTCGCTATCGAGGGCGTCGACACCCGCGCTCTTGTGCGCCACCTGCGCGACAACGGCTCCAAGATGGGCATTATCTCGACCGAGATCTTCGACGTCGACGAGCTTGCCGAGCGTCTGGCCGCAGCGCCCACGCTGGTAGGCGAGAACCTGGTCAAGACCGTAAGCTGCCCCGCGCCTCACGAGTTTGTGGCCGCCGACCTGCCTGCCACGCATGACTTTGCGCTTGCGGTTGCCGCTCCTGCCCGTCACAAAGTGGTCGCCTACGACTGCGGTGTGAAGCACGGTATTCTGGAGGGGCTGGTCCGCGCCGGCTGCGACCTTACCGTCGTGCCGTGGGATACGCCTGCGAGCGAGGTGCTCGATATGAATCCCGATGGCGTCTTTTTGTCCAACGGACCCGGCGACCCCGACGCCGTGGTGGAGACCTACGAGCAGGTGCAGCGGCTGATCGGCAAGGTGCCGATCTTTGGCATTTGCCTTGGTCACCAGATGATCAGCTTGGCGTGCGGTGCCCAAATGGAAAAGCTTAAATTCGGTCACCGCGGTGGCAACCAGCCGGTTATGAACCTGGTGAGCCGTCGCGTGGAGATCACCGCGCAAAACCACGGCTTTGGCCTGTTGTTCCCCAGTCTGGGCAAACTGATCCCGGAGCTTTCCGGCGGCGAGGCCGAGCATGCGGCCGATGGCGACCTGCGCGCCTGGGTGCGTCGCGGCATCGCGCCGGTCGTGATGAACGAGCGCTTCGGCCGCATTCGCCTGACGCACGTGAACCTCAACGACGGCACCGCCGAGGGCATCCAGCTGCTCGACGCCCCGTGCTTCTCGGTTCAGTACCATCCCGAGGCCTCGCCCGGCCCCACCGATGCCCACTATCTCTTCACCGCCTTTACGCGACTCATGGACGGCGAGGAGAACTACCTGGACATCGACACCGCGAAGGACCGCCTTGCCGGCTGGAACTTTGCTGAGTCCGAGAACGCCGCGACCGAGACCGAGGAGAACTAACATGCCGAAACGTACTGACATCAAGCGCATCCTCGTCATTGGTTCGGGCCCCATCGTTATTGGCCAGGCCTGTGAGTTCGACTACTCCGGCGCCCAGGCCTGCAAGGTGCTCAAGGAGGATGGCTTTGAGGTCATCCTGGTCAACTCCAACCCGGCGACCATCATGACCGACCCGGGTCTTGCCGACCGCACCTATGTCGAGCCTATCACCGCGGAGTTTATCGAGCGCGTAATCAAGAAAGAGCGCCCGGACGCGCTGCTGCCCACGCTGGGCGGCCAGACCGGTCTGAACGCCGCCGTCGAGCTGGCGAAAGACGGCACGCTGGACAAGTACGGCGTCGAGATGATCGGCTGCGACCTGGCCGCTATCGAGCGCGGCGAGGACCGCAAGCTCTTTAACGAGGCCATGGCCGAGATTGGCCTGGAGGTCGCACGCTCGGGCTATGCCTACAGTGTGGCCGACGCCGAGGCTATCGCCGAGCGCGTGGGATATCCCTGCGTGCTGCGTCCGAGCTTTACCCTCGGCGGCGCCGGTGGTGGCATCGCGCATACTCACGAGGAGCTCGTCTCCATCGTGAGCCAGGGCCTGGAGCTCTCACCTGCCCACGAGGTGCTGGTTGAGGAGTCCATCGAGGGCTGGAAAGAGTACGAGATGGAGGTCATGCGTGACCACGCCGGCAACGGCATTATCGTGTGCTCCATCGAGAACCTCGACCCCATGGGTGTGCATACCGGCGACTCCATCACCGTGGCGCCGGCGCAAACCCTCTCCGACCTGGAGTATCAGCGCATGCGCGTGGCCTCGCTCGCCATTCTGGAGAAGATCGGCGTCGAGACCGGTGGCTCCAACGTGCAGTTTGCCGTGAACCCCCAGACCGGCCGCCTGATCGTCATCGAGATGAACCCGCGCGTGAGCCGTTCGTCCGCGCTGGCCTCCAAGGCCACGGGTTTCCCCATCGCCAAGGCCGCCGCGCGCCTGGCTGTGGGCTACACGCTCGACGAGATCGTCAACGACATTACCAAGGCAACGCCCGCCTGCTTTGAGCCCACGATTGACTACTGCGTGGTCAAGGTGCCGCGCTTTGCCTTCGAGAAGTTCAAGGGAACCGACCCCACGCTCACCACGCGCATGAAGGCCGTAGGCGAGATCATGGCGATCGGCCGCACCTTTGAGGAGGCCTTTGGCAAGGCCATGCGCTCGCTGGAGGACGGTCACCAGGGCATCTGCGCCGGTGGCAAAGAGGGTGCCGATAAGCTGAGCGACGACGAGCTTGCTCAGGCCGTGGCAACCCCGACCGAGCATCGCATCTTCTTTGTGGTCGAGGCCCTGCGCCGCGGCTGGGACATCGCTCGCATCCATGCCATTTGCGGTATCGATCCGTGGTACCTCAACCGTATCAACGACATGGTGCAGGTCCAGGAGAGCATCCGCGGCCTGCGTGTGGAGGATATCGACGCCGACGCGATGCGCCTGCTCAAGCAGTACGGTACGAGCGATGCCGAGATCGCCGCACTGACCGGCTCGGACGAGCGCTTTGTGCGCGCCTATCGCAAGGGTCTGGGCGTGGTTCCCAGCATGAAGACGGTCGATACCTGCGCTGCGGAGTTCTCGAGCGCCACGGAGTACCACTACAAGACGTACGAGAACATCTACCGCACGAGCCCGGATGCCAAGAAGTGCGTGGCTCCCGACGAGACTACGCCGGCGGACAAGCCCAAGGCGATGATCCTGGGCGCCGGCCCCAACCGCATTGGCCAGGGTATCGAGTTCGATTACTGCTGCGTGCACGCGAGCTACGCGCTGGCGGCCCGTGGCTTTGAGACCATCATGGTCAACTGCAATCCCGAGACCGTCTCGACCGACTATGACACGTCCGACCGCCTGTACTTTGAGCCGCTCACCTACGAGGACGTCATGGATGTCATCGATGTTGAGCGCCCCGACGGCGTCGTGGTGACACTCGGCGGCCAGACTCCGCTTAAGCTGGCGCGCATGCTCGAGGAGAGCGGCGTGAACATCATGGGCACCAAGCCCGATGCCATCGACTTTGCCGAGGACCGCGAGCGCTTCGCCGCTCTGCTCGACAAGTTGGGCATTATGTATCCGCCGGCGGGCCAGGCAACCTCGTTTGAGGAGGCCGAGGCCGTAGCCGCGCATATTGGCTACCCGCTGCTGGTGCGTCCGAGCTACGTGCTGGGCGGCCGCGGCATGATGATCGCCTACGATGCCGAGCATCTGCGCGATTACATGGCCGAGGCTGCGCGCATTAGCCCCGACTACCCGGTGTATCTGGACCGCTTCTTGGAGGGCGCGATCGAGTCCGATGTCGACGCCCTGTGCGATGGCGATGAGGTCTACATCGGCGGCATTCTGGAGCATATCGAGGAGGCCGGTATTCACTCCGGCGACTCTGCGACCTGCATTCCGCCGTTCAGCTTTAGCGAGAGCCTGCAGGCAAAGCTTCGCGAGACCACGCGCCGCATCGCGATGGCGCTGGGAGTCCGCGGCCTGGTTAACGTGCAGTACGCCATCAAGGGCGAGACCGTTTACGTGATTGAGGCCAACCCGCGCGCAAGCCGCACCGTCCCGTTTATCTCCAAGGCCACCGGTGTGCCGCTGGCCAAGTGCGCGGCACGCATCATGGCGGGCGATTCCATCGCGAGCTTGGGCCTGCCGAGCGACGAGCGTCAGCTGGACTGGTTCTGCATGAAGGAAGCCGTTATGCCCTGGGGCCGTTTCCCGGGCGCCGACGTTATTCTGGGTCCCGAGATGAAGTCGACGGGCGAGGTCATGGGTATCGCCAAGAGCTATCCCGAGGCATACGCTAAGACGCAGCTGGCAATTGACTACAAGCTGCCCGACCCGAGCGCCGGCAAGGTGTTCATCAGCGTGTGCGACCGCGACAAGCGCCATATCCTTTCGGTCGCCCGCATCCTGCGCTACCTGGGCTTTGACATCTGCTCCACCGAGGGTACGGCGCGCGTGCTGCGCGGCGGCAACGTGACGTGCGAGGTCGTGGAAAAGATCAGCGGCCCGCACGACGGCGAGCGCCCCAACATCGGCGACCTCATCGCCGATGGCAAGATCGCGGTGATCGTCAATACGCCGTACGGTCCGGGCTCGCGTGGCGATGGCTACCTGCTACGTACCGAGGCCGTGCGTCGCGGCGTGACCTGCGTGACGGCGATGTCTGCAGCCAACACGTACGTGAGTGCCATCGAGGCGGTGCGTGAGGACCAGCAGGGTCACGGTAGCGCCAACGACATGGGCATGGACGTCATCGCCCTGCAGGACCTGCCGCAGTACACGGTGTAGTTGACCTGGCCGGCCGGGGCGGGAGGGGCCGAGTTTCCCCCTTTCGCTCCGGCTGCAAGCAGAGTCGCTCAGGAGGAAACTCGGCCCCTTCCGCCCCGACGCACTGTGTCTAGACGGATTGCACCCCCCTGTTTTTAGAGATAAATACCATTTAGCGGTGATATTCAACCGTTCAAGATATTATGTAATGGCATATTACGTCATATGACGTAATATGCCATTGGCAGTCAAGGATGATTGTCTGTGTTCAAGTCGAGAAAGGGGCAAAATGATTAAACTGTGTCGCGTCGATAGCCGGTTAGTGCATGGGCAGACCGTGTTCTCTTGGTATCCAACGCTTGAAGCAAACGCTATTCTTGTGGTTTCAGATGAGTACGCCGCAAGCAAAGAGCGAATTCAAGCGCTGCGAATTGCAAAACCCGCTGATGCCAAATTGGTTGTCAAAAGTGTAGAAGATTCCATCGTGGCCCTTAACGGAAGCGCGGTGGATAAATACGAGCTAATTGTTGTTGCGGGAAATGTACATGACGCCTGTGAAGTTGCGCGTGCGTGTCCAAAAATAACGTCTGTGAATTTAGGCGGCGCTCGACCGTTGGGGGATAGCGTAAAGGAGCTTGGCCCTGCTGTGCGCCTTTCCCAATCCGATATTAATGAAATTAAGAAAGCCATGGCTGATGGAATCGAGTTCGAGGTAAGGCAGGTTGCTAGCGAGAAAAAACGCATCGTAACAAGTTTTGATTTGTAGGAAGAGGGAGAAATATGCTGCTTCAGGCTTTTCTGGTTGGTCTTGCCGCTGCGATAGGTCAATCGGATTATTTACTCGGTACTGCGATGGTCGAGCGGCCGATTGTCCTCGGAGCGATTGTCGGTATTTTTTTGGGTGATATTCCGACTGGCGTTATTGTTGGTTTCCAGCTCGAACTCGCGTTCATGGGGGTCTGGCAGGTTGGTGCTGCCGTGCCGCCCAACGTAATTGTTGGTTCAGTTTTGGGAACAGCCTTTGCGATTACTATGGGTGCGGGTCCCGAGACCGCTCTGACTATTGCTATGCCCACTGCGGTGCTTGCCGGCATGTTTGACAGCCTTATGTATAGCGTTGTTACGCCTCCTATGGCTGTCTGGGCTGATCGTGGCGCCGAAAAAGACGACCCCAAAACGATTGCAGCCGCTATGTGGACCAATGGAATTCTCTACATCATTGCGCTTGGCTTGATTTGCGGCGTGGCTTTTTACGTTGGAAATGATGCTGTTCAGGCACTGATTGACGCCATTCCTGATTGGCTTACGAATGGGCTTACGATCGCAACGGGTATTCTGCCCGCGCTTGGATTTGCGCAGCTTATGTCAATCCTGTCCACCAAGGAGCTGAGCTTCCTATTCTTTGGAGGCTTCTTGCTGAGTGCCTATCTAAACATTCCGACGATCGGTATCGTGGCGTTTTCGCTGATCCTGATTGGGATTCTCAATATGGCTCACATTTTTATGCCTGCCAGTGCGGCGGTCGCTAAGGAGGTTGACGATGACAACGAATTCTAATGATGTTCTTGAGCTCTCGCCGGAGTCAAATAAATCGACCGATAAGAGAATAACCAAGAAAGACTTAAAGGCGTTATTTTGGCGTAGCTTTCCACTCAACATCATGTGGAGCTTTGACCGACAAATGAACGTTGGTTTCTGCTACGACATGATTCCGGTAATCAAGCGGTTATACGATAAGCCTGAAGACCGGATCGAGGCATATAAGCGTCATCTTGAGTTCTACAATATTCAAGTTACGTTTAATCCTCTGGTCGCCGGCATTGTGGCCTCCATGGAGGAGGAGAACGCCAACAATCAGGACTTTGACACCGCCTCAATTAACGCCATGAAAGCATCGCTTATGGCTCCGCTTTCCGGTATTGGAGATTCACTGATTGCCAGTACGCTTCGCATGATTGCGACGGGCGTTGTGACAGGACTTTGCCTTTCGGGCAGTCTGCTCGGCCCAATCCTGTTCCTGCTTCTTTATAATGTCCCAACGATCCTGATCCGCTGGTTTGGGCTTCAGTATGGTTATTCGCTTGGCAGTGGCATGATTTCGAAGCTGAACGATTCTGATGTAATGCACAAAGTTACGTCCGGCCTGGCGATTGTGGGACTAATGGTAGTTGGTGGAATGGTGGCGACCACCGTTGCAGTTACCACTCCGCTCGCTCTTAACTTCGGCGACACCGCGTTTAAGTTGCAGGAAACGCTCGATGGGATATTCCCGGCTCTTTTGCCGCTCTGCGCGTTCGGGATTATGTGTCTTTGCAATAAGAAACAGGTCAAAATTATTTGGCAGATTGTGGGCATTCTCGCTGCGGGTATTGTGCTCGGCGTCCTGGGGATTTTGGGCTAGAGAAGGCGTCCATCTTTTGAGATGCTGAACTCGAAGGACGATGCGTCTGCTCGCCAAACGGTTTTTGAATAGCGGAGCGGCATTTCATCGCAGGCATATGTGACGTGCTCGACAACGCTCACGGGGGCTCCAACGATATAACCGAGAAGGTTTGCTTCTTGGAGCCCCGCTATTCCTGCGGTGATTTTGAGCTTCTCAATACCGGTTGCGATGCTGTAATGGTTGGCGATCAGGTCGAAAAGACTGACATTGTCTGTGAGAAGCTCCAGTAGTCCGGGCAGAGTGCCCTGCGTTGCATAAACGGTGTCGATGGCGCAGGGGGCATTTTCGATATAAACCAAGCGCGCAACTCGTTGCACTACGGTTCCGTTGTCAATTTTGAGCTCCCGTGCAATGTGGGCATCAGCCTTGATCAAGCCTGTTTCCAAGATGGACTTGGTTGTTTTATCGCCGTATTGGGGGTCGGAGCTCAAATTGAAAATGGTGCTTGTTCCTCGTTTCAGGGTGAGCTTCGATGGGTTTACGAATGTTCCCTTGCCTCGCAGGCGGTAGAGCAAGTTTTGGTCAATGAGATTCTGTACGGCGCGTCTTACGGTGATCCTGCTTACTTTGTATTGCTTGCAAAGCTCGGTTTCGGTGGGAATCTGACTGCCGCCGGGGAGTTCGCCAGAAACTATTTTCTTGAGGATATCGTTTTCAACGGTCTGATAGAGAAGCTCTGGCTGAGTGAGCTCGTCTTTTGCTGCAGGCATGGTGGACCCCTTGGTCTTCAGTTTCTTTAGTACATAGATATACGACAACTGAGGACATCATAAGCCGTTATCTCAAAAGTTATGGAAATATCGATTTGGCGTTATCGCCGAGAGGGGATTTAGGATGGGCAGACAATACGACGAGGCGTTGATTGGCGCCATCTCCGGTCGCTCGTTTATAACCGAGAAGAGGGGGCTCGAGGTTCAAATTCGTCCGGTTCCTGATGATGAAAGAGAGCATGTGCTTGACCCACGAATTCTCGAGGTATCTCGCAAGAAGATGCGGAATGTTAGCATGTCTCCGAGCTGGACGAGCCTTATTGGAATGCGCCATCGCCCGGATAAGCCGACATACCGCCTACTCGATGGTGAGGTTCAGTGCGATGAGATCCTCATGGAGGCGGCCGATCGCTATATAGATTTATTCGTCTGGACGCCACCAAATCATAAGAAGGCAAGTCCAGCGCTCGTTTACCTGCATGGCGGCGCGTTTATGGCGGGGAATGTTCTGCAATTTGAACATCAGCTCGAGTTCATCGCCGAAAAGTCTGGTGCAGTGGTGGTTTATCCAGAATACCGCTTGGCGCCGGAGACGGCATTTCCCGGGCAGATCGAGGATTGCGTTCTTGCTCTTGATTATGTGTGCGAGCATGCCGGGGATCTCGGAATCAATCCTCATAAAATAATGGTCGCCGGCGACTCCGCAGGAGGAAGCCTTACTAATGCGTGTGTTCAGCTCAGGGGTGCTGGAGCTGTAGCCCATGCCTTCGAAATCTATCCTGAAGTCGACCTTGCGGGCGAACAGGGCGAGGGATATGAGGATTTTCCTGCGATAGCCGATCAAGAGGACGTTGCGCGTTTTCGCATCGACCATCTTCGCGATTCGGACGGCCCGATGGTCGAACTTTGTGCACACGGAAAAATGTCTCCTCATGACCCGTTGATTTCTGCGCTAATGCTTGAGGACTGCACTGATTTCCCCCCGGTGACTATCGTGACATCCGAATACGATCCGCTTCGTATCCCCGATGAAAAATGGGCTACAAAATTACGGTCTTCAGGAATCGATGTCGAGGTCATCGAATATGCCGGATGTGACCATGGTTTCTTCGATCATTTTGGCGTGTACCCGCAATCGGAAGACGTGTGTTTGTTGATGGCTGAGAAGCTTAAAGAAATGGCTGCACAATAACGTCTCTCGGCGATAAGGGACTGAAGTCGCCTGTGTTTCTGCATTCGTGGTTCTCAGTCTGATTAAAAATGAGGCTTGCTCCTTGCCCGAGTGGGTGGGGAGCAGTTTGTTTTTTGTGGCGATGCGAGGCGAGTGCCGCGCACTTTAGATCGCCATTTTGCTTCGCTGTATACCACTTGACGTAATAAAAGAGGCAAGGGCGGTGCGAGGGCCAACAGTCATTCTAAGCTCGGATTCGTATTCTAAAAGGTTGTTTCGGTTGCGCGGTACAATATAGCAAAAAAGAATGATAAAATGAATTCGAAAAAGAATTCATTTTTAGGAGGTATGTATGCCTGCTTTGCAGATGCTCGACAACCTTGTTTCAATTAGCGATTTCAGCCACGGTAAGGGCTCGGCTGCATTTTCGAAGGTTGGGGACGACAATCCTGTTGTGGTTCTCAAACACAACAAGCCAGCGTTTGTGATTGTGACACCCGATGAATATAGGGAAGCGAAGCAAGCGGAGGAGGACCTCACCTTGTTAACGTTGGCGCTTAAGAGAATGGCTGTGGCAAGTGACGATGCGCTTGTTTCCCTGTCTGATGTTATGGAAGAGCTGGGTGTGAGCCAGGACGAACTCGATCAGATGGATGAGGTCGAGTTTGAATGAGTGGGTACGAAGTCGCTTTCTACCCGGATGCTCTCAAGGATATTAAGCGTCTGGACGGCTCCCAACGAAAGATCGTCCTTAAGGCTATAGAAAAAATCAGAACGAACCCATTGCCGCAGAACGAAGGTGGATTCGGCAAGCCTCTTGGAAACAAGGCAGGTACGGATTTGACTGGCTTTATGAAGATCAAGCTCAGGGGAAGTGGCATTCGAATCGTGTACCGCCTCATCAGAATTAAAGAAAAGATGGCCATCGTAGTGGTAGGCGCTCGCGAAGACATGGAAGTCTACCGAACTGCTCAGAGACGAGAGCTCGATTTCGAGAAATGGGCGGAAGAGAATATCTAGCTTTAACGATGAACGACGAGTGAGCGTTGGTGGGGCCCTGACGAATTAGATTTGTCAGGGTTTTTCGCTGAACCAATTGCCTTCAGCCTCCGTTGACCTTTCCTTCCAATTCATCAGCAAACGTACGTCATAGCAATTCCCGGTAGGTCGCAGGGCGCTTCGCGGGCGGGCCAGGCTTTATCT
>DBFABM010000079.1:0-17711 GCA_048194085.1 Collinsella aerofaciens
CAACCTTAATATGCCTCAGGCCCGCCCCCTCCGCCGCACACTGGGAACGCCACGTTGATGTCTGCTAAACCTTGTTCGCTCAGGCTAATGACTTTGTTGGGGGTCCACTATTTGCTGGAGGGTGAACTTACATTGATGAGGTTCGCCTTCTGCTTGTGGCTTTTGCCCATCGAAATCGAAGATCATGATGGCGCAGTTGGGGAGTTTTGTTGGGAGCTCGAAGCCCTCTGGGGCTGCAGCCTTGATAAATTGGCGGCTGGCGCTGCCGTGGCTTACTGCTAGGAGGGTTTCGATGCCCTCGGAGCCCATGAGATTGGTGAGGGTGTCTACCATGCGCGCTTGCAGCGCCTGGCTTCCTTCCCCTCCGAAGGGGACCAAATCCTCGCCCGGATCCCAGACGTCGGTGGGAAGGGCATCGTGGGGACCTTCCTCGAAGGTGCCGTAGCAGCGTTCGATGATGCCTTCGCAGGGCTCGGCAGCAGCGTCCGGGCCGAGGAGTTCGGCTGCGACGAGGCTTGCTGTGTCCATGGCTCGGCCTAAGGGTGATGAGACCACTTTGTTGGGGACGACGCCGTGGGCCTTGAGCCATGCGGCTGCTGTCTGTGCCTGTTGACGACCCAAATTGGTGAGCGGTGAATCACAACGACCTTGGACCAGCTTTTTTACGTTGAATTCCGTCTGGCCATGACGAAGTAGATATAGGCGCTTCATGCTCTCCCCTTCTGTATACCTAGCTTTACCGGCGCAGCCCTACTCGTGGGTATGGCCTACGTAGTCTTCGTCGATCGTGATCTTGGCAATCGACTTGGGATATTCGGATTCGACCCGTTGCGCCAGCGCTTGCTTTAAGTCCTCGGCGCTCATCTGCAGATCCGAGGGTCGCACGCAGTCAAAGATCACGTTGGTGTGCGTAGGACCCGGCACGCAGCGCAGGTCATGAATCGAAAGGCGGCTATCGATCTGTTGAGCCATGGCGTTAATGCGTAAACGCATGCTCGCCACATTGGGGTCATCGGTCACGATTGGATCGTAGTGAAGCGTGACAATCATGCCGTCTTCGTTCCTAAACGCCTGCTCGATGTTATCGAGCGTGTCATGGCTTTCCAGAGGGCTGGCCTCGGCTGCCATCTCGGCGTGAGCGCTTGCGAACTTCCTGCCCGGGCCGTAATCGTGAACCATCAGATCGTGAACGCCCAAAACGCCGGGATAGCTCATGATCTTGTCTCGAATGTGCTTGACCAGCTTAGGATCGGGCGTCTGGCCCAAAAGCGGGCTCACCGTATCCTGGATGAGTTCAAAACCGCTCCAGCCAATATAGGCGCCAACGGCAAGGCCGACCCATGCGTCAAGATTGATGTGCGTCACCTGCGAAACAATTGCGCACGCTAACACGGCGCCTGTGGCAAGAACATCGTTCTTGGAATCTTGCGCGGTCGCGTGCAGCGTCTCGGACTCAATGCGGTCGCCGAGCTTTTGGTTGAGGGCCGCCATCCAGAGCTTTACGACCATCGAAAGCACGAGAACCGCCACCAGGGCAAGCGAGAACTCGACAGGTTCGGGGTGGATGACGCGCTCAACCGAGGACTTCACCAGCTCAACGCCAATCAACAGCACGAGCGCCGCCACGACCAGACCCGAGAGATACTCGTAGCGACCGTGTCCGTAAGGATGCTCGGGGTCGGCCGGCTTGCTCGCCAGCTTAAAGCCCAGCACGCTCACGATATTCGAGCTGGCATCGGACAGGTTGTTCATGGCGTCCGCCACGATCGAAACCGATCCCGACAGCACGCCAATTACGCCCTTCGCAGCGCATAGTGCCACATTGGCGAGAATACACACCACGCCCGTCAACGTGCCCACGCGCGCACGGTCGCCCTGCGCACGCTTAACAATCCACTCGACCATCTACATCCGCCCCCACGGTACTACCTATATATCTATTGCTCAAACGGATTGTAGTGTAGCCACTTTGTCCTCAAGATACAAAAGGCCGCAGCCCGCACGGGCCACGGCCTTGGAATGTGACATACGGGACTGCCCCTTTGTCGATCGATTTATGCGCTTGCCTCGGCCACGCTCTTCGAGGTTTCGGGCAAATCGGCTCCGTCCCCCGTCGCCCGCCCCTTCGCCGGCACCACGCCAAAGCAGTAGCTCAGCGCCGCAGACACCGCAAATGCCGTGCCGCCGGCAGCGCAGCACCACAGCAGGTTCGGGATGCCGCCCGTGGCAAAACCAATGACCATGAGGACATTCGTCATGCCGATGGTATAGGCCGTAACGTGGCCCACGGCCGCAACAAGACCTCCGACGGCGCCGCCAATGGCCATGCACGTCAGGCACCTGCCATATTTAAAGCCGCAACCGTACAGCGCCGGCTCGCTTACGCCGCCAAGAACACCCGAGATCGAATAGCCCAGCATGAGAGCCTTCTCGTCCTTATCCGCAACGCGGAGCGACGCGCCAAAAGGCATGCCCCAAACGGCGAACGTTGCCATCGTCGCGGCGATCAGGATGCACGAATCCGTTCCCACACTCATAAACTGCGCATAGGCGAGCGATAGGACGACGTTACTGACGCCCGCGATCTTAAGGAACTCCCAGCCCGCGGCAAGCCCCATGAGCGTGAGCAGCGACACGATGCCACCGGAATTGCCAAGCATAAACATAAGCTGGCCCAACAGCATGCCCAAATAGCTACCCGCCGGCGCCGTAATACACAGCGAAACCGGAACCATGACAAGCATGGTCGCAAACGGAACGAACGAAAAAGCCACGGCCTTAGGGATAACGCGCCGAAAGAAACACTCCACTTGCCAAAGCACGGGCACCGAAATGAGAACCGGAATAACAGTCGTCGTGTAATCGTTGACCGGCGCGGGAAGCAGGCCATACACGGAAGTCATCGATGCCCCCGTCGTCGATGCGGCATCGACGAGCTTAAGCAGATCGGGCGCAATCAATACGCCGCCCAGCATCATGCCCAGCTGCTCCGAGCAACCGAGCTGGCGGGCAGCCGCCCAACCAAGATAAACGGGCAAAAAGTAGTAGCCGGCGTTATAGAGCCAACTGTAGAACAGGCGATAGATTTCGGAATCGGCAGACCACAGGCCCAGCATGCCTTCACCCATAATGACGGCGACGGTGCGGAACAACGCCGCGCAGACAATAAACGGCAGCGCCGACATCATGCTTTTGGACAGATAGTCCACCACGGCCATGGCGTTTGATGAGACCGTCGTTGTAAACGAGGTGTTAGAAACTTGTGACACAGAAACCCTTTCCCAATGTGACATGCGGACTGTCCCTTTGTCACATCGTGCGATACTGACCGATTGCGCGGTACTTTTCGTAGCGGAGGTTTGTGAGGGTCGCGTCGTCGAGCCGCCCAAGCGTATCGAAGGCATCAAATGCCGAGGACATGACGGCACCGGCGATCTCCTCATGCGACAGGCCCCTATCATCAACAATGCCGTCGATGATGCCGAGCGCCAACAAATCGGGGGCCGTGAGCTTAAGCGCCTCGGCGGCCTCATTCGCGCGCTCGGTATCCTTCCACAGAATCGACGCACAGGCCTCGGGGCTCACGACCGAATAGGCCGAGCTCGAGAGCATCAGGATGCGGTCGGCCACGGACAGCGCCAACGCGCCACCAGAGCCGCCCTCGCCTGTCACCACCGAGACAATCGGCGTCTTAAGTCCGCTCATCTCCATGAGGTTCTGGGCAATCGCCTCACCCTGGCCGCGTTCCTCGGCACCGATACCGCAAAACGCGCCCGAAGTATCGACCAGGCACAGAACCGGTCGACCAAACTTTTCGGCCTGGCGCATAAGGCGACGCGCTTTGCGGTAGCCCTCGGGATGTGCCATGCCAAAGTTGCGACGCATGCGCTCTTTGGTCGTGGTACCGCGCTCGATGGCGATGACCGTTACGGAGCGCCCGTCTTTCCAGCCAATGCCAGCCACCACAGCGGCGTCGTCGCCAAAGTAGCGGTCGCCGTGCAGCTCCACAAATCCATCCAGGCCCAGCGAGATCATCTCGCCTGCCGTGGCGCGATCTGCCGAGCGGGTCTGCTTGACAATCTCGAGCGCGGTTTTTGGTGCGGCCGAGCGCTTGAACAAGTGTCCCAACTATTTGCCGCGGCGACCCGTATGCACAATCTCGTGCGGTGCCCCCAGGCCGGGCACGTGCCCTTCGTGCAGCGCCAGCAGCTCGCCCACCGTGAGCGCAATCTCGCCACGCGGAACAACGGCATCGCAAAAGCCGTGCTCCAGCAAAAACTCGGAGCGCTGGAATCCCTTGGGCAGGCGCTTGTGCATGTTCTGCTCGATCACGCGCGGGCCGGCAAATGCCGTCAGGGCATCGGGCTCAGCCAGGATAATATCGCCCTCCATGGCAAAGCTCGCGGTTACGCCTCCGGTCGTGGGGTCGGTGAGCACCGTGATATACAGACCGCCCGCCTCGCTGTGGCGCCTAACCGCCGCAGAAATCTTGGCCATCTGCATAAGCGACGTCACACCCTCTTGCATGCGCGCGCCGCCCGAAACGGTAAAGCCGACAACCGGCAATCCCAGCTCGGTCGCACGCTCAAATGTGCGACAGATCTTCTCGCCCACCACGGAGCCCATCGAGCCCATCATAAAGTTGGCATCCATAAAGAAGAGCGCGGTATCGCAACCGCAGATTTTGCCCTTGCCGCACACAACGGCATCGCGCTCGCCCGAACGTTCGCTCACGCTCTTGAGCTTGTCGGCATAGCCGGGAAACGAAAGGAAGTCCTCCGGCGCCAGACTGGCATCCCATTCCTCAAACGTGCCCTCGTCAATCGTCATGCGCATGCGGTCGCGCCCGCTCACGCGAAAGTGTTTGCCGCAACGAGGGCAGACCTCGAGGTTGTCGTGCAGGCGCGCCTCATCGATCACGCGGCGGCACTCCGGGCACTTGATAAACACGTGGCGCGCGGGAAACTCGGCGCACGACTCGGTCATCGGTCCCTCGAGGACGTTGACCGTCTTCGCTTTTCTATTCATCAGCATAGAGATGCCCCATCAGATCGGTGTGGTACATGCCCGACAAGAACTCATCGTTTGCCAGCACATCGAGCTGCAGTTCGCTGTTTTCGCTCACGCCCTCAATCACGAGCTCGCCCAGGGCCGAGCGCATCTTGCGAATGGCGCCGTCACGCGTGGGCGCACACACGATGAGCTTGCCAAGCATGGAGTCGTAGTACGGCGGAACTTCCGCACCGGTAAACATGGCGGAATCCCAGCGCACGCGCGGACCACCCGGCACACGCAACGCGGTGACCGTTCCGCATGACGGCAGAAAGTCCGGCGTTTCGGCATTGATGCGGCACTCCATGGCGTGGTTGCGGACCGGCATGTCCTCCTGCTCAAAGGGCAGAGGCTGGCCGGCTGCCACGCGCAGCTGCCACTTGACCAAGTCGGTATCGGTCACAAACTCTGTAACCGGATGCTCCACCTGCAAGCGCGTGTTCATTTCCATAAAGTAGTAATTGCCGTCGTCCGAATACAGGAACTCGATGGTACCGGCTCCTTCGTAGCCGACGGCACGAGCCAAGTCACGCGCTGCCTTGTGCATGCGAGCACGAATGTCGTCGTGTCCGTCGAGGCACGGCGCGGGGCTCTCCTCGATCAGCTTTTGGTTGCGACGCTGCACCGAGCACTCGCGCTCGCCGAGCGAAAACACATGGCCCTGCTTATCGGCCATAATCTGTACCTCAACGTGATGAGCCGGCGCGACGAACTTCTCCATGTAGCACTCGCCGTCGCCAAAAACGGCCTCGCCCTCGGCACGCGCCTCGATGAACGCCTTTGCCGCATCTTCCACGCGCTCGACCTTGCGAATGCCGCGACCGCCACCGCCGGCGCGCGCCTTAATAAGCACGGGGCAGCCAATGCGCTCGGCCTCGGCCGTTGCCTCCTCGGGACTTTTGAGCAAATCGCAGCCCGGCACGATGGGCACGCCCGCCGCGGCGGCCGTTCGACGCGCGGCGTCCTTGTCGCCCATGCTGTCGATCACCTCGGCCGAAGGACCGACAAACGCCAGGCCATACTTGTCGCAGTCGCGCACGAAGCTCGCCTTCTCGGAAAAGAAACCGTAGCCAGGATGAATTGCCTTTGCCCCCGACTTCACGGCACAGGTGAGCACGGCATCGTCGTTGAGGTAGCTCTCGGCAAGACGCGGGCCGCCGATGCAATACGCCTCGTCGGCAAGCTGAACGTGCAGCGCGTCCGCATCGGCCGTGGAATAAACGGCGACGGTCTTGATGCCCATATCGCGGCACGCGCGGATAACACGGACCGCGACTTCACCGCGGTTGGCGATGAGCACTTTGTCGAACATGAAGCCTTCCTTAACTTTCGTGCATGAGTGCAAAAGACATATCGGCGCGGCAGCAAACCTCACCGTTGACGCTCGCAGTACCCGTCGCAAAGCGGAACGGCCCGCGCGCACGCGTGATGGAGCACACCAGATCCACCGTGTCGCCCGGGCGCACCGGACGCTTAAAGCGCACCTTATCGAGGCTCGTATAGAACGGCGTCGCGCCGCGCGCCTCCTCATCGCCCATCAGCAGCACGCAACAGTTTTGGGCGAGCATCTCGCACTGAATCACGCCGGGGACTACCGGGTTTCCCGGAAAATGCCCCTGCAAAAAGTACTCGTCACCCGTAATCGTGATCTTGCCGTGGGCCTCGTCGCCCACCAGCTCGGCCTCGTCGAGCAAAAGCATCGGTTCGCGATGCGGTAACAGCTTCTTGAGCTCTTCTTTGTTCATGGACATCACCTATCCGATCCTCATAAGGCAACTGCCGAACTCCACGAGGTCGCCGTCGGCCACGCAGATCTCGAGCACCTCGCCGTCTGCCTCGGCCGTCACCTCGTTGAGAACCTTCATGGCCTCGATGATGCAGAGGGTCTCACCGGCCTTGACCTTGGAGCCCACGTGCACAAACGGCTCGTCGCCCGGCGCCGGGGCAGCATAGAACACGCCGACCATGGGAGCGGTCACCTCGATGCCCTTGGGCTCCGGTGCGGCGGCAGGCGTCTGCGCGGCGGGCTCCGGTGCGGCGGCAGGCATGGCGACAGGAGCCACCGCCGGAGCAGTCACGGCACCCGGCATAGGCATGGGCACGGCAACCGGCTGTGCGGCGCTCGCGCGCTCGAGTTCGACCGCGGTGCCATCGGGCTCCTCAACGCGTACGCGCGTGAGGCCGCGGTCCTCCATAACATCGGCTATCTCGGCAAGTCTTTTGGAATCCATGCTCTAGCTCCTCGTATATCTACGCAGCGCGATGGCGGCGTTGTGCCCGCCAAAGCCCAGGTTGGTCGAAAGCGCCCAGGTAAGGTCGGCGCGAACCGCGCGATTGGGCGTGTAGTCAAGATCGCAGGCGGGATCGGGCGTGTGGTAGTTAATGGTCGGCGGCACCACGCCCTGCTCGAGCGCCATGGCGCAGGCCATGACCTCGATGGCGCCCGTGGCACCGATCATGTGGCCGGTCATCGACTTAGTCGACGAGACATGCGCGGCGCGCGCCGCGTCCTCGCCGAGCGCCCGCTTAATGCCCGCCGTCTCGGACGAATCGTTGAGTTTGGTCGAGGTGCCGTGGGCATTGATGTAGAGGCCCTCGGAAGGCTTGACGTCGCCCTCGGCAACCGCCAGCGATATCGCACGGGCAATGTCGGCAGCCTCGGGATCGGGGCTCGTGATGTGGTAGGCGTCATCGGTGTTGCCGTAGCCCACGACCTCGGCATAAATGTGCGCACCGCGCGCCTGCGCATGTTCCATGCTCTCGAGTACCAGCACGCAGGCGCCCTCGCCCATCACAAAGCCATCGCGGTCTGCATCGAACGGACGGCAAGCCGTCGCGGGATCAGGGTTGGTGGTCAATGCGCGGCAGGACGTAAAGCCCGCAACGGCATCGGGGATAATTGCGGCCTCGGCACCGCCGGCGAGAATCGCATCGGCATAGCCGTGCTTGATGGCGCGGAACGCCTCGCCCACCGCATGGGCCGAGGTCGCGCACGCGGTCACCACGGGCAGGGTCGGGCCCTTTGCCTTGTGGCGAATCGCGATATTGCCCGATGCCATGTTGGGGATCATCATCGCGATCATATAGGGCGATGCACGGCGGGGCCCCCGGTCGGCGATCGTATGGACGTTGTCGACGAGCGTCTGCATGCCGCCCACGCCCGAGCCCACGTAGACGCCCAGGCGCTCTCGATCGACGGCGCCTTCGACATCGAAGCCTGCATCGTGCATGGCCTCGTCCGAAGCCGCCAGTGCAAACTGAACGCAGGGGTCCAGGTGCTTGGCGTCACGCTTGCCAAAGTACTCGTTACCGTCAAAACCCTTGACCTCGGCCGCCACCTTGACGGTAAACGCATCGGTATCGAAGTGCGTGATCGGGCCGATGCCGCACGTGCCGGCGCACATGGCCGCCCAGGTGGCAAGCGCGGTGTTGCCGAGCGGCGATACGGCACCGATGCCGGTGATTGCAACTCTCTGTTCCATCATGGTCTCCTCATCCAAGCCGTTCTTCGGCCCTGGTTTCTACATCGCCATTCCGCCGTCGACGCGCACGACCTCGCCCGTAATGTAGGCAGCCGCATCGCTCGCCAAAAAGCGCACCACGCCGGCCACCTCCTCGGGGCACGCCATGCGCTTAAGGGGAATCTGTTCCTCGGTTGCCGCACGCACCTTTTCCGAGAGCTTTGCCGTCATATCTGTCTCGACAAACCCGGGGGCGACCGCGTTCACTCGTACGCCGCGGGGCGCAAGCTCGCGCGCAACTGCCTTGGTCAGACCGATGACGCCCGCCTTGGAGGCGGCGTAGTTGGCCTGCCCGGCATTGCCCATCAGGCCCACAACCGAGCTCATGTTGATGACGCAACCGCCGCGCTTGCGCATAAAGGTCTTGGTGAGCGCGCGCGTCGTATTGAACGTGCCCTTGAGATTGACATCGAGCACGCGGTCGAAGGCATCGTCACCCATACGCATGAGCAGGCCGTCGCGCGTGATGCCGGCGTTGTTGACGAGCGCCCAAATGGAGCCAAAGTCGTTGAGGACCGTCTCCACGCAAGTGTTGACGGCAGCGGGGTCGGCCACGTCGCATTGATATGCGCGCGCCGTGGCGCCAGCCGCCTCACAGGCTTCGCACGTCTCGCGCGCCGCATCTGCGCTACCGGCATAGACGACGGCGATATCAAAGCCGTCCTCCGCCAGGCCCACGGCACAAGCGCGACCGATGCCGCGCGAGCCGCCCGTGACAAGCGCCACGCGACGTGAGTCGTTGCGCTCGAGCGCGCCGTTGTTCAAGTTGCCCATGTCATTCCTTTCGGGTTACAGCCCTGTGAACTATGCGAGCTCGTCGGCAATAGCTGCGACCTGCTCGACCGTTTCGCACGAATACACACGAACGTCGCTCAGCGTACGCTTGACCAGGCCCGACAGCGTTTTGCCGGGGCCGACCTCAATAAACGTGTCGATGCCTTGATCCTGCAGAGCATGCAGCGTGTCGACCCAGCGCACGGCATGACTCACCTGGTTGGCCAGCACCTCCGATGCCGTCTGGGGGTCCGCCGGATAGGGCGCCGCTGTCATATTTGCCAAAACAGGAATGAGCAACGGGGACGGCGCGTGACCGGCCTCAATATATGCGGCAAGGCCACAGGCCGCCTCGGCCATATAGGGGCTATGAAATGCACCCGACACCGCGACCTTCATGGCGCGGCCGCCAGCCTCTTTTACTAGGACGTCGAGGGTCTGCAGCGCATCGGGCGCTCCGGCCACAACCGTCTGCTGGGGACTGTTGTAGTTGACCGGCCAGCAGTCCTCGCCGGCCTGCGCAGCCAGGTTCTCGACTTGCGCAGCATCAAGTTTGATGACGGCGCGCATGCCGCCGGGGTGACGCTCGGCCGCCGTGGCCATCAATGCCGCGCGCTCACACACGAGCTCAAAACCCGCTCGCGTATCGAATGCCCCCGCAAAGGTGAGTGCAGCGACCTCGCCCAGCGAGAATCCCGCACAGGCGGCAGGCACCACGCCGCGCTCGCGCAGGGCGACGGCGACAGCCAAGTCGTGCACGAACACGCAAGGCTGCGTGTTCTCGGTCTGCGAGAGCTCCTCCTTGGAGGCGCTCCGGCACTGCTCGCTCGTCCCCGGGCGCACCTCATCGGCAATGGCGAACACCTCGGCAGCCGCCGGCGATGTCTCGATCAAGTCGACGCCCATCGCGGGGTGCTGGGCACCCTGGCCGGCAAACAAAAACGCTACGCCACCCATGCGCACGCACCCTTCAGGACGTGCTCGGCGCCATCGACCAGGTCGTCAACGATTTCGCGTGCGCTCTGGCGCTCGTTGACCATGCCGGCAATCTGTCCACACAAAAACGAACCCTCTTCGTAGTTGCCGTCCTTGGCGGCCTTACGCAGCGCACCGGTTCCCATAGCACCGAGCTCCTCGGCACTCGCG
Organism: Collinsella aerofaciens; assembly: GCA_048194085.1. Lineage (GTDB taxonomy): Bacteria > Actinomycetota > Coriobacteriia > Coriobacteriales > Coriobacteriaceae > Collinsella > Collinsella aerofaciens_CO. The sequence goes on from DBFABM010000079.1 coordinate 10,494, forward strand.
CCGGAACCCTCGCTCTTGGCATAGGCGTTGGTGAAGGGGCTCTTGAGGGCGCGCACTGGATGTCCCGTCGAGCGACCGGTCGCACGCGTCGAAGTGTCGTTGGCCTTCAGGACCATCTCTTTGTACTGCTCCGAGACGGTGCACTCGTCTGCGACCAGAAAGCGCGTACCCACTTGCACGCCTTCGGCGCCCAGCATAATGGCGGCCGCCACGCCGCGGCCGTCGGCAATACCGCCGGCGGCCACGACGGGAATGTCAACCGCATCGACGACCTGCGGCACCAGTGCCATCGTCGAGGTCTCGCCAATATGGCCACCCGATTCGGTACCCTCGGCAACAACCGCCGTGGCTCCACGACGTGCCACGAGGCGCGCCAGCGCCACCGAGGCAACGACCGGGATGACCTTGATGCCCGCCTCGTTCCACGCCTTCATGTACTTGGCGGGATTGCCGGCGCCCGTCACGACAACCGGCACTCGCTCGTCAATCACGACCTGCGCGACCTCGTCGGCAAACGGGCTCATGAGCATGACGTTGACGCCAAAGGGCTTATCCGTCTTGGCGCGCAGCTCATGAATCTGGTCGCGAAGCCAGTTGGCGTCGGCGTTCATGGCCGCGATGATGCCTAAGCCACCCGCCTCGGACACTGCGGACGCCAGCGAGGCATCGGCAATCCAGGCCATACCGCCCTGGAACACGGGCTTTTCGATGCCGAGCAGATCGCAGAGAGGAGTCTTGAGCATCTCTACTTCTCCAATGCCGCCTCGACCGTATCGGCGAACTCGCCGACCGTCTTGGGGTTCTCCTCGGTATCGAGCTGGATGCCAAACTCGTCCTCGACGGCAACGAGGATCTCGACGGTGCCCAGGCTGTCGAGACCAATCTCCTCGAGCGTGGACTCGGGCTTCATCTCGACATCGTCAAGACCGGCGGTCTCGCGGATAACGTCGCAAACGCGCTCGAAGGTCTTCTGATCTGCCATGGTAGTTCTCCTTTGGTTGTGCCCTAGGGCGTTTTTATTTCCTATGTGCGACTACTTCCAACGAAGCAGATAGCCACCTATATCCAGACCGGCGCCAAATCCAACCAAGGCGATGGTGTCGCCTGTGTGAAGTGCACCGGCGTTTGCCAGCCGGTCGAGGGCAAGCGGAATGCATGCGCTCGAAATGTTGCCGGTCTCGCGCAACGTGCGAACCACGCGCTCGTCCGGCACGCCCAGGCGCTTGACCGCCTGGCTCAGGATTCGTTCGTTAGCCTGATGGAATACAAAATGATCGATGTCTTCGACCAAAATGCCCGCATCGATCGCAAGCTTATGGACCGTGTCGCAGATGGCGTTGACGCCGAACTTGAACACGCGGCGGCCATTCATGGACAGCACGCTCGCGCTATCTGCGGAAGCCTTAAACGGCGAGGTACCGACCAGACCGGGAACGCGCAACGTCTCGACGTCGGGCGCCGTCGAAAGCTCAACGGCAAGGGGGTTGTCTCCCCCAGCTTCAATCACTGCGGCGCCTGCCCCATCGCCAAAAAGCACGCAGGTGGCACGGTCGGTCCAGTCGAGCGCGCGCGTCATCTGCTCGGCAGCAACAACAAGCACGCGCTCGGCACGGCCGCGGGCGATATAGCCCTCGGCGACATCGAGCGCAAATACGAAGCCGGCACAAGCCGCCGAGACATCGAAGGCAGGGCACGTCGCGCCTAGTCGCTCAGCAACGGCACACGCCTCAGCGGGAACAAGGTGGTCACCCGTCGTCGTCGAGCAGACGATCAGATCCAGCTGGCTCGCGTCGATTCCGGACACCTGGAGTGCCCGCTCGCTCGCCGCTACGGCAAGGTCGTCAAGTGACTCGGTGGTGCAGACATGGCGGCTCTTGATACCTGTGCGAGTAAAAATCCACTCATCCGAGGTATCGAGGAACTCAGACAGCTCGTCATTGGAAACACTGCGCTCAGGAAGTGCCGAACCTGTTCCAAGAATCGTGAAACCCATCACTAACCTCCTTTGAGTTGTTGACGTGTTTACATCGACCAAGAGAGGATAACGCATTTCAGTCTTTGTTGACGTGTTAACATTAAATTGTCCAAATGCGACAAAGGCTTCACATTGTGTCTATCTCTCGACACCATTGCGTCATTCACTTATTCAATAAGGAGGTAGCAGCCGCTATGGATGCCCAATTAACGATTGTCGACGTAACCGGATCGACCAACGATGACCTGCTCGAGGCAGGAAAACAGGGTGCGCCGCACGGCACAGGACTTGCCGCCCGTGCGCAAACGGCAGGACGCGGCCGGCGCGGCCACAAGTGGGATTCAACCGCCGGCAACCTATTGCTTTCGATTGTCCTGCGTCCATGCGTTAATCCCGCAAAGTACTCTGGTCTTGCCGCCGTCAGCGGCCTAGCGGTGCTCGAAGCACTCGAAAAGCAGGGTCTTGCAAACGAGATTGGCCTCAAATGGCCCAACGACCTGGTCGCGCGTGGACGCAAACTCGGCGGCATTCTGGTCGAGGCCGCACGCGATAACGAAGGCAATCCTTTCGCCGTCTGCGGCATTGGTGTCAACGTAAACTACACGCCCCAAGAGGTGCCCGATGGCGGCCTGGCGGCAATTGGCCTCTCGGACCTCAACGAGAGCGTTCCCGCCGTCGACATGCTCCTCGATGAGGTCTATCACGCAGTTATAGACGCTGTAGATACCTGGGCAGAGCACCTCAACGCCAAGGAAGAAGACGCCGGTCCGCTCGCGCCCGTCCACGACGAATATATCGCTCACCTCAATTGGATCGGGAAGCACGTTATCGCCCGCTCCCCAGCTGGAGACGAGCTGGCACGCGGCATATTTAGAACGGTCGACGATTGCGGCCGCGCAAGCATTGAGACCGAGAGCGGCTTGTGCGTCTTCCACTTCGAAGAAGCGTCCTTGCGCCCCCTGAGCGAATAGGGCGCCGCAGCCATCAGCTCGGCAGACGAATTCGCTATCCCAAAATCTAAACTCAAAACAAAAGAGCCCCGCTACCAAGATGGCAGCGGGGCTCTATAAGCTATGAGCGATATCGCTTAGAGCTTGATGTCGATGTCGACGCCAGCGGGGAGGTCGAGACGCATGAGCGAATCAACGGTGCCCGAGGTGGGGTCGAGGATGTCGATGAGGCGCTTGTGGGTGCGCATCTCGAACTGCTCACGGGAGTCCTTGTTCACGTGCGGCGAGCGGATAACCGTGTACAGGTTGCGCTCGGTGGGCAGGGGGACAGGACCGGAAACGCGAGCGCCGGTCTTCTGAGCGGTCTCGACGATGAGCTTCGCGGACTGATCGACGACCTCGTGATCATAGCCCTTGAGGCGAATGCGGATCTTCTGGGTAGCCAACTTAAACCTCCAAAGAGTGCGAGAGATGTTCTCGCGGATTACGTAACAGGGAGCTCGAACTTAGGCGTTCTTGCTCATGACCTCGTCCACGATGGACTTGGGCGCGGGCTCATAAGAGTCGAACTGCATCGTGTAGGATGCACGGCCCTGGGTCTGGGAGCGAAGGTCGGTAGCGTAACCGAACATCTCGCCCAGCGGCACCTTGGCACGGATGAGCTTGCTGTTCTTGCGATCCTCCATGCCCTCGATCTTGCCGCGGCGACCGGAGAGGTTGCCCATAACGTCGCCCATGTACTGCTCAGGGGTCTCGACCTCGACAGCCATGATCGGCTCGAGCAGCTGCGGATCGGACTTCTTGAGGGCGTCCTTGATAGCCATGGAACCGGCGATCTTGAAGGCGGCCTCGGAGGAGTCGACCTCGTGGTAAGAACCGTCGAACAGGGTGACCTTAACGTCGAGGACCGGGAAGCCGGCGATAACACCGGTGTTCAGGGCCTCCTGGATGCCCTTGTCGATGGACGGGATGTACTCCTTGGGCACGACGCCGCCGACGATAGCGTTGACGAACTCGTAGCCGAAGCCCTCCTCCATCTTCTCGAGCTTGATGACGGCGTGGCCGTACTGACCGCGACCGCCGGACTGACGGACGAACTTGCCCTCAGCCTTCTCGACGTCGTGACCAGCGGTCTCGCGGTAGGCAACCTGGGGCTTACCAACGTTAGCGTCAACCTTGAACTCGCGGAGCAGACGGTCGACGATGATCTCGAGGTGCAGCTCGCCCATGCCGGCGATGATGGTCTGGCCGGTCTCGTGGTTGGTGGACACCTGGAAGGTCGGGTCCTCCTCGGCGAGCTTGGTCAGAGCCAGGGACATCTTGTCCTGCTCGGCCTTGGTCTTGGGCTCGATGGCAACGTCGATAACGGGCTTAGCGAACTCAATCTTCTCGAGGACGATCTCCTTGCCCTCTTCGCACAGGGTGTCACCGGTGGTGGAGTTCTTGAAGCCGACGCAAGCGACGATGTCGCCGGCGGCAGCGTCGTCACGGTCGATACGCTCGGCGGCGTTCATCTCGAGGATGCGGCCGAGGCGCTCGCGCTGACCGTTGGAAGCGTTGACCACGTAGGAGCCGGACTCGGCGCGGCCGGAGTAAACGCGGACATAGGTGAGCTTACCGACGAACGGGTCGGTCATAATCTTGAAGACCAGGCCGGAGAAGGGCTCGTCGAAGGAAGGATGACGCTGGATCTCCTCGCCGGTGTCCGGATCGGTACCGGTGACGGCCTCAACGTCGAGCGGGCTGGGCAGGTAGTCGACGACAGCGTCGAGCAGCTCCTGAACGCCCTTGTTCTTGTAGGCGGAGCCCACGAAGACGAGGTTGAGCTCGTTGGCCAGAACGCCCTTGCGCAGAGCGGCCTTGAGCTCCTCGACGGTGAAGTCCTCCTCCATGAGGATCTTCTCCATGAGCTCGTCGTCAAAGCTGGCAGCAGCGTCAAGGAGCTCCTCGCGCTTGGTGGCAGCGATGTCGGCAAACTCAGCCGGGATCTCGTCCATCGGCTCGGGGTAGGTCATGCCCTTCTCGTCGGCCTTGAAGTCCCATGCAGTCATGGTGACCAGGTCGATGACGCCCCAGAAGTTGTCCTCGGCGCCCATCGGGACCTGAGCGGCCACGGCGTTAGCGTCGAGACGATCCTTCATGGTCTCGATAGCGTTGAAGAAGTCAGCGCCCACGCGGTCATACTTGTTGATGAAGGCGATGCGGGGGACGTTGAAGGTAGAAGCCTGACGCCAAACGGTCTCAGACTGGGGCTGAACGCCGGCAACGGCGTCGAAGACGGCGACAGCGCCATCGAGAACGCGCAGGCAACGCTCGACCTCGGCGGTGAAGTCAACGTGGCCCGGGGTGTCGATGATCTGGATGCGGTAGTCCTTACCGTCCTTGTTCCAGAAGCACGTGGTAGCAGCGGAGGTAATGGTTACGCCGCGCTCCTGCTCCTGAACCATCCAGTCCATGGTGGCAGCGCCCTCATGGACCTCACCGATCTTGTGGGTCTTACCGGTGTAGTAAAGAATACGCTCGGTCGTGGTGGTCTTACCGGCATCGATGTGGGCCATGATGCCGATGTTACGGGTATCGGAAAGCTTGTACTTAGGCTTAGCCATGTTAGTTCCTTACCTTAACTTACCAACGATAGTGAGAGAACGCGCGGTTGGCCTCGGCCATCTTGAAGACGTCCTCACGCTTCTTGACGGAAGCGCCCAGGCCGTTGGAAGCGTCGAGGATCTCGTTGGCGAGACGCTCGGCCATGGTCTTCTCCTTGCGAGCGCGGGAGAAGTTGACGATCCAGCGGATACCCAGAGCGGTGGAACGACGGGAGTTGACCTCCATCGGGACCTGATAGGTAGCGCCACCGACACGCTTGGGCTTAACCTCGAGCGTGGGCTTGACGTTGTCCATAGCCTTCTTGAAGGTAGCGAGAGCGTCGCCACCCTCGGACTTCTCGGCAACGATCTCGAAAGCGGTGTAAACGATGCGCTCAGCGGTGGCCTTCTTGCCGTCAAGAAGGACCTTGTTGATGAGCTGAGTCACCAGGCGGTTGTTGTAAACGGCGTCAGGCTGAACCTCACGACGATTAGCTGCTGCACGACGCGGCATGTGAAATCTCCTTAAGTGTCTACCGTGCGGCGCTTAGGCGGCACACGGCGAAAGTATCAAAACGTTATCTGGCTTATTTAGCCTTGGGGCGCTTAGCACCGTACTTGGAACGGGCCTGCATACGGTTCTGGACCGGAGCAGCGTCGTAGGCGCCACGGATGACGTGATAACGGACACCAGGGAGGTCACGGACACGACCGCCGCGGACGAGCACGATGGAGTGCTCCTGCAGGTTGTGGCCCTCACCCGGGATGTAAGCAGTAACTTCGATGCCGTTGACAAGGCGAACACGGGCAACCTTACGAAGAGCCGAGTTCGGCTTCTTGGGGCTCGTGGTGAAGACGCGGGTGCACACGCCGCGCTTCTGGGAGTTGTGCTGCAGAGCAGCGTTCTTGGACTTCTTGGGCACGGAACGACGGCCCTGGCGAACCAGCTGGTTAATAGTAGGCAAAGCGTACTCCTTCTCGAATGATTCCAGCTTTCTGTAAAGTGCAACGGCTTGAATCGAGGGGTCAGCATCCCCCTACGAAACACGCAGTTCGATAGGATACGTGCCGTTAGCTGTGCCGTCAACAGACCACGCCGCCGGGCGTATCCCAAAATAGCCATATTTCCGCAAAGCCTACACAAAAGGAATCCCCTCCTGTGCGCGCGGGTGGATTCCCAGACCGGGCGGCACAGGGGTTAAGTTTGATGCTCTACAGTCCTGGCTCGCACGGAGGCCACATTAAGTGGCCTCCGGCTCGTGCGGAACTCGCGACAAACTTAAAACCTGGGCCGCCCGGTCCGGGAATCCGACGTGCTCGTCGGGGCAACGTTCCCTTCCAAATAGGGACAGGTTTATTTTGGTCGGTTTTATCTGGGGAAACGTCGCACTCCAGCGCTTGTCCGCACTCACCTATTACCTGTAGATCGGCGACGTTTTCGGAAGTATGCGGCAAATTTTGGACTTGCTGAGCGCACAGGGGTTTTGCGATAACAAACCCGCAGGTAGAGCGCTTGAGCATATGCGGTGTGGTCAACCCATCAGGATTTTGCCGCATACTTCCGAATCACACCTCAAAATGACCCGTTTTCCTCCGTCCCCAAGGGATCAACGGAACGCAACAGGTTGAGTATACGCAAGCGAGCGGCCCCCAGAGCGTACAAGGTGGCATGAAAAAGGCAGGGCATTGACCTTTTGGTCATGCCCTG
>DBFABM010000083.1:0-13159 GCA_048194085.1 Collinsella aerofaciens
ATTGGAAAAGGCGGAATTTGAATGTAGGCTGCCAGCTCTAAGTTCTCTTTGGGCTGATGTTCGCCATGAAAATGCTCAAGAAGTATTGCATAATCAGCTTCGTGTTGATGGAATGTACATACAGTTTCCTGAATACGTTAGCCTACCTAAGGGGGCGACCGTTTTTCGCGCTCGAAGCGTTTCTTCTTCTCTCGAATATGGAGCTCAGTTTATTGACCAGGGTCAACTGTGGGAGCCGCCGAATAATTGCGTTGTCAATTTTGGGCGATTAAATAAACCCGGTGAGAGTTATTTATATGTCAATTGCGGTGACCCAGTCACTACGCTTGACGAAGCCAGGGTGAACGTTGGTGACCAATTTGCTTTAATAGCGTATGAGGTCGCTAGACCTATTAAAGCTATTGGTATTGGTGTTTATATTCCTTCCGAAGTGCGTAGGCTGTTTGGGCAAAGCCCGACTGCATTCGGACAATACTGCCTGCTGCATGATTATTTGCATCAAGAGTTTTCTCGCCCTTTTGAAGTTCTCGGTGAGACTACCTATCAATTGAGCAATGCAATTGTTGATGAGTTTTATTCATACGAATCCTGTGTTGCTTATAGTCCTGTGGGCGGTGGCAGAGGGCTTAATTTAAGAATGACTCCGGATGCCGCACATGGAAATTTGGCGATTCGAGGGGTATTTTTTGGAAGGCGCTCTGCCAACGCACTTAAATCAATGATTGTCGACTTTGGGCGCTGGCATTATTCCAGTAAAGCTGGACGTTACCTGTGTCTTGAACATTCCAAGAACCCTGTTTGTCTTAATCATTTGTTTTTTGAAGATGAGCTTGTCTGTCCAGGAACTGAGTGCGAATCGGAGTTGTACTCGTTTTGCGGCTATCGTCCCAACAGACACGGCCATGAACTATTAGCTTTGCGATAGGGGGGGGGGGCACAGCGCGATTTAAATAGACCAGGTTTTTTGAAATTATAACTGGCTGTTGCGCTAGCGAGGTCATTGCTGCATCTGCTTCAGGATGATCGCGCAAAGGCGCGCAAAGGTAACTGTTGCTTTAGCGCGTGGGGTTTCTTCTTGAGCTTACAATTCGGTTGAGGTTTTACGTGCATTTAGTTGGCGGGCTAGTGTATTAGGGGATCCTAATGGGGCACACCCTAGGAGCCATGGAGGCCTCGAACGGATTGCCCTGTTCGCCAGACAGACCATGGTAGTAGTCGGCAGCATTGATATAGAAATGCCCGTTTATTAGGTCGTCGATGTATGCTTCTCTGGGTTCGAACTTGAGTGGACATGCGATGTTGCCGTTTTGACGCTAGACGTCCTTTCGAGGGCGGTGTTGCTTCGGGCCGATTCATACATCCGGGATTCAAGGGGGGATTACTTTGGCAGATTTAGTTCATGTTTTGCCGCTTCAATCGGTGAGCGACGAAGCCAAGGAAGCGCTTTCAAAGATTGAATATCTCGAGGGCGATTCTGCAACCAAAGTGAAAGAGTATGACGGTGTTGTGCGGTCACTTTGGGAGGTTAACCAACTGTATGAACAGTTTCGATGGAACTACGGTGAACTGCGGCGCCTGGTTCCGTGCGATCAGTCTGACTTCTTGCCCGACGGTTTTACCAGCGGTGGTTTTGGCGAAAGGACTGTTGTTAACGCCGCCTTTGGTAATTATGTATCCGCAGCCCGTGGTCTTGTCGATAGAATGCAAGCGGTCATGCGGGATTATGACCGAGGTTCTGAAAAAGAACTATATAAAAACTATTGGAAGTTGCCTTCTGCTTGGTATGACCGAGGTGGCCTCTATGTTTTTATGTATGAGATACGAAATCCCGTTCAGCATGGTCAAACCGTTGTTTCGCTTGTTAGGGAAAACGGTTTGATTAGGGTCCGATTTGATCTTGACCAAATTGCCGATATGCGCGACTACAATACCTCGCCAAAGCTGCGCGCTTTCTTAAGCAAGTCAATTTCGATAATGAAAGAACGTGATTCGTCCGGCTGCCCGTACCTTTGCTTCAGATATACAAACATGAAGTACCAGGAGCTTGTGCTTGAATTATTCTGCCATTTTCTGGATTGTTCTGAGCCTAGAATACGTGCCGCTCGCAGAGATATGAAGAAATTGCTATCGCAGCACGGCAAAGCTGTCGGCAAGTTAGGCGGCTTTTCCTTTGTTGCATATCGTGACGGTGATATAACCCATGTTTTTAATGAGGTCGACGTTGATCCAGTTAAGGAACTAAAAGATATACGCCGAAAGGCGCAGAAGCATCTAAAGGATGTTCAAAATGCAGTTACGGCTGAGCGCAGATCAATTCGCTAGCGAAGATCACACTCATGCTTCGAAGTCTTTCTTTCTTAGTCGACCGAGATGTCGATCGAGTTCGTATAAAGCGTCAATGTAGACTTGAGCTGAGTTGCGGATATCGCACATGTCAAGGCAGCATTTTTCAAAATGTAACTTGCCTATTTCTGCTTGAGTGCTGCGACAGGTCATTAGCGCGATTTCGTTGTCCTCGACACTGTCGGTTTCTTCGAATCCTTTTGGTGTGATGCGATAGATTGCTCTGCCCGGATATGAGTCGAGAAGGCTTTTCCTTCGTACGTCAATACAAATTCGGCCCTCTGGACCAAAGCCGTATTCTTCATGCCTCGTCGAATTTAAGGGGTGTGCAATTACGATTGAGCGAACCGCCTCAAGATAATTACGCGCCTCTGTGAGTTCATTCTGTCTTGAGAACTCAAATTTTGCTCTAATTACTTCTTTCAAGCAGGCGTAATTAATCTGCCAGTATGCATCTTTAATCCAGGTGGCAAGTGCTACCAGAAATACAGTGTCTTTGATGTTGGGAGAAAATCCGTCTTTGATAGTGGAATTGAAGTCCTGAATGCTGTAGTTAGCCTTAAGAATAAGATCAGACATTAATTCATAGTGATCTGGGTCTTTCCAAGGCCACTTCTTCCAAATACCGCCTTTGCCTTCGCCCAGACCGTCCGTGGTTTTTAGAGGTTCGATTGATTGCACGTTGTTCCCGTCTACTTGAGTTCCGCTCGGGCTCCTCATCGTCGTATGTTGTTTATTATCATAATGACTCGACGGCAAAGCGAGGGGTTGGGTCACTTTTTCGTTTTGCTGTAATTATGTTGTGAGTGCCCACGTCTGCCTCCTTTTGCTTCATCGATTTAGCGCGTTACTATTAAAGCCCGAGCCTATTCATGAGATTGGAGATCTGATGACCGACGCCAATAGAAAGCCGTGGCTTACGGCGTCAGAGCAGATTGATCATCTCAAATCGAGAGGCGTCCATTTCTCGCTGATGAGCGAAGATGATGCCAGAGCTTACCTGGAGAAGAACAACAACTATTTTCGCCTGCGCGCTTATCGACTTGGGTTTCCTAAAGTTGAAGAAGGAGCCCGTAAGGGAGAGTATGCAAATCTAGACTTTAAGATGCTGGTCGATTTGTCGATTGTCGACATGCTCCTTCGTTATGAAATGCTGCCGCTTACGCTCGATGTAGAACATTTCGCAAAGGTCAAGCTCTTGAAGCGAATCGAGACGGAGGGGGAGGACGGCTATGCGGTCGTCTCGGAGTTCATTTCTTCCTACGACGGCACGAAGCCAGATGGAACGCCGTGCAATTCGCTCAAAGACGAGATTCTCAGATGCAAGAACAGTCCCTACACTGGTGGGTTGATCGCCAGGTATGCTGATTTCGACTTCCCCGCGTGGGCATTTATCGAAGTCGTCTCCTTCGGCTCTTTCCTCTATTTTTACAAGTTTTGCGCCAATAGGTTTGACGACCGCGAGATGCTTAAGGAGTTCTATATTCTTCAAGCAGTCAAGTCATTAAGAAATGCATGCGCTCATAATAGCTGCATTTTGAATAACCTGCGTGCTGATAGACCGCAATTTAAGCCAAGCTACGTTGTAACGCGGGAGTTGTCGACCATAGCCGGCATCGGTCTCGACCAGCGTAAGTCAAAGATGAGCAATGATCGTATACAGCAGATTGTCACTACGTTGTATGCGCACAGGGAGCTTGCTTCACAAGGCGTTTCCGAACATCGAGCAAAGAGCCTGACAGTGTTTGTTCAAAGAATGAATAGGCATGTCGATTACTACCGGGGCAATCTTCAGGTGTCTACTGGATTTGACTTTCTCACGAAGGTGATTAGTGCGTGGTTTCCAGTGGACGCTGATTAACGATGAATCTGTGACGAGCTTTGTCGCAACGCCTTAGATGCCAAAAAAGAGCTATGCTTTCTTCACAACAAAAAACAGAAGCCTTTCTTTGGCCGAAGTTTTGCAAGGGGGTTCCTTCCCTAGGGAGGGCATCCCCTATTTTTATGGATGGCGCAGTTTTTATGTGTGGTGTGCGTCGACGAATGTAGTGGCGACGCTTTGATGTGGGTAAGGTGACCAAAGCCACGGTCGCCAGCACTTCCATATCCAAGGCCAAAACCGCGACTTACTCGGCACTCCCCAAGAACGCCGATAGCAACTGGACCGCCGCATCTACGGTGCTTCTTCTGCTAAGAATAGCGATTCTGATTGCGTCGGAAATGTTGGTGTAACCGCACGGCTGCTTCGTCCATCCTTTCCGAGTGGTCTCGCCAAATTGCCCGTCCGGGAGAACAATAGATCGAGCGCTGCGCCCTACTCTCAGGGGTGAGGCCTTCTTGATTAAACTGCTCACTTTTAAATAACCCTGTGCTCAATTCTCGGTGGCCATTTGAGGAGGATGAGCTCGATTTAAGTGAGTTGCTCGAGTATCTGAGGGCGTTCATCACGGACGATCGCAAGATAATCCACGGTAATAGCGAGCTAAAACGGCTTATTTGAATGTATGATTTCCTTAAGTACAAAAAGGCCTTCGACATATCGGCTACTAGTGAGTAATCCCACCTAGCGTCTATGAAGAAGGCCATCTTTGTAAACTATGGCATCTGAGTGTATAGTGCGAACGCCACGTGCAAATGCATACTTAATATAACGCTTTCTGCTTGAAATCACAATGGCGTCTGTTTCGACCTGCCAATCAAGGATGGTGTAGAGTATCTTCCTGCAATACAAAAGCTCTTTGGGGGCTTTAAGGGTGACACTTTCAAACTGAGAGTGTTGCCCTTTTTTCATGTATGCAATGTGTGGCGTACTAGCCAAGCACCATCCCGGCGATGGAATGATCGAGCATGGGCGGCTTCTACTGGTTGACGTGATCGTGGTCAAACAAGTGATATCGATTAGAATTAAATCAATTGCGGTGGAAGCCTTCGGGCGACACCTGAAGAGGGCTGATGCGTTGGCCCTCTATTTTGTTTGGTTGTAAGATTCGGCCTGGCAAAACAAGGATCTCATTTGGGGAGAAACAAATATCCGGTGGTTTTCGCTTCGGGACGCGCGGTTTAAGCGTGCTTTTCGGAAGTGCGGGGAAAAATCGGAAACCTCCGAGCGTAAACCGAATTTCGACAACAAAACCGCAGGTCGCGGAAGGCTAAAACAGGGGTCTGGTCTGTCGGTCTCGGTTTTTCACCGCACCCCCGGTTGGGCGTTCATTTAGCACTCTCGATGTCCCCACATTCCCTAAAAAAGTTCTTAAAACAGCCTTAAAGGCGCCTTGGCTCGCGTTGACAGCGTACAATACGCATGTTTGACTATGACAAATGTGGAATTAAGGGGAGGGGTGCGCCATGGAGGTGCTGGTTGTTGGCAACACCGCATATGTTGACGATGACTTTTGTGCCAAGGCGTTCCCCGGGGACCATGTGCAGGTCGTAGCCGCGCAGGACGCGTACCGCGACGAGTCGTCGCCCCATTCCTCGTGGAAAGAGCTTCTGCAACACCTGGATCAGGCCTACGAGTTCGACCGCATGGTCTACCTTTCCAATTACCTTACCCCGCATACCGATACCGTGGGCGATATCGAGCTGTTGCGCTCGGTCTTTCGTGCGTGCGCGGGTCGCCGGGTCCAACTGCTGTATGTAGCGGGGCCCGCGGGTGCCGAGGGTGCCACCGACGCCGCGGCGCGAACGGGCAAGGGCATTATCGCCCGCGCAGCCAACGACCTGTGCCGCTACTACGCTGCTCGCGAGGGCGTTCAGACCAAGATCCTGCGCGTGCCGTTCCTGTATACCGCGTCTGCCACGCTGGAGGACCCGTTTTTGGTGCCGCTGTTCGACGCGTGCTCAACTGGATCGGTCGCTCTGCAGGGCGCGCAGGATGCGGCGTTTCCCCTGCTGTGTGCCGAGGAGCTTGCGGTGCTGGTGCGCCGCATCTTCGATAGCTGGGATGGTAACTTCGAGACGCTCGACGTTGCCGATACCTTCCATCACACGGCGGGTGAGGTGGGCGAGGCTCTCAAGGCGCTGTTCCTAGGGCTCTCGGTTGCCTATGGCGATTCTGCCGGCTACGCCATGCCCGTCAGCGACATCGTTCGCGTTCGTTATGGTTGGTTTCAGCGCTACGACCTGATGCGCGATCTTTCGACCATTCAGGCGCGTTGGGATGCCGGTCGCGCGAAGAAGGTCAACCCCTTGCGTGCCGCCATCGACCGCATCCAGATGCGCTCGCTGCCCATCAAATGCCTGGAGACGGGCGTTGCCTGGGTTCTGTTCGAGGTGCTGGAGCATCTGTTCTCACAATCGGCCCAGCTCAACGTGCTCGATTATCGCCTGCTCTACGTGGTGTTGATCGGCACGCTGTATGGCTTGGACTTTGGCCTGGTTGCGGCGCTGTTGGCGTCGGTGGGTTTGGCCGCGAGCTACTTTACTCAGTACGGCTATACCTTCCAGGGCCTGTTCTACGAGCCGTCCAACTGGCTGCCGTTTATTGCGTACTTTGTGGTGGGTGCCGTGTGCGGCTATGTGCAGCTGCGCAACAGCGAAGCCATTAGGGCGGAGCGCGATCAAAACGAGCTCGTGCGCAACCGCAATACGTTCCTTACGCAGCTCTACCACGACGCGATCGAGGACAAGCGCGCGTACAGGCGCCAGATCGTGGGTCGCCACGACAGCTTTGGCAAGATCTTTGCCGTGACGCAGGAGCTCGACGTACTCAACCCACGCGACATCTATCGCAAGTGCTGCGAGCTTCTGGGCGAGATCCTCGAGAACGATTCGGTGGCGATCTACCATGTTTCGGGCGGGGCATTTGCACGCCTGGTGGCAGCAAGTCCCGCGATTGCCGAAGATGCCGCACGCTCGCTCACGCTTGAGCAGCTTGCACCTCTTTTGGGCGACGGGGGCCGTTCGAACCTGTGGGTGAACCGCGAGCTGACGCCGGGGCTTCCCATGTTTGGATACACGATCGAGCGCGACGGGGCACCCGCCGTGTTGATCTTTGTGCGTCGTGCGGCCGAAAACCAAATGACTCTCTATTATCAAAACCTGTTCCGCATCTTGTGCGGGCTGGTCGAAAGCGCGCTGGGCCGTGCCTTTGACTATGAGGCGGTGGCGCAGGATAAACGCTGCGTTGACGGCACTTGCGTGCTCAAGCAGGCTGCCTTTGGCCAAGAGCTCGCGGCGGAGCAGGCGCTCGCAGATAGCAAGATGGGGAGTTTTTTGCTCCTGCGCGTGGTACCGGGCATGGAGCCTGTCGGCGAGCTGGTGGGCGCAATCGGGTCGGCAATCCGCGAGAGCGACGCGGCGGGCTTGGTCGACGGCGACGTGCTCTACCTGCTTATGCGCCAGGCAAAGGCGTGCGATCTGCCCATTATCCGCGAGCGCCTGAGCGCAAAGCAGATTGCGGTGGAGCCCGTCGATGGCGAGGACATCGTGGCGCTGTTGCAACACATCTCTTACACCGGTGACGGTGAGGGGGGTGCCGCTTGATCTCGCTTGTCGTTGCTGCCGTCTTGCTGCTGATTCATGCGCTGGTTTGCCTGATGCTGTGGACGCTCATGAAGCTGGGCCTGCTGCCGGTGCGCGGGCATATGCTGGCTGTGATAGTGCTGGTGCCGCTGTGGGGCCCGTTGCTGGTGGTTCTGCTATCTGTCCGCAGTGCGGTGTTTTGCGAGGGGCTGAAAGAGTCTGCGCTGGAGTCGCTGCGCTTCAACGACGACCTGCATCGCAGCATCTTGGTGCACGACCGTGACGCCGATGCGGGCGTGGTCCCGCTCGAGGAGGCGCTCATCGTCAACGACCCGGCATACCGGCGCCGCCTAATGCTCTCTATGCTCACCGAGGAGCCCGACGCGTACCTGGCGCAGCTGCAGGCGGCTAAGCTTAACGACGACGTTGAGGTGGCGCACTATGCCGCGACGGCGGTGGCGCAGATCTCCAAGGAGTCCGACCTTAAACTGCAGCAGCTGGAGCGTGCCTTTAAGACGGACCCGAGTGCGCAAAACCTCAACGAATACTGCGATTTTCTTGGTGAATACTTGGGCTCGAGCTTGGCCGAGGGGCGCGTGGCTCAGATTCAGCGCCAACAGTACGCGCGCCTGCTTGCGCGTCGCTGCGAGCGCGAGGATACCCTTGAGCTGCGCATTCGATACGCGACGACGCTGGCCGATGTCGGACAGATCGACGAGGCGCAGGCCGTGACCGATCAGTTGGTTTTCGACGTGCCCGAGGAGCAGGAGGTTTGGATGCTTTGCCTGCGCCTTGCCGTGATGCGCCGCGATGGTGACGAGGTTCACCGTGTGATCGATGCGATTGACAAGCAGCATGTGTATTTGAGCGCCGACAACCGCGAAAAGTTGGCGTTTTGGCGCGACGGGGAGGAGGCCGGATGAGTGTGGCGCAACATATCCGCGACCGTGCAGGCCGCTTTCGTTGGATGGGACTCCTCGTGGTGTGGGCGGTCTTTATTGCCATGGCCGCCGTGCTGCTGATCGAACGCGCCGGCGTGCAGTACAGTGCGGGCCAGCATAAGCTGGGGATGCTTGCCGCCAACGATGCGGTGCCGGCCTCCTCGGCAATCTTTGGCCAAAAGCCCACGTGCCTGGTCATTACCGATT
Source organism: Collinsella aerofaciens (assembly GCA_048194085.1). Lineage (GTDB taxonomy): Bacteria > Actinomycetota > Coriobacteriia > Coriobacteriales > Coriobacteriaceae > Collinsella > Collinsella aerofaciens_CO. Next base: position 8,955 of record DBFABM010000083.1, read on the forward strand.
CCGATCAAGCTGGCGTCGAGGACGTAAAGGAACAGTTCGACCAGATTTTGCTGGACATGAAGATCGCGCACCGCGACGTGGACCTTGCCCTGGATGGTGCGGATGCCATTCCCTCGCTGACCTCCTTCGATCGCGTGATTTTGCTCATGCCGTCGCTCGATGGGCTCGGTACGCACCTGAGCGACATTATGGGTTGGGTGAGTGCTGGCGGTTCTCTTATGCTCGCCATGCCGCCGGATAACTCGAGCTATCTGCAAGTGATTGCCTCCAAGCTTGGCATTGAATCGGCCGGATATGACTATGTAAAAGCCGAAAGCATTGTGCCGAGTGAGGACTTTATGCTGGGCGGGGGAGAGCGCTACGAGTTCTCGGATCCCTTCGATTCTTCGCTCTCGGTTTCATTGCGCGAAACGGCGCACGTCTGGGCAAAGACCGGTGACGCGGGCACGCCGCTCATTTGGTCTAACGATTGCGGCAGTGGTCACACCGTGGTGTGCAACATTGGCATCTACGACAAGGTCTTGCGTGGGTTCTATGCTTCGGCCATAAGCTTGCTGGGTGAAGCCACGGCCTATCCGGTCATCAACAGCGCCGTGTTCTATTTGGACGACTTTCCCAGCCCTGTGCCCTCGGGCGACGGCACCTACATCAAGCGCGACTACGGGCTTTCCGTCGCCGATTTTTATGCTAAGGTCTGGTGGCCCGATCTGCAAAAGCTCGCGCAAAAATACGGCATTCGCTATACCGGCGTGATGATCGAAAACTACGAGGACGCGGTTAACCAGACCGAGCCCGCGTGCCAGGCCGATACCACGCAGTTCCGCTACTTTGGCGGCATGCTGCTGCAGATGGGCGGAGAGCTGGGCTTTCACGGCTACAACCATCAGCCGCTTGCGCTCTGGGACACCGACTATGGTACGTTGTACGTCTACAAGACGTGGAAAAACAAGGAAACGCTCGTCGCTTCGCTCAACGAGCTTATAGCCTTCCAGGACGAGGTGCTGCCCAACGCGCACGGCTCGGTCTACGTTCCGCCGTCAAATATCCTTTCGGCCCGCGCGCGCAAGCTTATCGGTACCGATGCTCCGCGAATTAAGACCATTGCCAGTACGTATTTTGAGGATGGCACCGACCTGCCGTACGTGCAGGAGTTTGGCGTGGCGAGCGATGGCATTGTGGAGCAGCCACGTATTGTCTCGGGCGGCATGGTCGACGATTCCTATATGCGCCTGGCAGCCGTGTCCGAGCTCAACATGCACTACGTGAGCACGCACTTTATGCATCCGGACGACCTGCTCGATCCCGATCGCGGCGCCAAGGAGGGCTGGGAAGTCTACAAGGGCGGCCTGACCGACTACCTGGACTGGCTTACCAAGTCTGCGCCCGACCTGCGCCGCCAGACGGCGTCGGAGTGCTCCGGTGCCATCCAGCGCTTTTCGTCGGTTACGGTGAGCGTGGATACCAGTGCGGATGCCTGGACGCTTAGCCTGGGCAATTTCCACGACGAGGCGTGGTTCATGTTCCGCGCCAATAATGGCGAGCCGGGTGCGGTGACGGGTGGCGAACTGACGCACCTTACGGGCAATCTGTATCTGCTCAAGGCAAATGATAAGACCCTGACGATCGAGCGCAAGGAGGGTGGCGACAGATGAGAATCTGCCTGGTACTCGAGGGTTGCTACCCCTATGTGCACGGCGGCGTATCTACCTGGATGCATGGCTATATCCAGGCCATGCCCGAGCACGAGTTTGTGCTGTGGGTGATTGGCGCGCATGCTGCCGACCGCGGCAAATTTGTCTACGAGCTGCCCAGCAACGTGGTCGAGGTGCACGAGGTGTTCCTGGACGATGCCCTGCGGCTTTCGGGCGAGCAACATGAAGCCAGTTTTAACGACCGCGAGCGCGAGGCGCTACGCCGCCTGGTGTCGCTCTCCAATCCGGACTGGGACGTGCTGTTCGATATCTTCCAGCGCCGCCGCGTGCATCCGCTCTCGTTTTTGCAGAGCCGCACGTTTATGGATATCTTCCGCGACGTGTGCCTTGCCGAGTACCCCTACACGCCCTTTGCCGACGCATTTCACACCATGCGCTCTATGCTGTTGCCGGTGCTCTACCTGCTGGGCAGCGAGGTGCCGGTTGCCGATGTGTACCACGCTATCTCGACCGGCTACGGCGGCCTGCTCGCTTGCCTGGGCTCAAGCGTTCACCATGCGCCGGTGCTGCTGACCGAACATGGCATCTATACCCGCGAGCGCGAGGAAGAGATCATTCGCGCCGATTGGGTGGTGCCGTCGTTTAAGGACCGCTGGATCCGCTTTTTCTACCTGCTTTCGGAGGAGATCTACCGCCGCGCCTTCCGCGTGACGAGTTTGTTCCATAACGCCCGCAAGACGCAGATCGATATGGGCTGCGATGCGGACAAATGCCTGGTCATCCCCAACGGCATCCAGTTCAACCGCTTTAAGGACATTCCCTTAAAGCCCGATGACGGCTGGGTGGACATTGGCGCTGTGGTGCGCCTGGCGCCCATCAAGGACGTCAAGACCATGATCTATGCCTTCTTTGAGTTGCACGAGCGCCTGCCCAAGGTGCGCCTGCACATCATGGGCGGCGTGGACGACGAAGAGTACGGCGCCGAGTGCCACGCGCTGGTCGATACCCTGGGCGTGCGCGACCTGATCTTTACCGGTCGCGTCAACGTGGTCGAGTACATGGAAAAGCTCGACTTTACCATTTTGACGAGCATCTCCGAGGGCCAGCCGCTTAGCGTGCTGGAGTCGCTTGCAGCGCGTCGTCCCTGCGTGACGACCGAGGTGGGCTGCTGCCGTGAGCTGCTCGAAGGCGCCCCGGGCGACGACTTTGGCGTGGCGGGTTTTGTGACGCCGCCCATGTATCGCAAGGGCCTGGCCGATGCCATGGAGCGCATGTGCGTGAGCCGCGCCCGTCGCATTGAGATGGGGGAGCGCGGGCAGCGTCGCGTTGCCACGTACTTTTTGCACGAGCAGATGCTCGCCAACTATCGCGCGCTGTACGACGAGACGGCGTGTGCGTTTAACCTGCCCAGAGAGGGGGAGTAGCCGGTGGCCGGAATCGGTTTTGAGCTCAAGCGCCTGTTTAGGCGTAAGGGTCTGTTTGCCACGATGCGCGCTTACGGCTACGCCGGCATTGTGTGCACGGGCCCCATGCTGTTGGGCGTGCTGCTCCAGGTGGGTATCTTGGTGCTGTGCGGTCTGTGGGGTGTGGGCCGTGCCAACCAGGATCTGCTGGTGTGCATGGTGACCTACACACTGCTGGCCTCACTTTTGCTCACGAGCTTTTTCTCTATGCCGGTCACGCGCTTTTTGGCCGATATGTTGTTTGCCGAGCGCGAGGATGAGATCCTGCCTTCGTTTTGGGGATCTAATACCATCATGCTCGTTGCGGGCACGGTGCTCTACGGCGTCTTTTTGCTGTTCTCGGGCGCCACGCTGCTGCAGGGGCTGCTGTGCCTGTGGCTGTTCAACATTATGATCGTCAACTGGAACGGCATGAGTTACCTCACGGCCATCAAGGATTACCGCGGCATCCTTTGCAGCTTTACGGCCGCCATTGGCGTGGCGTGCCTGTGCGCCCTGGCCGCGCTGGCGCTGGGACTGCCGCCGGTCGAGGGCCTGTTGGCGTCAATTGCTCTGGGCTACGGCGTCATGCTCGCCTGGGACGTGGTACTGCTGTACCGGTATTTTCCTCAGAGCGATCGCAGCCCCTGGCCCTTTTTGCAGTGGCTCGATCAGTTTATGCCGCTGGCGCTCACGGGTCTGTTAACCAATCTGGGACTCTTTGCGCACCTGGTGATTATTTGGGCCGGTCCCATTGGCGTGCAGGTCAAGGGCTTGTTTTATGGTGCGCCCTACTACGATGTGCCGGCGCTCATTGCGTTTTTGACGATCCTGGTCACGACCGTCAACTTTGTGGTCTCGGTCGAGGTCAATTTCTATCCGCGCTACCGCGACTATTACAGCCTGTTCAATGACGGCGGCGTGGTAGGCGATATTGTGGTGGTCGAGGAGGAGATGCTCTCCACGCTTAACAGACACTATGACCCAATCCAGGGGCACGGAAACGACAGGAGCCCCCGCTCGTGACCGCGGGTCGGGGCTGCGACAATGTTGTTGAAGTGCCAGAGGCGCAGCCGCGCCGCAACGAGGTTGGGAGGCTCCCGTGCCTAGA
>DBFABM010000086.1:0-3962 GCA_048194085.1 Collinsella aerofaciens
TGTTAGCGCCGGAATAATTTAGCCAAATATAGTCGGCCGAGATTGACCAATCCCGGCCGACCCATTTTAGCCAACACGCCCGCATCTATGACTTTCCTATCGCATTCCTACATCCCCTCGGGCTGGATCCCCCTCACCTTCACCGCCTGGGGGACGGCCTCCACCGAGTAGGTGTCAAGCTCCCTGCCGCGGTAGCTCGGGCCCCGCATCACGAACACCGACGCCTTGTCGAACAGCCTGTCGAGGGCGCAGAGGAGCGTGTCGTCGCCCGTGAAGAACTCATCCCACCCGCTCGGGGCGATGTTGCTCGTGAGGACCATCGCGTTCGGCCCCTCCTTCTCGTAGCGCCTGTCGACGACATCGAAGAACAGGTCGGTGCACGGCCTGTCGTAGACGCATCTCCCCACCTCGTCAACGATGAGGCACGACGGCTTGACGAGCGAGGAGACGACCCGCGAGGTGTTTCCCCGCTGGACGGCCTTCTGGAACCTGTCCCTGAGCTCGGTCGCCTTTATGTAGTAGGTCTTGAGCCCCCGCATGCAGCACTCGCGCCCGTAGGCCTGCGCGAGGTGCGTCTTCCCTATGCCGCCGGGCCCGACGAAGGCGGCGTTGCGGTGCGCGTAGAGGTCGGCCAGCGACGGGAGCTTGCCCAGCGCGGCCGCGTCCCGGCCCTGGATCCTGGAGAAGTCGAAGCCCTCGAAGGTCTTGGGCTCGCGCCTGGGCAGCCTGCTCAGCCTCAGCAGCGTCTCGATGGAGGCGAGCCTCCTCTTCTCCGCAAGGTAGGAGAAGGTGGCTGCCACGGCGGCCATCTCCCCGTCGCCGAGGTCGAGGTCCGAGGCGAGGGTCGCGAGCTCCTCCGCCCCGACGGCGATCCCGAGCCTCGACGCGGCGTCGCTCGCGAGCTCGTAGGGGCTCGCCCCCGCGCCCGCCATCATTCGGCCCTCCCGAAGTCGAACCTCTCGAAACCGGGTTTCGTCCTGGGCGGGGCGATTTGCTCGACCACGGTCCCCACCGGCTGGGTCGGCAGCTCCTCGGGCTGCGCCGGCGATGTCTCCCACTGCCCCTCGCACCAGCTGTCGGCGCCGGTGCCGACGGCGTGGGCGACGAGCTCGCGGGAGAGGTCGTCGCTGTATATGTGCACCACGCGCCCCTCCCGGTTCACCCTGCACTCGCGGCGGACGTACCAGTAGGGCACGCCGTAGCGGTGCCCCTCGAAGCTCACGAAGCCGTCGAAGGAGATCTTCCGGCGCGGGCACAGGTACCGCTCGACCTCGGCCGTGACCTCGAGCGGCCTGGTGTTCGCCGAGCACGCCGCCTCGTGCTCGCGCATCGGGACGCATGCCGCCGCGCGCCGCCAGCGGCCTCCCTGCTCGGCGCACCAGAGGGCGGCCTCCCGGTTGAGGGCGTCAAGGTCGGCAAAGGACCTTCCCGCGAGGAAGTTCCCCTTCACGAAGCGGACGAGCCTCTCCACCTTGCCCTTCGTATAGGGGTGGCGCGGCCTGCACAACCTGGTGCGGAAGCCGACGACGCCCATGAACTCGGCGTAGTCGGCCTGCCAGACGGGCCGGCCGTCGGCATCGCGGCGGACGACCACGCTCTTCATGTTGTCGGTGAGCACGGTCGCGGGCACGCCCAGCGCCGAGAACGCGTGCAGCATCCCGATGAGGAGGTTCTCCTGGCGCGCGTTCGGGAAGAACTCGACGTGGGCGCCCCCGCAATGGTGGCAGACCATGGCGAAGCAGGCGATCCGCGCCCGCTCCCCGCCAGGGCGCTCGACCGCGACGAAGCCCCAGTCCATCTGGTAGGCCTCTCCGGGCGCCGTCCTGAAGCGCTGGCCGCGGCAGCCCTGCGGGGCCGCCTGCCGCCTCTTCGCGGGCACGAGGTCCCGGTGCGCGGCGATATAGGTCTTCACCGTGGTGAGGCCGCCGGCGTAGCCCTGGCCGAGCAGCCGCTCGAATATCACCTGCGAGTTGGTGACGCCCTTCCGCAGGAGGTCGTCCACCAGGCCGGTGTGGCCGGCGAGCACGCCCGGCGCGGCCCTCCTCCCGCTGTTCCCGTGGGGCAGGGCCCTGAACCCGTGGGCCCTGACCGTCCTCGCGCGGGAGCGGGTGAGCCCCGTCCTCCTGCAGAACTCAGCGAGGTTGCATGCCTGCGGGTCGAACCCGTCGCCCTCCTCCGCGGCCATCTCCCGGAGCGCCGCGTCTATAATCTCCTGTAGGTCATCGTGTCTCTCGTTCACCTCAATGGTCCTCCTAACGCCGGCGTGTTGGCACCACCAGCGTAGTGGCGGCGGGGAGGCACGGTGGCCATTATTCGGTGACCGGGATTGGTCAAAATCGTTTGACTATTAGCGGCTAAAATCGCCCGGCGCTAACAGCATCAGGGTCGGCAATCGATAATGCGCATGGTCGCATGTGTTCTTATGGCCTTGTGAGTTGGGATATTGACGACGTTGAACATGTAATCGAGACATGCGGCCTCATCGAGCGCAAGGGTCATCGACGGCGTGTGCCTGGAGCCGCGCATCGGCAGCCACTACAACAACCCCAGCTTCGGCTACGGCGGCTACTGCCTGCCCAAGGACACCAAGCAGCTGCTCGCCAACTACAAGGACGTGCCCCAGAACCTGATCGAGGCCATCGTGGATGCCAACCGCACCCGCAAGGACTTCGTGGCCGACGAGGTATTGCAGATGGTGTGGGACCGCGTGTACGCCGGCAAGGAGAAGCCGGTCGTGGGCGTGTACCGCCTGACGATGAAGTCCAACTCCGACAACTTCCGCGCGAGTTCCATCCAGGGCGTCATGAAGCGCGTGAAGGCCAAGGGCGTGCCCGTGGTGGTCTACGAGCCCACGCTGGACGCGCCGGAGTTCTTCGGCTCCGAGGTGACCCACGACCTGGAGGCCTTCAAGGCCGGCTGCGACGTGATCGTCGCCAACCGTTGGAGCGACGAACTCGCGGACGTGGCGGACAAGGTGTACACGAGGGATTTGTTTAAGCGGGACTAGGGGAGAGAAGCGGTCTACCTGTGTTTGGTGGGCTCGGCTTCGACAAGTTCTGCTGCACTGAAAGTGGGGTGTTATCGGCTAACGCCTATAACACCCCACTTTTATTTAACATTAATGAATTCGTTACTAAGTAGTGAGCTAACAGTTTCTGATGATTGACCGTTCTGTTTACAAATCAATACAGGAGTCATAGTCATTTCAACTGTAACCTCCCTTGATATCTGTAAGAAACAATAGCTTATTGGCTTATAAGACAATAGTTCATGTAATTTTTCAGTGCGACTGTCATACTGAGCTCAGTTAATGATCAAGTAGAAATCTAGCTAATATGTTTAGTTCTATACACGCATGCTTTGCTTTACTGTACTTATTATTCTTTGCAATCTCTCTATCCGCCGCGGAATTTATAACCGGTGCTCGATCGGCTCCGAGGTTATCAATCGGTGCCGTGTTTGCCTGTGCAAGCACGTACTTTCATTTCCATAATGCCCGGCTTGCTTGTTTTAGCGCGGCGAGTCTTTGCGTCTTTCTGCTATTACTTACGTTTGTTGCATTCAGGCTTTCGGCAAGCAAGATGGCAATTAGGCGATTGCGCCACATATTTATCGCAACCACACTAGTTGGGTTACTCTGGTCAACAGCCAACATATTCGGCTGTCTCAATTCATTTACTAATTTCGATTCTATTAAAACGGCAATTATTCTGGATGCAGTTATCGGACTATATTCGGCGTATATCGGAGCTTATTCATATGTTGAAATAAAAAGCGCCAGCAACCCTTATGTATTTAGCAGAGTCTGTAAGAGCAAGGCGCGCTCTAGCTGCGATCTGAACGAAGATGTTTCCCGTAATACCGTTCTCATTCGCGCCTTGATAACGCCGTCGGCGCTAATAAAGCGAGTTCGCGAGGGCATAACGCCTACGACAGGTGCTTATAAAGTTAACTCCAAAATT
>DBFABM010000095.1:0-37933 GCA_048194085.1 Collinsella aerofaciens
AGAGGAGCAGACTGATGACCGAACATGCTAGGCAGACGATGGACCAGATCCAGACAACGCCAGCCTTGGCGGGATTATTTGCCGCGCGGATGCCAAAGACAGCGGTCACAATTTCGACGACGCCCAATACGATGACGACGACGCAAGAGACGATCATGGCACTCGTGATATCGCCTGCCGCGCTGCCTGCAAAGAGCGCTGTAGCACCCATGCCTGCGCTTAGAATGCCGACGACAAAGAAGAGGAACGATAGGATTTTGAGTAATTTACAGGCGTTGCTCATGGCTGGTCCTTTCGAAGTGGACATGACGTATTTGATGCGCACGCATGACGCATGTCGCGAAGCATATTGTAATTCAACAAGGTGCTGTGTACGTTCATCCAATAGTTGAACGCTCCGCTCGTGACGGGGATGGCACTTGCGCTGTGCTAGGTTTTTGTTTAACTGGATTAAACTGTGCATTTTTTAGGGGCGAATGGTGAATATCAAGCAGGTCGGCTATTTTGTCGCCGTATTCGAGACGAAGAGTTTTACTGCTGCGGCGCACCAGCGCAACGTGACCGTTCAGGCCATTTCCAAGTCAATTAGCGAGCTCGAGCAGTTTTTTAACGTTCAGTTTTTTGAGCGTGGAAGTAGCGGCGTCAGGCCGACTCAGGCCGGTCGCAGTTTTTATGCCAAGGCTCGCCCAGCCGTCGAAGCATATCGTGAGGTTGAAAACTTTGACCCGTCTGGATGCGACCTGACCGTCTCGTCGGCCTCTGGTCCTCAAGCGATGCCGGAACTCTCGATTGGCCTGTGCGCCCCCGCATTCGATAACGAGGATAAGCTATATAAGGGGCTATCTGCGCTTATCATGCGTGGTGTGCGCGTGCGGGTGAAGTTTTGCACTGTGCATCCCGGAGTTGCCCAGCAGGAGCTCGAGCAGGGCGACCTCGATGCCTTGCTTACGGTGGGTACATATGACAATACTAATGATGACTGCGAGCAGCTGGGAACCCTGCCCACGGGTATTCTCGTTGCCGCCGACCATCCGCTCGGCAAGAGGCCCTTTGTGACCGTGGCTGATCTGAGCTCCTATCCGGTAGGACAGTCGACTGCGTTCGATAGCTTTAACAACTCGATTTTTTGGCAGTACAAAAGCCTCGGTGTCCTAGGTGAGACGCGCGTTATCGATAGCCCCGCTCAAGTTGGGGCGTTTTTGGCGGCCGAGCGCGGCTATTTCTTAAATGCCATTCTTCCCGTTCCCGGTCAGGTCGCTAGTGGGTTTGAGATTGTTCCCATTGTGGGCGAAGGGGCCCTGACGGTTCCGGTGTGTTTAGTTTCCCTTAAAGATGAAAAGTCCCAAGCTTATCACGTCGTAGAGAACTACTTGATTCGCATGGTGGGCTGTGCCAACGGGTCCGCTGCTCGCTAGCGCATCCGTTGACGCGCTAGCCGCTGTCGGCTCGGGTGTCTGACTTTATGCTGTCGATTGTGCCGTGCCGTGGCAATCGAATGAATGCAAAGACTATCCACAGCAAGCCGCCCTCCGTTTCTTGTTTGCTCGAGAAACGGAGGGCGGCTTTCATATACGGCGCTCTGTGCAGGCGGGTCAGATACCCTAGCCCAGGCGCTCCTGGCTTTCCTTTTTAACGCGGTTGGCGAAAACGAAGTACACGGCACTTACGACCACGGCGGTGACATCGGTGGCGCTGGTGCCGACTCCGCCCAAGAAGGGCTCGGAAAGCAGCAGGCTCACAACGGCGCAAACCAGGCAAATGATAGCCCAGACCCAAACGACACCAATCTTGCTGGGGTTATTTGAGGCGCGGATGCCCAGCACGGCAGCGATGATTTCGACGATGCCCATCACGATGACGACAACGCTGTAAACCGAGAGATCACCGCTGGCGTCGCCCGAAGCCGCGGTGAGTGCCAACGCGCCCGCGGCGATGCTGAAAATACCTCCCAATAGATAGATGATGGACATGACCTTTAGGACTTTACGGTTGTTGCTCATGTTCAGTTCCTTTCCCTTGAGCCTTAACGGCACCGTGCGGGTGTTGCCCGGTGCCATGAATTACTGATTGGTAGGTTCGTTACCCAGGTCTTGCGAGGCGAGTTTCTGTTCTTCGCTAAACTCGTCCGCTTCGGCGAGTTCTTCGGCGGTAGCTTCCCTTGGAGCGGCCTCGTCGGCATCGCAATGATCGAAAACGAGTTGATAGGGGGCGATGTCGCGGCGGGAAAGCATGAGCTTTACCTCACGGCGCAAAGAACGCATGACGCTGCCGCGATCGGTCTCCTTGCAGGTGGCGACAACGCGAATGGTCATAGCGGTGCTGCTAAGGTCGACCACGCCCTTGTAGAAGGGGCCATCGATAATGGCGGGAACGCGGTCATGCACGCTTTTGAGCTCGTCTTTAAGCACCTTTTCGACATAGGGTAGAGATTCTCCCACCGGGATGGTGATATCTATGCTGGCGTAAGAATTAAGTTTTGTCATGTTGGTGACATTCGAAATCGAGCTGTTGCGTAGGAGCAGGACATTGCCGTTGCCGTCATTGATCTTTGTGGTTCGCACACCAATCTCCATAACGGTGCCGGTATTGCCGCCAACCGAGATGACGTCTCCAACGCGGAACTCGCCTTCAAAGATAATAAAGAGCCCGCATAAGATATCCGTGATGAGGTCTTTGGCTCCAAAGGAGACGGCGAGCGTGATGATACCTGCCGAGGCTAAAAGCGTTGCGGTATCGACACCCAAAACGCCGAGGCACCAATAGAGCATAGCGATGAGAGTTCCGTATTTTGTCAGGCTCGAGAGAAGTCGGCATATCGTCTCGCCGCGCGCTCCAAGCACATTGGACAACATGCGAAGAAGCGCCTGCGCGATTGCGCACACTGTGAGAGCCACACAGGCGTACATGATCGAAGCGGTGAGCGCGAATATGTTGAGACCGTGCTGCCAGTCGTTGCCCAGGATATAGGTAAATACCGAACGCGGACCAAACAGAGCGTCTTTAAACAAGACGGCCAAAAAGACGATAAACGCCGCGATGCCGGCAAACCATTTAAGGACTGTGCCGAGTTTTTGCTCGGGGGTTTTGTCCTCCCATTTAAAGGAGATGCTGAGCCATCGGCCAATGGCGCTTTCGCTGTGTTTGACACGGCCGTCGGACGTCGTGACGGTGATGTTGCGCCGTCTTGTCGCGAAATCGCCTTCGTGCTTCGAACGCTTTTCTTCGACGTTTATGGTGTCGAGCGTCAGCAACGGGTAGATAAGGGCAAAGCAAATGGCGGCGATGATTCCGGTTGCGATGGTGAGCGGAACGCGCTGGTGCATAAAGGAGTCTTCGGGTGCCGCGACGTAAACGTAATAGTCGCCAGTCTCCAAGCAGGAGGCGTAGAGTTTTTGGTTTTCGATGTAGACGAAGTCGCTAAAGCCATCTGCAAGCTGCTCGTCAGTCAGTCCGATCTCGGATGCTTTTTTCCCAAGAAGAAGGTCGTTGGGATGATATGCGACGGTACCGTCTTTTTTCTCGATTGCAAAGGCGAAGCCTCCGGCGCCCGCCTTGATGCCATCGAGCACTGCGTCAATCTTGGTGCTCTTGAGCATTTCTTCTAAGCGCATGGGGCGCACGGCAATCTGCACGATTCCGTCTGCAATGCCATCCTGATCGTAGAGTGCGACTCCGATGTACTGATATGTCTCGCCGGTGGTTCTGTTGATAGAGAGAGGCTGTATATATTCATCCTTGCCGCCCAAAAGCGAGCGGAACTCGTAGGAGGAGTCACCGTACTTGGTCGAAAGGCTGTAGGATCGCTGCGACGTGCTCGAGCTCGTCATATTGCCGTCGCCGTCGTAGAGATAAATTGACTCAATGTTGAGCGTGTTTGCCATGCTGTGCAGGTCGGCTCGCGTGGCGAGCTCTGGATTGTGCTCAACGATGTAGGCGATAATGTGGCAGGCAGTGGCATAGTGCTCGCTATATTGCCTCGTAAGTTCATCCTCGCGCAGCGCATTATTTTTGAGCGTTTGATCAATCTGCTCTAAGCGCTCCCGATTGACCGTCGCCTGGCTCGAAAGGGCAAAGAGCGTTTGCATATAGAAGGTTACTGCCAAAAGTAAGACGAGTCCTGCAATGGACAAGGCTGTTGCGCGCCTGCCCACGGAGGGGCTAAACCGAAGGCCGCGACCGATCTTGACGTATTCGTGATGGTCGTGGTCGTCATGTTCGTCATCCGCTAGGACAAACAGGTCATAGAGTGCCACGGCGGCGACGACTGCGATGAAGGCAAAGAGGATGACGCCCACGGTGATGTTGCGCGCGGAGGCGGTATCGCTTTCGGGGATGGCGAGAATGTAATAGGTGTCATCGACCAACTTGACGCGACAATACAGGCTTGTGTTTTTGACGGAAGTGATGAATGTCTTGCCGTCTTCAAGATTGCCCACGTCGATGCCGTTGTCGAGTGCATCGGTACCTATCATGTTCTGATCGGGATGGTAGGTGATCAGGTGTGTTTTTGCCGATACGGCGAGGACATATCCGTGACTGCCGAGCGAGATGTTCTTGAGCATGCTCTCGGCCGAGCCGGTGTCCTTGACAAGGGCGTGCAGCTCTTGGGGATTTTGCTCTACGATGACCATGGTGTCGTCATCGATTTTGGCGGCATAGTATCGCATGAGCCAGTCTTGATCGGGAAGATCGACCTCAACTGGATCGGAGGGCTTGCCGGTCTCGAAGCACTGACGTAGCTGGTTGAAGCGGGCACGGCTAAAAACGGCTTTGGTGTCAGCCGCTTTGGCGATGATGGAGCCGTCACGTCGGGTAACGAGAACGTTATCGACCTTGAGCAGGTCCTTGAACTCGGCCATTTTGGCATCGGTCGCTTCATAACCGGCATCGTGGGCCGCCATAAATGCGATGCTTGCGGCACGCGTGCGATACAGGTCATCAAATGTTTGGGTGTTGTCTTTCGTTTCCGACTGGGCCGTTTTAACGAGATCGGGGAGTTCGGCGGCAACGCGATCGAATTCTAAAGCGTATTCCTCTTGCGATAGACGCGTTTGCATCGAGGCGAGTAGGAGTCCCATCGCTAACGCGCAGACGGCTACGGCAATGGCAAGCGCCACGGACTTCTGTTTTAGTCGCTTGGACATGGGTGGACTTCCTTAGTTCCATTTCTCGATGAGCGTATCGATTGTTTTGTCTTTGAGCATTGAGCGTACTTCGGCGGCAACCTTGGGTGAAAGCTCAGAGCCCTTCTGCGTTGCGACGGCGTAGCGCTGTGGGTTGATGCCAAAATCGGGCAGGACGGTGCGCTCGTCATCGAGATAGGTTTTGGCAATTGCGCCATCGGTCGCCATGGCGTCGACGTCGCCGGCTTCCAATGCGCGGGAAAGCTCAGCGTAGCTTGCATATTGGCTCAGATGCCATGTGTCGTAGTCAATGTTGCCGCTCTTGGCATCCTGCTGCTGGGGGATGCCGTCCGAAAGCCCCAGCTCAAAAAACTTCGCGGCAAGTTGAGGTGCAGCGTTTGTTCCGGATACCGTGCCAATTGTTCCGCCCTTAAGCTGGGAGAAGGATTGAATGAGCGATGTATTTTCGACAACAAGAATTACCGAGTCGGCGTAATAGGCGGCAGAGAAGTCAAACAGCTTTTTGCGTTCGTCGCTTATCGAGTAGCACGCGATCAGGCAATCGACTTTTCCCGACGAGAGCATTTCTTCGCGTGTCTCGGGCGTTACGGATATAAATGAACAGCCTCCATAGCCAAGACGGTTTGCCAATTCGTTGGCGAGGTCGATTTCGAATCCGTAGTATTTGCCGTTGTTGGGATTACGCTCGCTAAACCCGACGATATCCGAGCGGACGCCTACGTTCAGCCTGGCCTTGCCGGACATGCCGGAATGACTGTTCGAGCAGGCTGGCAGTACCACAGCTGCCAGTGTGGCTCCGGCTGCCGAGATTGCCAACCGGCAGGCCTTTCGGCGTGTGACTGAATGGTCCATTTGCATTCCTCACGACGAAATTTCAGTCCTTTAATGATACGGACGGGCAAGTATGGAACAGCCGCGAAGCGGCGGGTAAACGCAGGGTTGAGGTGGAGGGCAATCCTGACGGGATTTGGTGCTTTACCGCTAAATGGATGCCCTCATTCTGCAATGGGCGGTGGGTCTTGTCGCATATGGGACAATAGCGGACGGTTGGGTGCTGGCATAAACGGCGCTCACGTATTCGTTTTGCTTGCTAAGGAGTACCCATGGGCGTCGTCGATCCCTTTTCTGTTGCTCGGGCCGCGGGGCTCGAGCTCGTGCGGAAGTCCGAGGGCCTCACGCTCACCGACGGCATGATGGAGTTGCGTGCCGATTTTGGCCGCATGCTTCCGCGGCTCAAACAGGGTCGTCTGCAGCAAGAGCTGCTGGTAAAGGCCGCACGCGCAAAAGGCATTGAGTGCCCATGGGCGATTGATGCCACGGCGGGCTTTGGCGAGGATTCGCTGCTGCTGGCGGCAGCGGGCTTTACCGTCGATCTGTATGAACAGGATTGCGTGATTGCGGCGCTCCTCAAGGATGCCTTGGATCGCGCGGCGGATGATCCGGCGCTTGCGGTTGCCGTGGCTCGCATGCGCCTTCATTCGGGCGAGGACAGCATTGCCGGCCTTCGCCATGTAGCTGAGCTGATCGGTCAGGGCGAGCTTGCCGCTCCCGACGTGGTGTATCTGGACCCCATGTTTCCCGGGCGCACCAAGAGCGCGGCGGTCAAAAAGAAGTTCCAACTCTTGCATCATCTGGAACAGCCGTGCGCCGATGAGGAGTCGCTGGTCGAAGCTGCGCTTGCGGTTCACCCGCGCAAGGTGGTTATCAAGCGGCCGGTGAAGGGGCCACTGCTTGCCGGCGTTAAGCCGAGCTATCGACTTGCGGGCAAGGCCGTTCGTTACGATGTTTTGGTGCCGCCGCGCCCGTAGCTTGCGTGCGATGGCTGGCGCTCCGTCAATGCTGTGCCGATGCAGTGCCTATTTCCAAGGGTGCGACGTCAGGTGCCATCCACCGCAGTATTCGCATTTGTAGCAGGCCAAACCACGCCGCCCGCGGTTTTCGCAGTCGGCCATAACAGCCTCGGCCTCAGCGCGCGTGTCGTAACGGTTTTTGCGCTCGCACGACTTGTAGCGCCAGGCCTCATCGCGCTCGGCGTCCAGGGTGTCGCGGCGCTCGTCTTCGCGCGCAAACAGGTCGCTCATATCGCCGCCGGTGGCAGCGCCCAAAAACTCGCTTTTGGCTTTTGACCAAGCGGCTCGCTTTTTGCTCCCCATCTGCTTCGTGCCCCTCTCCAAACGCTGGTATCATTGCCCAATCAAAGTGATACCAATAAACGTGAGGTCGCCGCGTGATGATCAGAAAAACCCTCGATACCGACATTCCTGCCGTCATGGCTATCTATGACGCGGCCCGCGCCTTTATGCGCGCGCATGGCAACGCCACACAGTGGCCCGAGGGCACGCCTTCTGCCGAGCAGCTGGCTGCCGATATCGCCGCCGGTGGCAGCTATGTGTGCGAAGTCGACGGCCGAGTGGTGGCGACGTTTGCCTTTTTGCCCGGCCCGGACGAGTGCTATGACGTCATTGAGGACGGTCAATGGCGTAGCGACACTCCGTACGCCGTGCTGCACCGTGTAGCATCCGATGGCACCGTGCACGGTATCACGGCTGCGATGTTTGCCTTTGCCAAGGAGCGTGCCGATCACCTGCGCATCGACACGCATCAGGACAACCTGCCCATGCAGGGTGCCATCATAAAGGCCGGCTTTGAGCGCGCCGGTATCGTCTATGTGTCCGACGGCACGGCGCGTGTCGCGTTTGACTGGCTGCGCGAGGCATAAGAGCGAGGGCTCATGTCAATAATTCGTGCGAACGAAAATGGCCCCGGGTGGGGCTATTTTCGTTCGCTGCGCTGTTTTGCAAGCCGGCTTTCGCAAGGCGCGAACCTACGAAAATCGCCGCGCGGCAACGCGGGGCGATGAGCTCGGTCGGGGGATAGGGCCCGCTTCGCCCGCCGGCCCGTAAATTGTATCATCCAGTGTGGAACGTGAACGCCCGTTGCCGCGTGCGATGGGCTTGCAATAAGAGGAGAGCCATGTCGAAGCAAGCGGTCGTTGGAATCTTGGCGCATGTCGATGCCGGCAAGACCACGTTGGCCGAGGCCATGCTGTTCAACGCGGGCCGCATTCGCAAGCGCGGCCGCGTTGACGATGGCGACTCGCATCTGGATACGAACGAGATCGAGCGCGAGCGTGGCATCACGATCTTCTCGTCGCAGGCCGTGCTCGACCATGGCGATACCCACGTCATGCTCGTGGATGCGCCGGGGCATGTCGATTTTTCTGCCGAGGCGGAGCGCACGCTGCGCGCGCTGGACTACGCGATTTTAGTTGTGGGTGCCAACGATGGCGTGCAGGGGCACACCGAAACCCTGTGGCGCCTGCTTGCGCGCTATGACATTCCGACGTTCATCTATATCAACAAAATCGATTTGGAGAATCCCGGCCGCGATGTTTTGCTGGCACAACTTAGGCAACGTCTTTCCGAGGGCTGCCTGGGCGCCAACGAACTGCTGGCGGGCGGCGCCGTTCAGGAGGACGCTGCCGCGTTGGACGAGACAGCGCTCGAGGAGTTTCTTGAGGCGGGTGAGCTTTCGACTGCCACGCTTTCGCGGCTGGTCGCAGAGCGAAAGTTGTTTCCCTGCTTTGCCGGCTCGGCGCTCAAGGACCAAGGCGTGGACGAGCTGCTGGATGGCATATGCGCGCTGATGCGCGAACAGGCGTGGCTCCCAGAGTTTGCCGCGCGCGTCTACCGCGTCAGCCGCGGGGATCGCGGCGAGCGCTTGGCTTGGGTTAAAGTGACCGGTGGCACGCTGCATGCCAAGCAGATGATTGACGGACGTTCCGGTGCCGAGGCATGGGAGCAGAAGGTCGATCAGGTCCGCATCTATAACGGCGAGAAGTATGAGCTTGCCCAAGAAGTTGCTGCTGGCGGTATTTGTGCCGTGACGGGTCTTGCGCACGTTCGCCCAGGGGACGCCTTGGGCGCGGAATCCGCGTGCGATGCGCCCGTCATTGCGCCGGTTCTCACCTATACGGTGCTTCCAGGCGAACACGATGTCCATGCGGTGTTCAAAGCACTGACTGAGCTGGCGGACGAAGATCCCATGCTCGGCGTAAGCTGGAATACTCATCTGGAGCAGATTCATTTGCAGTTGATGGGCGCCGTGCAGCTCGAGGTCGTGCAGCGGGTGCTGGCCGATCGTTTTGGCCTTTCGGTTGCGTTTGAGTCTGGCGGCATTCTCTATAAGGAGACTATTTCGCAGCCGGTCGAGGGCGTGGGCCACTTTGAGCCACTGCGCCACTATGCCGAGGTACATCTGCGCTTGGAGCCGTTGCCAGCGGGTTCGGGCGTGCAGTTTGGCACCGTGACCTCGACCGACGAGCTCGATCTTAACTGGCAGCGTTTGGCACTCACCAACGCCATGGAGCGCGATCACCTGGGCGTGCTGACCGGCTCGCCCATCACCGATGTGCGCATTACACTCACGGGCGGCCGTGCGCATGCCAAGCACACCGAGGGCGGCGATTTTCGCCAGGCCACGTACCGCGCGATTCGCCAGGGTTTGATGCGGGCGCGCGAGGCCGGCGCGGCGGTGCTGTTGGAGCCGTGGTATCGCTTTGAGCTCGAGGTGCCGGGGGAGTGCGTAGGCCGGGCGCTCTCGGATGCCACGCGTATGGGTGCCGAGTACGAGCCGCCGACGATGGCGGGAGACCGGGCGAAGCTTGTGGGCCGCGTGCCGGCATCTGAGGTACAGGATTATGCGCTGGAGGTGGCTGCCTACACGAGCGGTCGCGGTCATCTGTACCTAGAGTTTGCCGGCTATGCGGCTTGTCATGATGCCGAGCGCGTCATCGAGACGGCCGCCTATGAGCCCGAGGCCGATCTGCCCAACACGCCCGACTCGGTCTTTTGCTCTCACGGCGCCGGCTACACGGTCAAATGGTACGACGTACCCGCCGCAGCTCACGTAAAGGTCGATCCCGCCACCTTCCGCCCCTGGCGAGCAGCAGACGCCGAGTTTTTCGGCCATAGGTGATAGAGGGTCAGACTCTTTACCGCATTTAATTGGTATAACTCGGTATAAGTTGGTATAACTGTTACCAGGGTTTACCGATCCGAGGAGGCCGACATGAATCCAAATCCCTTTAAGCCAACGGCAGGCAAGCGGCCTCCGATGCTCATCGGTCGAGAGTCGGTCGTCGAAGATTTTGAGGAAGGGCTCGATAACGGCGCCGGAGCGCCGGGTAGGCTCATGCTCATTACGGGAAACCGCGGCTGCGGCAAAACGGTTCTCCTGCGGGAGCTGCAACGTCTAGCCAGCGAGCGCGGATGGTCGGTTATCTCTGATTCCGCTTCGCTTGGCTTATGCGACCGCTTAGCCGACGCGCTTCGCTCGAATAAACCCGTTGTGACGTCAATGGAGTTCGGGCCGTCGTTTGGCCGGATGTCGGTCGAGGCGGCGCGAGCAAAGGGCGAGACGTTACGAGGGCTGGTCAACGAGCGCCTCAAGAAGCTCGGTCTAGGCAAGGGCATACTGTTTGCGATTGACGAGGCGCAGTCTGCGTCTATCGAGGAGCTGGCGGCTCTTGCCGTTCTCTATCAGCAAGTGCTCGGAGATCAGGATGCTACGGGATTGCCCGATAGCGACCAGCGCGGTCTTGCGCTGGTGTTCGCTGGATTGCCCAGTATGGTTGATGACTTGCTCGAAGAGCCGAGCGTGACGTTTTTGCGCCGTGCCCAGCAGCGTACGCTGGGGGCGATTTCTTTGCCCAAGGTGCGCGATTCATATATCCAGACGGTCAAAGACGCTGGTCTTTACGTTGACGCGGAGACGGCGGACCTTGCGGCACGCAAGAGCATGGGGCATCCCTATATGGTTCAGCTGGTGGGCTATTACATGTGGCGCTCTGCTGTCCGACGTGGCTCGCAGGCCATTGAAAGGCGTGATGTCGAGGATGGCCATGCGGATGCCGTCTCCGAGTTCTATGAAGCAGTGGACTCTCCCTTGTATTACGGGCTGCGCAGTCCACAGCGCCTTTTTATCGAGGCTATGGCGGTTGACGAGAACAAACCGACGCGCATGGCGGACATCATTGAGCGTTGTGATCGTACCCAGAGCTGGGCGAGCAAATATCGCGCAAGCCTGATTCGCGAGCGCGTCATCGAGGCTGCTGGATACGGCCTCGTCCGGCTTACCGTGCCCATGCTGGGCGAGTACATTCGCAATCGAGTTTTATGGCATGAGTAGGGTGATAAAGGTGACGGAACAGAAGATGAGCCCGCAGGCTATCGAGGTGCGTGGCGCGCGTGTCCATAACCTCAAAGACATCGATATCGATATTCCGCTGGGAAAGCTCGTGGGTATTGCCGGCGTGTCGGGTTCGGGCAAGAGCTCGCTGGCGCTGGGGGTTCTTTATGCCGAGGGCTCGCGCCGTTACCTGGAGGCGCTCAGCACCTATACCCGCCGTCGTCTGACACAGGCCGAGCACGCCCAGGTGGACGAGGTGCTGCACGTACCGGCGGCGCTCGCATTGCATCAGCGCCCCAGCGTGCCGGGCGTGCGTTCCACCTTTGGCACCATGACCGAGCTCAACAACAGCCTGCGCCTGCTCTTTAGCCGCTGTGCCCATCACGTGTGCCCGCACTGCGGGGCGCGTGTGGAGCCGAGCCTTAACGTGGCTGCGGGCCTGTCGCTCACGTGCCCTGCGTGCGGTCGCGAGTTCTACGCGCCGAGTGCCGAGGATTTGGCTTTCAATAGCGGCGGTGCGTGCCCCACCTGTGGCGGCACCGGTGTCATGCGCGAGGTGGACGAGGCGAGTCTGGTGCCCGACGAGTCAAAGACTATCAACGAGGGTGCGGTGCTTCCCTGGGGTACGCTCATGTGGGATCTGATGAAGCAGGTGGCTGGCGAGATGGGCGTGCGCACCGACGTGCCGTTTAACCAGCTCACGCCTCAAGAGCGCGACATCGTGTTTCATGGTCCGGCGGTTAAGAAGCACATTCTCTACGTTCCCAAAAACGGCGAGGGCGCCACGCCGCTCGACTTCACCTATTACAACGCCGTCTATACCGTCGAGAACGCACTCGCAAAGGTCAAAGACGATAAGGGTCTCAAACGCGTTGCACGCTTTTTGCGCGAGGGAGCATGCCGCGATTGCGGTGGCACGCGTCTCTCCGAGGCTGCACGCCAGCCCCAGGTGCGCGGTATCAATCTGGCGCAGGCCGCGGCCATGACGCTGGGTGAGGCGATTGAGTGGATGCGCGGGGTGCCCGCATCCTTGCCGCCCGAGATGCGGCCCATGGCGACGGATATCTGCGATTCGTTTTTGAGCGTGGCCCGTCGTCTGGTCGACCTGGGTCTCGATTACCTTTCACTCGACCGCGCTGGTGCCACACTCTCCACGGGTGAGCGCCAGCGCGTGCAGCTTGCCCGCGTGGTGCGCAACCGGTCGACGGGCGTGCTTTATGTGCTGGACGAGCCTTCGATCGGCCTGCATCCTGCCAATGTCGACGGCTTGGTGGGCGTGATGCGCGATCTGGTGGATGACGGCAACACCGTGGTTGTTGTCGACCACGACACGCGCGTACTGGCGGAAGCCGACTATCTGGTCGAGATGGGCCCCGTTGCCGGAGCAGGCGGCGGCAATGTGATCGCCGCTGGTACGGTAGACGAGGTCGAACAATCGCAAAGCAGCCGCATCGCCCCGTTTTTGCGCGCAGAGTCCAAGCGCTTGCGCCCACAGGTGACTGACGACGAAATGTTCGACCAGGGCCATATCCGTGTGGCGACCGATGCCATCCATACCGTCAAGCCGCTCGAAGTCGATATCCCGCGCGGTCGCTTGGTCGCGGTTACGGGTGTTTCGGGTTCGGGTAAGACGACGCTCGTGCTCGAGACGCTCATCCCGGCACTTAAGGCGCAGGCAGCTGGCGAGCGTCTGCCGGGGCACGTGCGTTGGGTCGATGCCGAGGGCATTGCGCGTGCCAACCTGATTGACGCCACGCCCATCGGTGCCAACGTGCGCTCGACGGTGGCGACCTATGCCGACATCCATGATGAGCTGCGCCGCGCCTTCGCCCGTACGCCCGAGGCCAAGGCAGCCGGTTACAAGGCGGGCGCCTTTAGCTACAACACCGGCGCCTTTCGCTGCCCTACGTGCGATGGCACGGGCTCGATATCGCTCGACGTGCAGTTTTTGCCCGACGTCGAGATCGTCTGTCCGGCATGTCGCGGTTCTCGTTATGCAGACGCGGCTTCGCATATCCATCGCGAGGGCAAGGACGGGAGTCTGCTTACGTTGCCGCAGCTCATGGACATGAGTGTGGATGAGGCCCTCGACGCCACGGTGGGGCTCAAGAAAGTTCAGACGCGTTTGCAGACCTTGCACGGCCTGGGCTTGGGCTATCTCACGCTTGGTGAGCCCACGCCGGCGCTCTCGGGCGGCGAGGCGCAGCGTCTTAAGCTTGCGAGCGAGATGGGCCGCGTGCAGGACGACGCCGTATTCGTGTTCGATGAGCCCACAATCGGACTACATCCGCTCGATGTTCAGGTGTTGCTGAGTGTGTTCGACGGCCTTGTTGCCAAGGGCGCCACGGTTATCGTGATTGAACACGATCTCGACCTTATCCGCAACGCCGATTACGTGATCGACATGGGCCCGGGCGGTGGCGACGCCGGCGGGCAAATCGTCTGCGCCGGTACGCCGGGTGACATCGCGGCCTGCCCCGTAAGCATCACCGGTCGCTACCTATAGGCGATGCGACAAAGGGACTGTCCCTTTGCCTTATTGATGCCTATTTCACGCATTGAGCCGCGAGATAGTCGCGGAAGAATGGCAATTCAAATGCGACGAGCCCTCGTCCTCGTTCCCCGATGATGCCGGCATCTATCATGCGGCGTCGGTAGCGGGAGACCTGCTGCGGCGAACGCTTAAGGCGCTCGATAAGGTCAGCGGTGGTGGACTCTTTCTCGTCATCGAGCATGGCGATGAGGAATCGCTTGTCCTCTGCAGTGAGTTCCCTATAGGTTGCCGCGAGGATTCGGTCGTCCATCTCGTCGCGCGCGATTTTGATTCCCAGGTCAAAGTCGCGTGACGAGATTTCCTTCGAATCGCTTGTGAGATCCCAGGCACGGTAGCCTACGAGTTGCAATAGGAAGGGAAAACCAGAGATCGAGCGAACGGCTCTATCGATTCCCTCAGCATCTGCCAGGCGATCGTTTTCCTGGATCGTGCGAATCAAGGCCTCGCGTACGTCATAGTCGGCAATGCGACCCAGATGATATTGTTGGGCGCGGCGAAGGAACGAGACCGTCTTGTGGTTCAGCAACGTCGAGACGTTGTTGGGAAGTCCCGCCATGAGCAGGGCGACGCGTTTCCCATCGGTCACAAAGTGCTGATACGTCGCTGCAAGCTGAATCATCTCGTCGAGTGTCGGGTCCACCTCGTCAACTGTGACGAGCAGACCGGTGCCAGCCTCGTTGAGCTGGTCGATGATGTCGCTCATGCGATAACGCCAGGTTGAGGCATCGTGAACGCGATTGACTTCGATGCTGCCGAGCGGTGCAATTCCGAGACCGGTGACTTCGAAGTTCTTAGACGGGTCGATAAGATGGCCGGCAGCACGTTTCGCCCCGAACTCGATTTCCTCAAGCATTCCCGGGAGCGCGGTCGTCTTTACGGCAATCCAGCCGTGGGATTCCGCCCTTGTCGCGAGCGACGACATGAGAGCGGTTTTACCGGTTCCACGCGCGCCTGAGAAGATCGAGGTCAATTCTGGGCGCCTACGCTGGCTCAAGAAGGCGCGGTCCAAATCCCGAATAATCTGTTGTCTGCCAGCGAGATGGGCAGGAACCTCGCCAAAACTGGGGGTAAACGGGTTTTCGAGGTATTCCACAATGCCCTCCTTTAGCGTCTCGGGTTAACTTCATTTTATTCTAGTTAATTTAAATTAAAAGTGATTAATTACGTTTAACGCTATGGCGGTCGAATGTGACAAAGGGACTGTCCCTTTGTCACATGCCGGCAAAGCCGGTCTGGCGGAGAGCTTCGTAGAGGACGATGGCAGCGCTGTTGGAGAGGTTGAGTGCGCTGATGCGGTAGTCGTCAGGGTTGACGAAGTTGCCGCAGATGTCCTGTTGAAGGATGGCCTCGTGGCTGTCCTCGGTATGCCCCAGCGATTCCTCGTGAGCTTCCCAAGCTTCGGCGTTATCGAGTGAGTCGCAATCGCGCAGCATCGGGATGCGCTCGCAACGCTCGGGCGCCGCGGCAAGCAGTGGCTCGGGAATGCCCGAGCTCTCGCTGCCAAAGACCAAGTAGTCGCCATCGCGGTAGGCACTCTGCGCATAGGTGCGGCGTGCCTTTTTGGTCAGCAGATGCAGGCGTTCGTCGGCAGGGGAGAGACCATTGCGTGCAAGGAAATCCTCCCAGCCGGCATAGGTGGTCACGTCCAAGTTTTGCCAGTAGCCCAGGCCGGCGCGACGTACTGTCTTGTCGTCGAGCGAAAAGCCCAGTGGCTCCACCAGATGTAGACGGGCGCCGGTGACCACGCAGGTACGGCCGATATTGCCCGTATTGGCCGGGATTTCGGGCGCATACAGCACAATGTTGAACATGAATCTCCTTGGCTCAGAACGAAAAACCACCACGAAGGGGACAGGCACCTTCGTGGTGGTTTGGCGGTTACGTAGACAGAAAAATGCCCGCTTGGATAAACCTAGGCGCGGTGCCAGTCGGTCAGGCAGGCATCGAGGGAAGCGATGAGCGCATCCTTGTCCATGTGACGGCCGATGATGCACAGACTCGTCATACGGTCGCCCGTCTCGTCGTCCCAAATCTGCATGATCTCGGGGTTCTCGTCGATGATCTTCTGCTTCTCGCCTTCGGGCGCCGAGTCGACAAACAGGCCGTTCTCCATCAGGCGCATCTGGTGGCCGGCCTGCTCAAACATGTAGCACATGTCCGGATCGCCGGTCTGCCACAGCGGACCCTTGACGCGAATGACCTCGTCGGGCCACTCCTGCTCAACAAAATCGGTGAACTTCTGCAGGTCAAACGGCTTGCGGCGC
This sequence comes from Collinsella aerofaciens, assembly GCA_048194085.1. Classification (GTDB taxonomy): domain Bacteria; phylum Actinomycetota; class Coriobacteriia; order Coriobacteriales; family Coriobacteriaceae; genus Collinsella; species Collinsella aerofaciens_CO. The sequence goes on from DBFABM010000095.1 coordinate 16,152, forward strand.
GAGTACACAAAGGTCTCGATGTCGTACTCGAGCACCTCGGGGTCGTCGTGCTCCTCGGGATGTTCCATGGCATCGATCCAGGCGGCGGAGTTGTAGGCGCGCATAAAGTCGAAGCGGTCGGTGTCGAGCAGCTCCTCCATGGGGACCTCGCCGTTTTGAGCCTCGACAATCACAGCGTCCTTCTGCAGGCTGCGCACGATGGCCTTAAGCTCGGCGATCTGCTCGGGCGTCACGGTATCGGTCTTGTTGAGGATGAGCGTGGAGCAGAACTCGATCTGCTGGATGAGCAGGCTCTCGATGTCGTCCTCGTCGATATCCTCGGCCAGTAGGTCGCGACCGCCGTTGAACTCGTCGTACATGCGGGCGCAGTCGACCACGGCCACGATGTTGTCGAGCGCGAGCTTAGGCTCGCCGCCCACCTTGGCCTCGTCGCAGAAGCTCGAGATGGTGTAGGCGATGGGGATGGGCTCGCAAATGCCCGAGGCCTCGATGATGATGTAATCGAAGTTGCCCGAATCGGCGATGCCCTGCAGCTGGTTGGCCAGGTCATCCGAAAGCGTGCAGCAGATGCAGCCGTTGGTGAGCGGGATGAGGTCGTCGGTCTCGGAAAGGCCGCCGTCGGCGATAAGGCTGGCGTCCACATTGATCTCGCCGATATCGTTGACGATCACGGCGGCGCGGATACCGCCGTCGTTAGCGAGGATGTGGTTGAGCAGCGTGGTCTTGCCGGCACCGAGGTATCCGGTAAGCATGATGATCTTCATGGGTTTGTTGGGCATGTGCCCTCCTTTGTTAGACATGGCTTACAGTTGAATCTTATGCCAAACGCCTGCTCTTATACCCACGCGCCGGCAAATAACACAAGCTACTCCCAGGCTCCCCATACATCGGGGCAATAACCGACGGTGGCCTTTTTGCCGTTGCGCACGATGGGTTCGGCCAAGACCTGCTGGTTCTCGAGCAGCTTGTCGAAGCGCTGACTGGGGGTAAGGTGCTGGATGAGCGCGAGCGTTTCCTCGTCCTTGGCTTTGGGGTTGAGCAGCTTGTCGATGCCGCCGACCGCTTGCATCACGCTCGTGAGCTCGCCCTTGCTCATCTCCTTTTCCTTAAGGTCGATAAACTGCACCTTAATGCGGCGCTCCTTAAAATAGCGCTGGGCCTTTTTGGTATCGAAAGACTTTTTGGTGCCAAAAATCTGGATATTCATGTTCCGCCGTTCTACCTGATGAAGTTGGTGCGCTCGCGATCGGCTTCGGGGGCTTCGATGCCGGCGGCCTGTCCTGCTTCGATACAATGCAGAAGCCAGGCCATGTTCTTGCCGATGTTTCGCATGGTGGCCAGGCCCTCGGCGTCCTGGGTGGCCTCGCCCGGCATGGCACCAAAGACGTTGTTCCAGTACGTGGAGGCTACCACGGGCATCTGGTTGATAGTGAAGTACTTGTTGAGCACGTCGAAGGTCGTCGACGTACCGCCGCGACGGGCGACGGCGACGGCAGCGCCCGGCTTGTGCGCAAAGGCCGTGCTGCCGGCATAGAAGGCGCGATCGAGGGCCGAAAGGATGCGTCCGCTGGGGTGCGCATAGTAGACGGGCGAGCCAAAGACAAAGCCGTCTGCCTGCTCGGCGGCAGCGATGAGCTCGTTCACCACGTCATCGTCAAAGGTGCAGCGCCCGCCAAGCTTGCCGCACTGACCACAGCCGATGCAGTCGCGAATGGGCTTGGCGCCCAGCTGAAACACCTCGGTATCAATGCCTTCGGCGTTGAGCTGCTCGGCGACCTCGGCGAGTGCGCGGGCGGTGTTGCCGTTTGCCTTGGGGCTGCCATTGACCAAAAGAACCTTCATCACAAACTCCCTCTGCTTTTGGTGACTTCTGCAGAGGATTATCGCACGATGGGGGAGGCGGCGCGGGCGCGGCGCTAATCCAGTTTGGTGCCTGGCACCTGCACGGCTTTCCCGAGCAACGCTTTGAGCTCGTTCAAAATCGAAACGGGCTGACGGTCGACGCCGTCCAGATGGAGCGTGGCCACGCGAATGGGTGGCTGATATTCAAATGGGCCAAAGAGCACGGGCGAACCCAGGAATCGTTCGATTTCGTTTGCGAGCTCGTCGATTGCCTCGGGGCCGAGCTCATCGAAAAGCGCCACGAACATTGGTCCCGTCGAGCGGAACAGGCGACCCTTGCCGCGCGAACAATCCATGAGGCAGGCGGCACTTTCGGCGAGCACGCGGTCGCCTGCATCGAATCCAAAGCGGGCATTGACTTCGGCGATATCGTCGACCTTAATGGCAATAAAGCCTGCCTCGCGCGCCACGCGGCGCATCTCTCCAATAGCGTTGACCAGCGCGTGGACATCGCCCAGGCCCGTTACCGAGTCGGTCGTATCTGCCAAGCTTCGGTTGATGATAGTGCCCACATACATGCTGGGCTCGGTATCGGTGCCGTCCAAGCGGTAACCTGTGCAGTCGCAAAGCACGTATTTTCCGGTGGCATCCATTACGCGATACTGCATGTAGTGGAAGTGCCACGTGCCGTTTATCACCATGTCGAGCTCGGCGCGTACGTTGTCGCGGTCCTCGGGATGAACGCGGGCGAGCCACATGTCGAGTGAGTTAAAAGGGTGCTGGGAGGGCAGGTCAAAATCGCGCACGGCGTTAACCGACCATTGCGATTCTCCCGTATCGAGGTTAAGGATGAACGGATAGCGCGTCTCGGAGCTCATGGAGATCGCTTGGAACACCCGGTCGTTGCAGGGAAGCTGATCGACGATTGGGCGTTGCGGCGCGTCATTGTCTTTCGGTTGCTGCACACGATGCATAAGCTTATAGCGATACATCTTGCGATCGGCATCCATCGTCATCTGGCGACGCGTGTCGCCGGCAAGTGGATCGACGCGCGAGCAGCCAAAGCTAAAGCTGGCGATCATGGGCGCCTTGCCACTTGAGCTCGCCTCGATCAGCCCGGCACGTACCCGCTCCAAGCGCTGCTCGAGTTCGGTCTCGTTTGCGGAGAGCGAGATGAACACAAACTCGTCTCCACCGATGCGGAACAGCATCTCATCGTGCTCCATGGTTTCGGAGAGCGTGCGGCAGATGCTCAGAATATAGCGATTGCCTTCGGCGTGGCCAAACCTATCATTGCAATGTTTGAGATGGTCGATGTCAATATAGGCGCAGGTGAAGGGGTCACCTTTGTGCCAGAGTTGCTCGACGTGACGGTCGAGTCCGCCGCGGTTGCCCAAGTTGGTGAGCGGGTCGATATAGGCGTTGCTCTCAAGCAGCCGGCGCTCTTGTTGCAGGATGGCATGCGTCTTTTGCAGTTGCTCGCCAACGGCGCGCAGCTCAGCAGGCAGCGCGGCAACATCGAGTTCGGCGGTCGAGATGCCATTCGCAAGTCGCTGAAGATAGGCAATAGTCGATTGCTCACCCAGGCGATATGACTCGTTCATGATGGATAACCTCCTTGGGCGGAACAACGGTTTGTATCATATCCCCAATTCGGTTTGAATTGGGGTAATAAGTTAGCTAATGGAGACAAATGCCCCCTTCGACGGTGGCGTTTTGCGCGCGAGCGAATCAGTTGTTATTGCCGCCATCGAGCAATGCCTCAAAATCCTTCGCCGGCATGGGGCGGTAGTAGAGGAAGCCCTGAGCGTAGCGGGCGCCCATTTGTCGTAGCATGTTCGCCTGCTCATCTGTCTCGACGCCTTCGACCACGACGGGCAGATGGAGCGACTGCGCCATTTCGAGCATCGATGAAATGATTTGCGTGCTGCGGCCTTGATCACGGTCGGTGGGCACAAAGGTGCGGTCGAGCTTGATGACGTCGACGTTGACGTTCTTGAGCATCGCGAGCGTGGACTGGCCGGTGCCAAAATCGTCCATATAGGTCGAGAAGCCGCGGGTGTGCAGGTCGGCCGTCAGTTTGTCCACGGCCTCGGACTCTCCCGTATAAGCCGTCTCAGTGATCTCGATACGCATGAGCTCGGGCGGTAGATTGTATTGGGCGGCAAGCGCCCCCATATGTTCGGCAACGTCGCAGGCAAGGATATCCACGCGCGACACATTAAGCGAAACCGGAACCACACGAAGTCCTCGATCGAGACGCTCGCGCAGCCACGAGGCGACACCCTGCCAAATGTACTTGTCGAGCGTCACCACAAAGCCGCTTTCCTCGAGTGCGGGGATAAACGTTGCGGGCGAAATGAGAGAGCCGTCCTTGTCAATCCAGCGCGTGAGTGCCTCGGTGCCAATGATCTCGCCGGTTTCCATGTCGACCTGGGGCTGCAGGTAGTACGTGATGCGGCCGTTTGAGAGCGCATACTGGAACTCGGTTAGCGTGTGGTGGAACGCAACCTCATGCTCATATTCCTCGGGGCGGAAAACGGCAATGCGCTCCTTAAAGTCGTTTTTGGCGCGTCGATTGGTAAACATGGCCTTGGCCTGCGCGTCGATAGTGATTTCCTCATTGGAGTCGATGGGGTAAACGCCCATGGACGGCCAAAAACCTACGCCGTCATCATGCCTGGCTACGGCCTCGCGAACGCGGTTGTAGATTTGATGGACGGTGATGTGCTTAAAGGGGATGAGTACGCAAAAGTCATCTTGGCCCCAGTATCCTGCGACGCCCATATCGGCATTCTCGATGTCCTTGAGGACCGTGCCCACATCGGCGAGCACGCGGTCGCCCTCGGCCTGGCCGTGCCATTCATTAAACAGGCGCATGTGGCCCATATCGACCGTGGCGATGCACCAGGCACCGTTGCGCCTTGCCTCGAGAAATGCGTTGGCGCGCCGCATAAACTCGCTGGGTCGATAGAGGCCCGTGAGCAAGTCGATGCGTTCGGCGATGGCGCTTTTGCGCTCCGCCTCGGGTATGGGGAGGCTGTCGTTGGGAACAAGCCCGCCGGCCGTGCGAAGGCGACGCTCGAGTTCGCCTAAAACGGCAGTCGTTTGATGAGTTAAGTGCTCGTAAAAGGCCGGAACGACAAGACAGACGGGAGTAATGGTGTCGCCCGCGATTTGAACAGGAGCGAAAACGGCCTCTTTAAGGTGGCAAGTCAGTTGCTCGAATGCCTCATGGTCCAAATCGTTGCTGAGCACGACGAATTGGACGCTTCGTGAACGGTAGACCCTACTCCTGCCATGGGTGATCGACAGCATACGACCTGCGTATTCGGCAAGCATGTTGTCGACGGCCTCGGCCCCGTAGAGCTCGTTGAGCTTTGTTGTGCCACGAACGCGTACCGCTATAAGCCCCGTTTCGCAACGGTCGCGACGGCAGGCATCGATGGCGTTGACCAGCATGCGCTGGGTGCCGAGGCCCGTGGCAGAGTCGACGGTTTCGGCGAGGGAATGATTGACAAGCTCTCCGACATAGAGCGTGGGTTCATTTCCGTCGCCGTCGATACGAAAGCCACGGGCGCGACAGAGTACGTAGTCGTCATTGGCATTGCGCACGCGATACTGCATGACGCGACGGTGCTTGGTGCCGTTATAGACTTGGTCGATGTCGTTGATGCAGGCCTCAAGGTCATCGGGATGGACGCGCGTTTTCCAGTAATCGCGGCAGTTGTCTATGTGCTCCGAGGGAAGACCGAGATCGCGCAAGGCACCTTGTGACCAAAGGGTGCGATGCTTGTCCAAGTTTTCGATAAAGAAATAGCGGCCCTCGTTGAGCATCGAAAAGGCGTCGAAAATACGATCGCTTATTTCGAAGTCGTCGGCGTGGACTTGCGTGATATTGCGTCGGTCGAGGTGCATGGCATGACGTAGCTTGTAGTCGTACATGCGATGGTCGGCATCGAACGTCATGCGATTGCGGGCTTCGCCCAGGGCGGGGTCGGCATGCGACACTCCGTAGCTAAACGAGCGGGGCATCTCGGAATCGTTGTTTTTGAGCAAGACCGTTCGGCAGCGTTCCAGACGTTCGGCGAGGTCGTCCTCGGTTGCAATCGTAGACAGGATGGCAAACTCGTCGCCTCCCAGACGAAATGCCGCTTCGTCTACCTTCATATACAGCTTGAGATAGAGGCTTACCTGCAAAATATAGCGGTTGCCCTCGTCATGTCCAAAGATGTCGTTGCAGTGCTTAAGGTTATCGATGTCGATAAACGCCATGGTTACGGGGGTGTCCTGCTCCCAGAGCTCCTCGAGGGAACGGGTAAAGCCGCCACGGTTGCCAAGCCCGGTAAGCTGGTCGGTAAAGGCGGTCCTGATCAGATCCTCCTGACGTTTGAGAAGGCCGCGGACGGTCTCTTCGAGCGTCTCGGTATAGTTGTTGGCGCTATCCATAGCTACGCTGCTTTCTTGGGTCGAGGCGCTGCGGCGCGCTGGTTGCGCTGCGCGGTGGGGGCTAAAGTCGTTTGTCGTTAACAGGCGGCGCCATGTTGCGGCGGCAGCGTACGGCTGCTGTTCTGCAAAAGGATGCCGCGCGGGTCAATGGATGCGCTGTCGGCAATGAGCTCCTCGAACGAATTGATCGGCATGGGGCGGTAGTAGTAAAAACCTTGGACATAGCGCACGCCGAGTTCATGCAGAAAAGCGATTTGCTTGTCGGTCTCGACGCCCTCGACTATGACGGACATGCCGATTTGCCAAGACATGTTGATGACAGACTTGACGATGCTTTCTCCCTTGTCTGCCTGACTGGTTTCGAGGGGCATGAAACGGCCGTCGAGTTTGATCACATCGGCGTCAATCTTTTGCAACATGCTGAGCGACGACGATCCACTGCCAAAATCGTCGATGAGCACAGAGAAGCCCAGAGAACGGAGCTTGCTGGCGAGCGTTGTAACATCCTCGGGATTATTGGCATACGCACTTTCGGTGATTTCGGCCTTAACGTAATGCGTGGGAACGGCATACCGCATTGCCAGGCGTTCGAGCTGCTTGGCGACGTCAACCGAGATCAAATCGGTTTGGCTTATGTTGACGGAGATGGGCACGCAGGGCAATCCCTGAGCCAAACGCTCGGAGAGCCATGCAAAAACGAGGCTCCATATATGGCGATCGAGCGTCACCGCGAAGCCGTTGCGCTCGAGCAGCGGTACAAACGTACCGGGTGAGATAAAGCTGCCATCCTCGTCTTTCCAGCGGGCTAGCGCTTCGCCGCCTATGATCTTATTGGTTTCCATGTCACATTGCGGCTGGATGTGGAAGGTTATCCGTCCCTGGTTTAGAGCGTGCTGGAATGCCGAGAGCAGATGGTCCTCGCGCTCGCGTTGCGCGTAGGTCTCGGGTTCAAAGAACTTGATGCGGTCTCTAAAATCGTGGCGCGCGCGGGTGAGCGCGGCCTTTGCGTGGTCGTAGAGCAAAATGTTGATGCGCTCTTCTGAACCTACGGGGCAAACGCCGAAGGCGGGCAAAAAGCCGACCGAGTCGTCGCGCGTGGCGACGATGCGCCGGATGCGTTCGTAGAGTGTATCGATGGTCCTGCGGTCGCCGGGGAGATAGGCGACAAAGTCGTCCTGGCCCCAGTACCCGGCAATCCCGCCGCAATCGGCTTGTAACGTCTGTAGCGCGCTTCCTACCTCGGCAATGAGGGTATCGCCTGCCTGGCGTCCGTACCACTCGTTAAAGACGCGCATGCGTCCCAGGTCGATGGCGACAATGGCGCGGTCTTCGTTGGGGTGCGCGGAACGATGCGTGTCGGCGACGTGTAGAAAATCATTGCCGCGCATGAGCCCGGTCATCTTGTCCCGTCGGTCGTACGCGGCAAAACCACCGACTTGGGTCAAAGTGCTTGGACTGTGATGTGTCGGAGCCGTGCTGCGCATCTCGGCGTCAAGGCGGCGATTGAGGCCGGACAGCACCGTGAGCGGCTGCGAGACGATAGACGAATAACGCGCAAAAGCCGTATGGGCGACAGGGACGATAGCGATGTCATGCACCGTGATGGGGGCCATGAGCGTTTGCCGCAGCCTTTGGGCAACATCGGAAAGATCGATGTCGGGCTGGCTGTCAAACATAAGAACAAACTGCAGACCATACGAGCGGAAGAACTCGGACGATCCGGGGAGCTGAGACAGGATGCGCCCGGTGAGCTCCATGAGAACATCGTTGCCCGTTTGATAGCCGTAGGCGGCATTGATACGGTCGACGTTCTCGAACTTAAGCGCCACCAAATCGGTGGGCTTGGCGAGTTCCCTACGCTTCTCGATAGCCGCTATCAGTGCGCGCACATCGCCCACACCGGTAGCGGGATCGGTACTTTCGACAATGCTCGCGTTTGTGATGGAGCCGGCAAACAGCGTGGGCTCACTTTCGTTGCCGTCAAGACGGATGCCGGAGCACGTGACAGTAACGTATCGGCCGCTTGCATCCTTGGCGCGATAGCTCATGCTGTGACGGCGTTTTTTGCCGGACATCACCGCTTCGATATCCTGGCGCCAGGCATCGATGTCGTCGGGATGGATGTGTTGCGACCATACCTTATCCATCTGATAGACGTTTCCGGATGGTAGACCAAAATCCTGTACGGCGTTTTGAGACCAATGGGACTGATCGGTGTCGACGTTGCAAAGAAACAGGTAGCGTCCGGTATCCGTGAGCGATAGCGCCTGAAAGATGCGGTCCTGCACGTCAAAAAAATCGTCAAAGGTATCGAGTGCGTGATACCGCTCGTTGAACGCTATATTCATACGTTTGCGTGCGGCGTTGGCGAGTTTGTAGTCGTACATGCGCCGGTCTGCCTCGGCTACCATCTTGTGGAGCACATCGCCTGCCTGGGGATTGGCGTGGGCGCAACCGTAGCTGTAGCTCATGGGAGTCTGGCCATCATCGAACGTCGAGGTGGCAAGAGAAGCCCGGCAAGCCTCGAGCCGCTGGTTGAGCATCTCAACCGAATCGGTTATAGAGATGAGCACGAACTCGTCGCCGCCTATACGGTAGAGGCGCTCATCGGGACGGCAGTGCAGCTTAAGGCAGTTGGCGACCTTGATGATGTAGCGGTTGCCTGCTGGGTGTCCAAAATGGTCGTTGCAGACTTTAAGACCGTCGATATCGATATAGGCAATCGTGTGTTCGAGCTGTCGATCCCAAACACATGCAATGTCATAGTCGTAGGCGGTGCGGTTGGGCAGGCCCGTGAGCGAATCGATGTAGGCATCGGCTTTGAGTTGCACGATGCGGTCGTTTAGGTGGGCGGCGGCATTGGTTGCTTCTGCGAGCAGGCGCTCGGCCTCGGGCTGCTGTGCGCCGTAGAGCTTCGACAACTCGACGAGACAGGTGTTGAGCTGGTCGATCTCGTTGTGGTGTTGCGGCTCGGTGCCCTGCACCTCGTTTGTTCCCATGCCCCCGCCTCGTTGCATTGCTGAGCTTATTTGTCAGCTTGCTGTTTGTTATCGAAAAGTACTGAATAGTATAAACATCATTATGGGCGCGCAAGGGGATGGCAACGCCGCGAGGCGTTTTTTATTCGCAGGACGGCAACGCCTGGGTGCGCATGAAAAATGCGACTGAGACGATATATGTTGACGGGTATACTTGTCCCGGTTTAAAACGCAGGAACGGAGATGGTCGCATGGCACAGCCGGATACGACGCGCACGGTGGGGCTGGCACTCGAGGGAGGCGGCTACCGCGGTATGTATACGGCGGGCGTGCTCGACGTTTGGATGGAGCACGGTTTGACCTGCGACCATATGGTGGGTGTCTCGGCGGGCGCGGCGTTTGGCTACAACTTTAAATCGCGCCAGATCGGCCGCGCCATTCGCTACAACAAGGCCTATTGCGCCGATAAGCGCTATGCGGGTGTAGCAAGCTGGTTGCGAACCGGCGACATGTTCAATGCCGATTTTGCCTATCACGAGGTGCCTATCGAGCGCGATCCCATCGACTTGGAGGCGTATCGCGCCTGCCCCATGCGGTTTACGTGCGTGTGTACCGATATCGAGACGGGCAAGGCCGTCTACCACGACCTGCCCTATGGCGATGAGCGCGATATCGAGTGGATCCGGGCGTCGTCTGCGATTCCCGTGGCGACGCGTCCCGTTGCTATTGGCGGGCATAAGTATCTGGATGGTGGCGTGGCTGATTCTATTCCCAGTGCATGGCTGTTTTCGCAGGGGTATGACCGCAATATCGTGGTACTCACGCAGCCGGCGGGCTTTGTGAAGCAGCCCAACAGCGTGATGCCCATGCTGCGGCGCGTGTTCCGTCACTACCCGGAATTTGTTGCAGCGCTTGAGCATCGGCATGAGGTCTACAATGCCACGCTCGATGACCTGGCACGTCGCGAGGCTGCCGGCGAAATCTTTGTGGTACGGCCGAGCGAATCGGTGAAGGTGCCGTCGCTGTGCCGCGAACCGGATGAACTTGAGCGCATCTACCAGATCGGCCGTCACGATGCGGAGGCGACCTTGCCCGAGCTGGAAGCGTATCTGGCGGGGTAAGGGTTGCATGCGGAAAGCGCATCCCGGAATGGAGGTCCAAACTGGGATGCGCTTTCCATTGCTGAAGATATGAGGTCGCGAATCAGTTGCTCGGCCTGAGCCTATGCCTGCTGCCAGGTGTCGACGAGTTCCTTGGCCGCGGCGTGGGGGTCATCGGCGCTGCAGACAGCGCTCACCACAAAGAAGCCGTCGACGCCGGTGGCCTTGAGCTGCGGCAGGTCGGCCGTCTTGACGCCGCCGCCCACCACGATGGGCACGGGGCTTGCCGCGTGGAGTGCGTCCAGGTCCTCAAAGCTCTTGGTGATGATAGAGCCGTCGGCCGCGCGTCCGCAGTCGCGCTTGGTCTCGGTCTCGTGGAGCGGGCCGATGCCCAGGTAGTCGACCAGGCTCATGTCGGCGGTCTTGACGTACTCGAGCATCTCCTCGCAACGGGCCGAAAGGCCCACGATGGCATCGGGGCCCAGCAGCTTGCGACAGACCTCGACGGGAATATCGTTTTGGCCCACGTGCACGCCGTCGACAGCAATACCCTGCTCGCGTGCGGCAAGCACACAGTCCAGACGGTCGTCGATTAACAGGGCGACCTGACCGGTCTTGCCAGCATGTGCGATTGCCTGCGCGGCGTCGCCGGTCAGCGCGATGATCTCGCGGGCGCTTGCCACCTTGGAGCGCACTTGAATGCAAGTAAAGCCGGCGTCGAGTGCCTGGGCCACCACATCGCCCACGGGGCGTCCGAGCGTATTTTCGGGGCCGAGCACCAGATAGGCCGAGATATCAAGGTTCTCGCGGATGCTCATCGTGCTTCCTCCTGCTTTTTGATCTGCGCTTCCATGCGCTCGAGCTTGCCGGTCATGGTGTCGGTAAATCCGGGCCGAATATCGGCTTTGAGCACGACTTCGGTGCGGATGCCCTTGCTCGCCAACACAAAGGTTGCGTCGCGCACGACCTGCATGACCTCGTCCCAGTCGCCCTCGATCTCGGTGAACATCGAGGTGGTGCGGTTGGGGAGGCCGCTCTCGCGAATGACGCGCACGACCTCGGCGACCTCGGCGGACAGCTCATCGCCGGTGCCGCACGGGGCGATGGCCACAGCGATGAGCGTGTTCATGCCGGCATTGGTTGCGGGCTCGGACATGGCCTATGCCTCCTCGAGGTCGAGCTGGTTGTTGGCGATGTCCTGGGCGGTTGCGCGGTAGAGCTCGTCGATAAAGGTGACCTTAAAGCTTGCCGGGGCGTCGGCGACAGCGGCGGCACGCGAGCCGGCAACGTTGTAGACGGCGGTGCCGCAGACGGCGGCCGTAAACGGGTCGGCAGCGCAGGCGTACACAGCCAGCACGCCGCCCTGCGAGCAGCCGCAACCGGTGATCTTGGACATGAGCGGGCTGCCGCCGTGAGACTTGGCCACGGTCGTGCCGTCGGTAATCAGGTCGACTTCGCCCGAGACCACAACGGCACCGCCGGTGTAGCGGGCGAGCGCCACGGCGGCATCGCGGGCGGCGTCGACCGTGTCGGTGGTATCGACACCGCGTACGCGGCTCAAATCGGCCGCCTCGCCCTCAAGACCCCACAGGCCGGCGAGCGCGATGATCTCGGAGGCGTTGCCGCGCACGATGGCGGGCTTGTACTGCTTGAGCTCATTTACCAGCTGGGTGCGCAGGCTACCGATACCCAGGCCCACCGGATCGAGCACCCAGGGCTTACCGGCGTCGTGTGCTGCCTTGGCCGCGCGGGGAATCGTTTGCTCGTAAATGGGGAAGAGCGTGCCCATGTTGAGATAGATGGCGCCGCCGCCGGCAACGAGCGCCTCGCCCTCGTCGGGCAGATAGACCATGGCGGCCGATCCGCCCACGGCGAGCTGTGCGTTGGCGACAAAGTCGATCGTCACCGTGTTGGTGATGGAGCCGGCCATCGGATTGGTAGCGCGAATCTCCTCCACGGCCTTGACCACATTTTGCTTAAGCTGTTCCGAATCAATCACTGCACATGCCTCCTTGGCATAGAAAAGGGGCGCTGTGCATAGACAGCGCCCCTGTAAAGGCGGCATGCTCCCTACGCCAGCATTAACTGACAGGTTCAAAGGATTGGGCCCCATGCCCTCTCAGCCTTGTGGTTTGCACTGCCGGCACTCCCGCATCGAATCTGTTGTTCCCTATACTAGCGCACCTACCAATAAGGGACAGGTTTATTTTGGCAGGTGGCAACAGGGGCGCTGTATTTTCCCAGATAAAACCTGACAAAATAAACCTGTCCCTTATTGGCAGGTCGTTACAATGGTTACGGTGAAAATGACGGGGGACTCTATGATCAAACTTGTGCTAACCGATATGGACGATACGCTGATTCCAGCCGGGCATGACGGCGCCAGCGACTATGCCATTGAGGGTATTCATGCCATGCAGGCGGTGGGTCTGCACTTTGGTCCGGTTTCGGGTCGTCAGCCGTCCGCGATGGGCTGGATGTTCAAAAATCGTTCCGAGTGTTTTTCGACTGGCGCGTTTTGCAACGGCCAGGTGATGTTTGTCGATGGCGAAGTAGTCGCTTCGCGCGCAATCGATAACGATGTCCTTATGCGCTTAGCCGATTATTTTGAACAGGAGACCAACGATACGTATTTGAAGGTCTACCGTCTGGGTGATGACTTTTGGAATAACGATGCCTATTGCGTGACAAGCGATCCCGAGCGTGTGCGTCGCGCCATGAAGTCAGGCGGCAACGCGTGGCTCAAGGGCGAAGAGGCTCCCTGTCGTCCTGTCGTTGACGATGCCCCGGTATACAAGGCGAATATCTGGAGTGCCCGTTCGCGTGAGGAGCTCGCCGAGCTGCGCGAGCGTGTTGCCGCTGAGGTGCCGGAGCTCTCGCTCGTGTTTCCCAACAACCGCGTGCGCCTGTTCGACGTTCTTCCGACCGGCTGGGACAAGGGCTGCGCTGCGCTGGAGCTGGCGCGTGCTTTGGGCCTGATGCCCGACGAGGTGGCCGTATTCGGTGATTCCGATAACGATTTGCCCATGATCGATGCCGTTCCCAACTCCGTTGCAGTCGCCAATGCCAACGAGGCCGTCACGGCTGCCGCATGCTGGCATATCGGCGCTGCGGCAGATGATGCGGTTGCCGGGGCTCTGCATCAGATTGCCGCCTGCGCTGCGACGGGGGAGATGCCGTCGTTTATGAGCCAAATGGACACGGCGGGTTTCGACGTCACAAACGTCTAGGGAGAAAGCCATGAAGCTCCAGCAACTCAGGTATGTCGTCAAAGTTGCCGAATGCGGCAGCATCACCGAGGCCTCGCGCCGGCTCTTTGTGTCGCAGCCTTCGATTACCGCGTCGATCCGCGATCTCGAAAACGAGATGGGTGTGCATATCTTTGAGCGCACCAACAAGGGTGTCATTGTGTCCGAGGAAGGCGAGACCTTCTTGGGGTACGCGCGCCAGGTGCTCGACCAGGCCGACCTGCTCGAGGGCAAGTACAAAGGTACGTCCGAGCAGGTGCCGCACTTTAGTGTGAGCTGCCAGCATTATTCCTTTGCCGTTAATGCGTTTGTCGATGTGATCCGCGAGTTCGATGCCGCGCGCTACGACTTTACCCTGCGCGAGGAGCAGACCCACGAAATTATCGAGGATGTCGCGCATATGAAAAGCGAACTCGGCATCCTGTATCTGTCGGAGCACAATCGCGAGGTCATCGAGCGCATGCTTGGCGCCAACGAGCTCGTATTCGAGGGGCTCTTCTGCGCCACACCGCATGTCTTCGTGTGCGCCGACCATCCGCTGGCGGGCCGCTCGAGCGTGACGCTTGAGGACTTGGAAGACTACCCGTTCCTGTCCTACGAGCAGGGCAGCTATAACTCGTTTTACTATTCCGAGGAACTGACCTCGACCTTTGAGCGCCGCAAGAATATCCGCGTGCGCGACCGTGCGACGTTGTTCAACCTAGCCATGGGTCTCAACGGCTACACGGTGTGTTCGGGCGTGATCAGCCACGAGCTCAACGGGCCGGGTATTATCTCGATTCCGCTCGACGTGGACGAGTACATGGAGATTGGCATCATCACGCGCAAGAACACGACGCTCACGCGCTACGGTCGGGCCTATATCGACGCGATTCGTCAGCATATCTAGGATGCTGTGCTCCGCACGGTTCAAGTCTCTTTATGACAGTCCAGACTGATATAGGAAGCATCTATATCAAACTGTTATAAACGTATATTTTACGATGGCAATATGAACGCTCATACTCTGTCCCAGTAAAGCAACCAATGCAAAGGGAGATATCTATGAGCACTTCGATTCAACCGAACGCGCCGTTTCGTGCCGATATCGTCGGCAGTTTTCTTCGTCCGCAGGCTGTAAAGGACGCCCGTGCCGCCTATGTCGCGGGTAAACTCGACGCTTCCGGCCTTAAGGCCGTCGAGGACGAGGCCATCCGCGACTTAGTGGCCAAGCAGAAGGCTGCCGGCTTGCAGGTGATTACCGATGGCGAGTTCCGCCGCAGCTACTGGCACCTCGATTTTATGTGGGGACTCAACGGCATTGAGCGCCGTACCTCACGCACGGGTTATATGTTCCATGACGAGGAGACGACGGCCGACACCGCTGTGGTTACCGGTCCCATTAGCGGCGAGAACCACCCGTTCGTCGAGCATTTTAAGTTCGTCAAGGCGCTTGAGGGAGAGGGCCACGTTGCACGCCAGACCATCCCGGCGCCTATCCAGACGTTCTCTGAGGTTACGCTCGATCGCTGCGACGGCCAGCAGGAGGGCCTGCGTGCCGTCTATAAGACCGACGAGGAACTTGCCGACGCCATTGCAGCCGCTTATCGCACGGTGATCGCCGACCTGTACGCAGCAGGCTGCCGCAACATCCAGTTTGATGACTGCACCTGGGGCATCTACTGCGATACCGATTTTGTCGCCAAAACCGGCATGAGCCCGGTCGACCTGCAAAAGGTAAGCGAGCTGGGCGTGGCGCTCAACAATGCCGCCATCGAGGGCAAGCCCGACGACCTGGTCATTAACACGCACGTGTGCCGCGGCAACTATCACTCCACCTATGCTTTTGAGGGCGGCTACGACCCTATCGCTCCGTACCTGTTTGCGCATGAGGATGTCGATGCGTTCTATCTGGAGTTCGACACGCCGCGCGCCGGCGGTTTTGAGCCGCTCAAGTACGTTGCCCCGGGCAAGAAGGTCGTGCTGGGACTGGTCACTACAAAGGCGGCTGAGCTTGAGGACGAAGACGTTATCGTCGAGCGCATCCACGAGGCCGCAAAGTATGTGCCGCTCGAGAATCTGTACCTGTCGCCCCAGTGCGGCTTTGCCAGCTGCGAGATTGGCAACAAGCTGACCGAGGACGAGCAGTGGGCAAAGATCGCGCTGGTCAAGCGCATTGCCGAGCGCGTTTGGAAGTAACGTTACCGTTCGCAGGTGACGGCGCGTGCGAGACATGGCGTATCACGTACAATGGTCCGGATCGTATCGTTCGGGCAGGTTATCCGATATGCCTGATCGCCCTTCCATCATGAAAGGACTTCCATGTCCCAATCCTCGACGCTCGCCGTATCTGAACTCGAGGAGACTGTCGAATAGTAGTTGTGTTCAGCTAAATCAAAAAATGGCGCCCGTGCGTACGCGTGGACGCCATTTTTAATGCGTCAGTATCCAGTGGATGCCGCGCGCCATGCGCAGGTCAGTTTGGGCAAAGTGGTTGCCGGGGTTGAGCTCCAGCGTTGTTGGAATGTCATGCTCGATAAACAGCTCTTCCATCGCACGCGTATCGTCGAGTACGTGCCGCATCATGCGGTTAGGCGTCTTGGTTTCCTTTTTACCGAGCGACAGATAGGCGGCGTCGGGCGTGGCTGTCATCGTGCGCTCTCGCGCGTAGTCGATAAAGCCGGGGAACCACAGCGACCCCGATGCACTTGCCGCGCGCTCAAAGACATCTGTTTGCCAAAGTGCCCACAGGGAAAAAAGACCCGCCAACGAGTAGCCGGCAATGCCGCGCCAGGTGGGCGGGCAGGGAAGTGATGATTCGGCCTCTGGGATTATCTGATTCAGCAGTTCATCGAGAAACTCAGACGCCTGTCCGCCAAAGGACTCGGCATCTCGTATAGTTCCCCCACATTCCCAGGGGCTCAGCTCGCGATTCCAATCGAGCCCTCCAATGGCGACAAGGGTGAATGGCGGGCAGTCGAGCTCTCGGCAGCGCTCGTAGACTTCACTACCGTCGCCCATAACCACGGGGAGGTAGATGACGGGCGCGCCTTCCACACACTCTGAATAAACGGTTATCTGCTTATGATGCGCTTCCAAGGCAGGCTTCTCTCGGTGTTGTGATATTGACAGCCTCAATTGTCGCACGCTGGCACGGGGGCAGACGCTAAAAGAAAGGCGCGGAGCCGCTCGATGCGATTCCGCGCCTTGTTGTTTTGCTTTAGCAGACTATGCCGCTACGCTACAAAGAAGTAGACGAGGAAGGCAAGGGCTGCGATCCACATAAGCGGCTTGATCTTGGAGGCCTCGCCCTTAAAGAGCGCGACGATCACGTAGGCGATGAAGCCCAGGCCAATGCCGGCAGAGATGGAGTAGGTGAAGGGCACGCCGGCGACAATCATGAACGCCGGGAAACCCTGCGACACGTCGGACCAGTCGATCTCGGAGGCTTCGCTCATCATGAGGTAGCCGACGTAGACCAGAGCACCGCAGGTGGCGGCGCTGGAAACGATGGTGACGATGGGGGAGAAGAACGCGGCGAGAATGAACAGCACACCGGTGGTGACGGAGGTGAGGCCCGTGCGGCCACCGTCGGCAGCGCCAGAGGTGGACTCGACGAAGGTGGTGATGGAGGAGACGCCCATGAAACCGCCCACAGCAGCGGCGGCGGAGTCGACGATCAGAATCTCCTTGATATTCTCGACGTTGCCGTCGTCGGTGAGGAACTCGCCCTGCTTGGCCACGGCCATCGCGGTGCCCATGGTGTCGAAGAAGTCACTCATGAGCAGCGAGAACGAGATGACGAGGAGTGCGGGGTCGGTAAGGACCTTGACGATGGCAGGCACGCCGCCGGCGTCGGCGATGGGGCCACCGATGCTCGAGAAGTCGAGCGGGGCGATGATACCGGTCGGAGCCTGGGTCACACCTAGGGGGATACCGGCGATGACGGCGACGACGATGCCGATGAGCAGCGAGCCGGGGACGTTGCGGCAGGCGAGGGCGACTGTCACCAGGATGGAGATGATGCCGACGATGAAGGTGGGGGAGGTGATGTCGCCCAGACCGACGAGTGTACCGGCGCCAGCGGTGATAATGCCGGCATCGCACAGGCCAATCATGGCGATGAACAGGCCCAAGCCAACCGAGATGGCGTGACGCAGGACAACCGGGATGGCGTCCATGATGGCCTCGCGCAGGCCACAAAGCACGAGCAGCAAGATGACGACGCCCTCAAGGAAGATGACGCTCATGGCCACGTGCCAGTCACCGCCGCAGACGGTGGTGGTGATTCCAGCGATCATCGCGTTGACGCCTAAGCCCGACGCGCAGGCGAGCGGGCGGTTGGCGAAGATGCCCATGCAGATGGTCATGATGCCGGCGCCCAGGCAGGTGGCGCAGGCGAGCGCTCCCGCATCGATGCCAGCGCCCGAGAGCACCGCGGGGTTGACGGCGATGATGTAGGCCATCGCCAGGAATGTTGTCAGTCCAGCGCGGAGTTCGGTCCCGATTGTGGACTTGCGCTCACTGACGTGAAAAAGTTCGTCCATGCATACCCTTTCCTTGTTCGGCCCCGAGTTTAGGCCGATTGACACGAACTCAACTACTATAGCCCCTTTACGACGCTGTTGTTCCTCGCATGTTGATGTTCGGCGCTTTGTAGCAGACGGACGGTATTTTTCGCATGAAAATGTGTGGGTACCGTATACTTAAGCGGTTACAACGACCCCTATGGAGGAACGTATGATTAAAGAGCTTTGCCACGACGAGGCTATCCTGTCCCAGCGTTGCGAGGTTGCGACCGTCGAGGACGAGTCGGTTGCTCAGGACCTGATCGATACCATCAAGTCGCTCGACGATGCCGGCTGCCTTGCCGCTAACCAGATTGGCGTTACCAAGAAGGTTTGCGTCTACCTGGACGATGCCGGCGAGCCTCACGTACTCTACAACCCCCGTCTGGTGTTTGGCCTGGGCGCCAGCAAGATGGAGGAGAGCTGCCTGACGCACGAGGAGGTCACCAAGTCCACGCGCTATATCAAGTGCAAGGTCGCTTATGACGTGATCGTCGACGGCAAGATGCGCGAGCGCAAGCAGGACTTTGTGGGCTTCGAGGCGCAGATGGTCCAGCATATGATCGATCACTGTCTTGGAAAGTTGGTCTAAGGGGACCAAAGCACCGCACCTTGCCGCTCAATCGTCGCTCGCGTACCTTAAGTACGCTTCGCTCCTCTTTCGTGGCAATCTGCGGCACTTTGACCCCTTAGACGACCTGCGGGGTTAACTTGGTTGAGTTTATCCAGCTTGAATAGCCCGGGCGTGACATTGTTGTCATGTCTGGGCTTTTGTGTTTAGCGCCTTTTTGTTTGGAGACAATGAAATTAGCAAGAACGTGAAGCTAGGAGGCGCTATGTGTACGAGTATTCGATTTACCGATAATTCTGGCCACATGTATCTGGGCCGCAACCTCGACTGGAGCTTTGACTACGGCCAACAGGTTCGCGTGATGCCGCGCGGGTTTCACATTCCGTATTCGTTTATCGACGACGTGACAGCGGCACACGCGGTGATCGGTATGTGCATCGATTGCAAGAACTACCCTATGTTCTTCGACTGCGGCAACGATGCGGGCCTCGCCGTGGCGGGTCTCAATTTCCCGGGTTATGCCGAGTATGCCGAGGACCCTGTTGACGGCAAGACCAATATCGCGGCCTATGAGTTTCCCCTGTGGGTGGCAGCGACGTTCTCGACGGTCGACGAGGTCGAGGCTGCGCTGCGCGATACGGTGATTGTTGCCAAATCTGCAGGAGAGGGGCTGGGCGTGTCGCTGCTCCATTGGATTATCGGCGACAGCCAGCGCAGCATCGTGGTCGAGATGATGGCTGACGGCCTGCATGTATACGACGATCCGGTCGACACCCTTGCCAACCAGCCGACCTTCCCGTGGCACATGGAAAACCTGCGCACCTATATCACCGCCACAAGCGATTTTCCGCAGACGGCGACATGGCGTGGCGCCGAGCTCAAGCCCTATGGAGCCGGTGCCGGCATGCGCGGCATTCCGGGCGATTGCTATTCGCCGAGCCGTTTTGTAAAGGCGGCGTACCTCAATGCCAATTACCCGCAAAAGGAGAGCGAGACCGAAAACGTCGTTCGCATGTTCCGCTCGCTCGAGGGCGTGGTGATGATCGAGGGGGCGTCCAGGATGGGCGATGACAAGTTCGAGAAGACTATCTACACCGGATGCTTTAGCGCGCGCACGGGCAATTATTACTACGCGATGTATGGGGATCCGTCGATTCGCTACGTGAGCCTGATGGATGCCGAGGGCGCGAGCCCCGATAGACTCGTGGTTCCCGAGCCGCGCCGTTCGTAGCCGTTAGCTTTACTGCAATACAAGACGGCCCTGCATCTCTCGCGAGGTGCAGGGCCGCTGTCGTTGATTTGTGACGTCGCTAGAAGTTGGCGTCGTTGAGTTGTTCGTTCTCGAGGCCGTCGAGCTGTTGCTGTTCGGGCGTATCGGCGACGCTCTCGAGCAGCTCGGTGGGATCGACGTTCATGTCCCTACCGGCCTCGTTGCCGTTGACCAAGTCGTCCGAGAAGATGTCGACTTCCATTTCCTCGGCCTCTTCGATCTGAACCTCGAGCGGCACCTGGGTGCGCACGAGTTTAACGGCCGGGCGCATGCGGGCAAACAGCGGCACGTACTCGATGATGATGGCCGAGTTCTCAAGACCGTACCAGCGTGCCGGGCTTCCGCAAGCGCGGCGGACGGCGTACTTGATGGCCATGACGCGATGGTCGTTGCGGTTGATGTCCGTTTCGGGGGCGAGCATCTTGCGCAGCATGCAAAAACGGAAGTCGCCCACGTTGCCGCGTGTCTCGTAGATAGAGTAGGTGTGATGCTGCGGCGGCAACTCACCCGATGCCATCAGGTCGCCAACGATCTGGCGCAGGTAGGCGTTGATGCGCTGATTGACCTTAAAGCCCAGGTCCAAGCGCACCCGGAACAGGAAGTCCGTGCCAAAGGTCTCAACGGAATATTCGTGCGTATAGGGCTCGTCGGTAACGTGCACGTTGATGAACCAATATGCCTTGGCGCGCTTGGGGTGCTTGTCCAGGATGGAATAAAGCACGTCGCGGTCGAGCGTGAGCGGGTCGGGGCTGTTGGTGAGAAATACCAGATTGTCAGCGAGCACGGGATAGGTCTCGTCGTTGCGCAGGCGGTTGAGCTGATCGATGTACTTGGAGACGGGCAGCAGGATCGTTTGCGTGCGCTCGATGGCGGTGCCGCGGCGCCACACATACATAAGGCCGAACAGCAGCGCGGCCAGGAAGATCATGACGTAGCCGCCGTCAAAGAACATGGTGAGGCACGAAGCGAAGAAGCACAGCTCAATGGCACCAAAGAGCAGGGCGAAGACGCAAGCACCCAGCTTGTGCTTGAGGATGCCGGCGATATAGCTCGTCAGCAGTGTGGTGGTCATGAGCATGGTCACGGTGATGGCGAGGCCATAGGCGCTTTCCATGCGCTCAGAGTTCTGGAATAGCAGCACGATGAAGATGCAGCCGACCCACATGATGTTGTTGACGAGCGGAATATAGAGCTGGCCCTTGGTGTCGCTGGGGTAGTGGATGCGCAGATGCGGCATAAGGTTGAGACGCGTGGCCTCGGATACCAGCGAGAACGAGCCGGTGATGAGCGCCTGCGAGGCGATGATGGCCGCCACGGCTGAAAGCACGATGGCAAAGGGGCGCAGGGGCTCGGGAAGCATCATGTAGAACGGGTTGACGATGTCCATCGCGAGCATCTGGGGATTGGAGTTGTTGGCGAGCAGCCAAGCGCCCTGACCCAGATAGTTAAGGATGAGCGCTGCCTTTACGAACGGCCAGGATGCGTAAATGTTAGCCTTGCCCACGTGACCCATGTCCGAATAGAGCGCCTCAGCGCCGGTCGTCGACAGAAAGACAAAGCCGAGCACCATGATGCCCGAGTGGTTGATGGGCGAGAACAGGAACATGATGCCGCGGATGGGGTTGAGTGCGCGCAAGATGGACAGGTTGCCGAGCATGTTGAACAGACCGGCGCCCGCCAGGAACAGGAACCATAGCGTCATAAGCGGGCCGAACAGTTTGCCGATTGACGAGGTGCCGGCGCGCTGCATGGCAAACAGACCGCAGATAATGATGAT
>DBFABM010000019.1:0-4826 GCA_048194085.1 Collinsella aerofaciens
CTTCTTCCTCTTTCCGGACATGCCGTCCTCCGATCTCCCGGGGCCGGCCGGTCCGGCCCTCAGGGTATCGGGTTCCCACATTCATCCGCACATGTACGGATGAATGTGGGAAGTGTTCGGATGAAGTCGATAATCAAGGCCATTTGGTAAACCAGATGCTCGCGGATAGAATAAAGTTGACGGCAGCCCAAGGGTGATAGCTGGGCAGCGCCGTTGCTTGGTCAAGAGGTCAGTGCCTTAATGGCAGCGACTTGTTATGCTTCGAATGCTGCTTGAGTGCCTCGGAAAGGTCGATAAGCGCCGTGAAGAGCGAGACCAAAGCAACCAAGAGCTCTACGAGCTCTGATGGGCCCGGGATGACCGCTGATTCAAGTCACCGGGCCTAAATCTTTTTCATGCATTTGAATAGAGCGGGCAACTCTCTTGGGGCCGTCTGCATGACGTGTGCCTGGCGCATGGTATTGCGCCCAGCTTTCATGTCCGCGCGGCCACCTATCCTTACGGCAATGTAGCCGCCTATGTAGCAAGCGGCAGGCAACGGAGAAAGGCCCTAACCGTGTCAGTTGAAAAGACGCCGGGTATCTCGGCTATCGATACGACGAACTTTGCGCGCCAGATCGTGCTGGACTTTGAGTTTGCGCCGGTGCCAAAGCAGCGCCAGCGCCGTGGGCTGCACAATGAGATTATCGAGGTCGGTGCCGTCAAGCTCGATTACCACGGCAACGTTATGGGCGAGTTCTCGCAGTTTGTGCAGACGGAATTTACCGAAGGCGTTGCGTTTCCCGTCCGCGAGCTTACGGGGATATCAGCCGTGGATACCGCGATGGCTGATCCGCTCTACATGGTGATTAAAAGGCTAAGCGATTGGATCGGTCGCTACTCCGCCCAGGTGGTTTGCTGGAGCGGGGCGGACCGGCGACAGCTTTTGACCGAGTGCCAGGCAAAGCACATCGACCTCTCCGCTTTTCCTACGGACTGGGCCGACCTGCAGGCGTTTTACACCTCGATCATGGACGTGGGCAGCCACGGGTGCGTCTCTTTGAGTGACGCGGCGACGTGGTTTGGCATCGAGTTCGACGAGTCGACGGGCCACGCCCATAGTGCCCTGGCCGATGCGCGCGTGACCGCCAAGCTGCTCAAGCAGATGATGGACGGGGAATACCGCGTGAGCCCGCGCGCCCAGGAAGTCCGCCAGCGGTGGGGGATGGGCGAGCGAGTCCAGACGCGCCTTTCCAGCAAGTGCCCCGAGCTGGGTGACCTGCTGCTGAAGCTGAAGGCGGAGGGGAGGTAGGCGGGTGCCCATTGGGCGCAAGCAGAAGGAATGGTTGCGCGAAGGATTCCGGAATCAGCATCAGAGGGCTGTACTTGAGATGCTATTCAAGGACACGCTGACACCTGCCGAGACCAAGCAGGTCAAGAGTATGGACATCGAGATGGCATCCATTGTCGAAGAGCGGCTTGCTAACATGATTCGCTGGACGGATAGGCAGAGACCCGTGACGCTGTGTGCGTTATCGTGCACAATGAGGTGTATAGGCTGCCAGTGGCGAACTATCCCGACGAGGTTCTGAGCAACTGCATCACCGAGATTTTCGAATACTTCTACGAAGAGGGATTTGGCGGCGTAGAGCAATCTGATTTTACGCGTTTGCAGAAGGAAGCCGGTATGGCAGACGAACTTGTTTTTAGTGGTGGCGAGATAGTCTACACCATGCCCCAACTGCCCAAAGTTACATCTGCGCCGCTGAACGGTAGCGCCGTGCTGGTTGGTTTTAAGGACGCTCCCGATGGGGAGGAGGTCCTCTTTGATTTTGACCCTCGGGCTGAAAAGGCTACGAAGTTCGACTATGAACTTGCAGCCGTTAGCGGGCTCCTCACGGGCGCGTTGAATATCCTTTGGCAGAAAGACTTCAACCTAGAGGGTGCCAAAGAGTGGGGCGACGAGAAGGTTGGCAAATTCGTTCTTACGATTGCCAAGTCTGCGGGTATGACAAAGGCGGATGCAACTCTAGAAGACGCTATTCGCTTTCTAGAGAAAGAGTTTCCTCTTGCCGCGGACAAGCTGACCGCCGAGTTTGGCGGCGGGCTCCAACATCATCTGCGGGATTTCTCGCACCACCCGAGCTTGGTTGGCCTTGCGTGTTCGATCCTCTCGCAATTCACGTGCAAAGGCTATGGCACCGATACGGCCGGCCGGTTTGTCGCCTTTGACCTGCCTGCCGCCGCCTTCGATCCTGACCGCCCTCTTATAGGCAGGAACGTTCCAGAGAAGATCGCGTTTGGCACTCTGTTCTGGGCAATGCATCTCGTGAGCGACATGGCGGGGTCTAGTTCAAACCCCGGTAAGGGGACGGGTATTCCCGGCGTTGTGCTGTCCCTGCTAAAGGAGCTCTCCTCCCTGCCTGTTTTTCAAGACATGCAGATTGCCTATAAGGGCAAGGATATTCGCATTCAGCAATGGATCTCAAAGCTGTTAAACGGAACGGCGTTCAAAACCGAGGACGGCAAGCCCATTCGCTTCGACCTTCGGACGGAAGTCGGTCTTTTCGATCAAGCTTTAAGCCAGGTGCCAGCAGTCGTGGCCAACGAGGTTATCGTTCGTTGTCTCTACATGCTTTCAAGGCTCAAGGCCGAGCTAGAACGTTGCGAAGTGAGTGATGTCTCCGGCTTGCGCAAGCTCAAGGCTTCGCATTTCATGCCCTACAACAGCAGGGCCCTCACTCGCATGGTCACGGTTTCGAGTACTTCGTTCGTTCTGGCGAATCTGGCGACGGCGGCGGTCAGGGCGGGTATCGAATGCGAGGGGAACAAGGTCGTGTTCGCCCAGAAGTTCTTCTTGCGAATAAACTACGTTGGAGTTGGACGCCTTGCGTTTGCCCTCCATGCCGACTGGGGCTATATGGCGGAGGAAATGTCCGAGGCTTGGACTGAGCGTGCCAGGCGCCGCCAGGATATTTTCGATGGATTCCACTTTTATAGCCTAGATAGAGAAACGACGAGGATTGCCTTCTCGCTGAAGCTTGCCGCCATCAACTACGACTGCGGGAACGAGAAGAACGAAGTGCGCAAAGGGCAAAAGAGGAGCTGGGCCCGCGCGTGGCAGGATTCGGTCACGGATGGCCTAGGCATTGATGCAGGCGGCTATTTTTTGAGCGAGGAAGATGCGTACGGAGCCCTTGAGGCTATTTCGCGGCAGCGAGGCGGCAAGGTGCGCGCTTTGCTGATCGCTCAGGAGCTGGTTGAGTTTCGCCCCTATTTCCAGATAGGAGATGAAGAGAAGAAGGAATACAAAGGTTTGAAGGGGAGCGGGGCTTGGGTTAAAGATGAATTTCCCAGGAGACAAGACGCGGTTGATTCGGATGCCATACGTTCCCTCGAGAAGCATCGCGGGACGCGCGCTCGTGAGCTTTCGGATACATTACCAAAGCTCTTGGTGGGCGGTGCCATTGCTGCGGCGGCGTTCGTAGGCGCAGGAGGGGTGGCTGCGGCATTCGCTTCGGATATCGCTGTCGGCATCTTCGGAGGCTCGTTTGTCGGCCTCCACGGAGCAGCGCTTGTCAATGCAAGCCTTGCTGCGGCTGGCGGCGGAGCCTTGGCCACTGGCGACATGGGCATGGCCGGTGGCACTGCTTTGATTACGGGCGGCGGCGCCGCGCTTGGTCTATTGGGTTCCGGCGGCGTTGCCTTGGCGGCATCGATGGGGGAGAACTACGCGCAGTTCGTGCTCGTCGAATGTTCGAGGCTCCTTGCTTTTCTTGATGTGGCTACTGACCGCTGCCCGCATGAGGGGGCCATTTTGGTGCGGAAAGCAGCCGAGGCCGTGCAGCGCGGCATCGCTGGCATTGAAGAAGATGTCGAGAAGGAGAACGGAAAGGGAAATCGCAAGGATGGCAAGTTGCTTAAGCAACTGAAGAAGGGTCTTGGGTATTTGACTTCGACCCTTAAGCAGATCGAGAAGATGCAGAGGCGCCTTGGCACCGCCGGTGAGGGTGAGCCGCTCAACAGCTTGCCGGCATCGGGTGATGAATAGGTACACTGCATATTGATGCCCTGGGAATGGCCTCTGATATGAGTCGCCGGGGTTCATTTTGTTTGGGTATGTAAAATTACTGGTTGGGTTCAATAAATCAGTGATTGGTGATACCACTTACCAGATTTGTTAAACTATTGGTTGGCTGAAAGCTCAAATCATGGCTTTCGGTTGTAAAATACATGGTTGGAATTCTTTTTTTCGCAGAGAGGTCCAATCATGGCCGATAAGACCGCGTTCGACTACGTGAACGAGATATGGAGCATCGCGAACTACGTGCGTGATGTCATTCGCCCCGCCGACTACAACAAGCTCATCCTCCCGTTCGCCGTGCTGAGGCGCTTCGAGTGCGCCCTCGAGCCGACGCGGGCGGCCGTGAGCAGGCAGGCCGCCAAGGGGGTCTGGGACGACGACGACCCGAAGTACTGCGCCCTCTCCGGCCACTGCTTCTACAACGTCACGAGCTTCACGCTCTCCAACCTCGGCGCCGGCAAGACCTGTGACGCCCTCATGGCCTACATCAGCGGCTTCTCCGCGAACGCCCGCGAGGTCTTGCAGCGCTTCGAGATGCGGCAGACCTGCGAGAAGCTCGACGAGAAGGGCATGCTCTACGAGGTATGCACGCGCTTCGCGGGCTTCGACCTCGGCCCCAAGGCGGTCTCCGACCGCATGATGACCGACATCTACGAGCACCTCATCCAGCGATACGGCGAGGAGATCTCGCAGGACGCCGAGGACTTCATGACGCCGAAGGACGTGGCGAGGCTCGCCACGGCGCTCCTGTTCGCGAACGAGG
>DBFABM010000077.1:0-2761 GCA_048194085.1 Collinsella aerofaciens
CGACCTTCCTTTCCGGCGCACTCCGCAGGATGAAAGAACCCCCGCCGCACGTAGTGCGCAGCGGGGGCTTCTCGCATGTCCGAGGACGTTTTGGAAAATAACCCAAAACCGGCCCCAGTAACCCTGCGGGAGTTAAATCCCTTTAGAACTTGTTGTGGAAGGTACGCGCAATGACCTCGTCCTGCTGCTCCTTGGTGAGCGTGTGGAAGTTCACGGCATAGCCGGAAACGCGGATGGTCAGCTGCGGGTACTTCTCGGGGTGAGCCTGAGCGTCGAGCAACGTCTCACGGTTGAAGACGTTGATGTTCAGGTGGTGGCCACCCTTCTCGGCGTAAGCGTCGAGCATGTGGACCAGGTTATCGGCCTGAGTCTCGGAAACTTCAGAAACCTTCATAATGTGTCTCCTTCGATCGATAGGCGCCGGCCGAAACCGGCGCGCTAATCAGTAATCGTTATTGTTAGTATAGCACTAACAATAGTTACTCGCCCAGCTGATCAAGGTCGATATCGCCAAAGAACACCTGGTCCTCCTTGCCGAGCGCACTCGGGATGATGGAGAAGGTGTTGGAGATGCCGTCCTGAGCATCGCGGAACGGGAGCTTGGAAACCGAAGACAGCGAAGCGATGGCGCCATGGCTATCGCGCTTGTGCATGGGGTTAGCACCCGGGGCGAACGGCTGGCCAGCCTTGCGGCCGTCGGGCGTGGAGCCGGTCTTCTTACCGTACACGACGTTGGAGGTAATGGTCAGAACCGAGGTCGTAGGCACGGAGTTGCGGTAGGTATCGTTCATGCGGATGTACTCCATGAACTGGTGCACAACGTCGTGAGCGATCTGGTCGACGCGGTCGTCGTCGTTACCGTACTTGGGGAACTCGCCCTCGGTCTCGAAGTCGACGATGATGCCGTTCTCGTCACGGACGGGGTGGACCTTGGCGTACTTGATGGCGGACAGGGAGTCAGCCACGACGGAAAGGCCAGCGATGCCCGTAGCGAACCAGCGGTGCACGTGCTTGTCGTGCAGAGCCATCTGGATGCGCTCGTAGCAGTACTTGTCGTGCATGTAGTGAATGATGTTCAGCGAGTTGACGTACACGCCAGCGAGCCACTTCATCATGTCGTTGTACTTGGCCACAACGTCGTCGTAATCGAGCGTATCGCCCTCGACGGCGCGATACTTGGGGCCGACCTGCTTCTTGGAGACCTCGTCAACACCGCCGTTGAGTGCATACAGCAGGCACTTGGCCAGGTTGGCGCGGGCGCCGAAGAACTGCATCTCCTTGCCAATGCGCATGGAGGACACGCAGCAGGCGATGCCGTAGTCGTCGCCGTGGTAAACGCGCATGAGGTCGTCGTTCTCGTACTGGATCGAGGAGCTGGCGACAGAAGTCTTGGCGCAGAACTTCTTGAAGTTCTCGGGCAGACGGGTCGACCACAGAACGGTCATGTTGGGCTCGGGGCTGGTGCCCATGTTCTCGAGCGTGTGCAGGTAGCGGTAGCTCATCTTGGTAACGAGCGTACGGCCGTCGACACCCATGCCGCCGATGGACTCGGTGACCCACTGCGGGTCGCCGGTGAACAGGGCCTGGTACTCGGGGGTACGGGCAAACTTGACCATGCGGAGCTTCATGATGAAGTGATCCACGAACTCCTGGATCTGCTCCTCGGTGAAGGTACCGTTGGCAAGGTCGCGCTCAGCGTAGATGTCGATGAACGTAGAGGTACGGCCGATGGACATAGCGGCGCCGTTCTGCTCCTTGACGGCAGCAAGGTAGGCGAAGTACATCCACTGGATGGCCTCCTGCGTGTTGGTAGCAGGGTTGGAAATGTCGAAACCATAGGTCTCGGCCATCATCTTGAGCTCGCCGAGGGCGCGGATCTGCTCCTGCAGCTCCTCACGATCGCGGATGTTGTCGGCGGTCATGACCGTCGGGGTGGAAGCCTTCTGGGCCTCCTTGTCCTTGATCAGGTAGTCGACGCCGTACAGGGCAACACGACGGTAGTCGCCGATGATGCGGCCGCGGCCATAGCCATCGGGCAGACCGGTGATGATGTGAGCCGAGCGGCAAGCACGCATCTCGGGGGTGTAAACATCGAAGACGCCAGCGTTGTGGGTCTTGCGCTCGAAGGTGTAGCGCTCGACAACGTTCTCGTCGACCTTGTAGCCGTGCTGGCTGGCAGCCTGGCAAGCGATGCGGATACCACCGTTGACGTGCAGCGCGCGCTTGAGCGGCTTGTCGGTCTGGAGGCCAACAATGGTCTCCTTGTCGCGATGGGCATTATCGATGTAGCCAGCGGGGTGGCTCACGATACCCGTGACGGTCTTGGTGTCCATATCGAGGACACCACCCTGCTCGCGCTCCTTAAGCAGCAGGTCGAGAACCTCGCCCCACAGCTCCTTGGTACGCTCGGTCGGACCTACGAGGAACGACTCATCGCCCTCGTAGGGGGTGTAGTTCTTCTGGATGAAGTCTCGGACGTCAACTTCTCCCGTCCAGATGCCTTCCTTGAAGCCTTCCCATGCCTCCTGCATTGTGTAACCACGCTCCTAGTTACGTGTAATGCGGCGCTCTCTCACACCGCTGCTTATTGAATTCTTGAATGTTCGGCTTGCACTACCGGCTTCTTCCATTCTTCACCACACGTCGGTGCAGGGAAAAACGTTTGTCCACCTTGGAACTACAACCCAAAACCCAAGATTTCTCCCGTCTGAGAAGGATAACATAGCGACCCTCTCCATCTGGGCTGTTATATGTTTCTTTT
>DBFABM010000081.1:0-29402 GCA_048194085.1 Collinsella aerofaciens
CGTCAGCAAATGAACACTTAGCCACAACATGCCCAGATAGCAAAAGACCGACGATGCAGACGCATCGTCGGTCTATGCACAAATTTACTCGTGATCTTGGTAAATCTCACGCGGAGCAAGCTCCGAATGTTTGCGTTTTAAGGTCTTAGGGGCCTTATACGTGTTGCTCTCAAAGTCGATGTACTCGGTCTGCTTGAGCAGGCGCTCGATCATCTCCTCATGATCGAACAACTCCCAGGCCTCATGCACGGCATCGAGTTTAGCGTGCGTCTCGGGACGGCGCGGCATAAACAGCGTGCAGCAGTCGGGAGCGGCCTCAGTGGAGATATCGAACGTACCGATCTCCTCGGCGCGCGCGATGATCTCCTGCTTGTCCGAACCGATGAGAGGGCGGAACACGGGGATCTTCACGGCCTCGTTGACGGCCATGATATTCTCAAGCGTTTGGGAGGCAACCTGCCCAAGCGATTCGCCCGTAACGATGGCCTTGGCACCCTCGATGTGCGCAATGCGCTCAGCAACCGAATACATAATGCGGCGATACATGATCACGCGCAGGTTGCTGGGACAGGTGACCGAAATCTCACGCTGGCAGTCGCCAAACGGCACTACGTACAGTCGGCCGATCTGGACACCCGGCTCAAGCGCACGGATGATGTCCTGCACCAAATACTCGCTCGTATCGGGCGTCTGCGGACGACCGGAGAAATGTACCGGCACGCACACCGCGCCGCGACGCGCGAGCATCCAGGTCGCCACCGGAGAATCGATACCCGAAGAAAGCAGCGTCACGACCTTGCCGGCAGACCCCACCGGAAGACCACCCACGCCGCGCTCAGAGCGCGCATACACATAGACGCTACCCTGGACCACCAGCACGTGCACCATAGCGTCAGGATCGTGCATCTGGACCTTTTTATCGGGGAAGGCCTCACACAGCACCTCACCCACCTGACGATTGATGTCAATCGAGGTAAGCTCATAGTCAGTATTGGAGCGCTTGGCGTGCACCTTAAAAGAATCGAAGGAACCAAACTCGCGCAGCGCCTTCACGGCGGCGGCGCAGTACTCCTGCGAGTCGCGGTTGGTATGATACGCCAAAGACACACGTGCAACGCCGGGAACGGTGCGAATGACACGCGCCGCCTCATCGGCCTGATGCTCGTTAAAGGTCACGAGGATATAACCGGAAATTCGAGACACGGCATTCACGGAAAAGGCGGCCAAGGCCGCCTTGATGTTATCCATGAGGATATGCTCAAAATGTGCGCGGTTCTTACCCTTCAGTCCAACCTCGTGATAGTGGACCAGGCAGACGCGAGCCGCCATTTAGGCTTCAGCAACCTTGTGGCCGAGCGCCTTCTCGTAACGGGCCTCGTCGTAAGAGATGTCGCCGTCGACAATCTCGTCCATAGCCATCGAGATGGTATCGGCACCGGAAAGCCCGATGGTGATGTCATCGACATCCTGGACGGCAAGCACGCGGTTGTGCTGGCCACGCAGCATGCTATTGATGTCGCAGGCGCGCTTGGAGGCAAGCGAAGCGAGCAGGAAGCGGTTGTGATCGGTCTTCTCCAGAAGATCGTCAATGCAAGGCTTTACAACGGACACGGACCTCAGATCCTTTCATGCATATCGAGAACGCGAACGAGCTCATCGGTCGCGCGGTCGAGATCGTCATTAACCACGACGTCGTCGTAGCGGTCGGCAAGGGCAAGCTCATCGGCGGCGTTTGCCATACGCAGCTCAATCGTCTCGGGCGTCTCGGTACCGCGACCGACTAGACGCTCGCGGAGCACCTCAAGCGAAGGCGGCTTGATAAAGATCAGCACGGCCTCGGGGAAACGCTCCTTCACCTGCAGGGCGCCCTGGACATCGATCTCCAAAATCAGAGACGAACCAGAGGAGAGCTTGGACTGGACCTCGCTCACCAACGTGCCGTAGCAGTTACCGTGGACCTCGGCCCACTCAACAAACTCACCGTTTGCCACGCGGCGGTCGAACTCCTCGCGCGTCAGAAAAAAGTAGTTGACGCCGTCGACCTCACCTTTGCGTGGTGCTCGCGTGGTAGCCGAAACCGTCAGGCCCAGGTTCGAGCGGCGCTCGCGCACACGAGTGACGAGCGTACCCTTGCCTGCGCCTGACGGTCCAGAAATCACAAAGAGCTTGGAATCCTGAGCGCTCACTTATTTGGTCAGCTGCTCGAGGAGCTGCTCGCGCTGACGGACGCCGAGGCCCTGGACGCGACGGGTAGCGGAGATACCGAGCTCCTCCATGATCTTGGCGGCCTTGGCCTTGCCATAACCAGGGAGAGACTCGATGAGGGTGGAAACCTTCATGCGGGAAGCGATGGGGTCATCGGAGTTGAGCACGGACTCGAGGGACTTCTCGCCCTTCTTAATCTGCTCGCGAAGCTCAGCGCGGGCGTGACGTGCGGCAGCAGCCTTCTCAAGAGCCTGCTTGCGCTGCTCATCGGTAAGCTGAGGGAGTGCCATTCGTACCTCCAAATAGTTGGGTTATATCTGATTCAATAATTGGCATTTTAGCACGTAGAACGTACAAAATGCCCAATCGCGGCTCCATAGGTTAGACGATACCCGCAAAAAGTGCAATATACTGCGCCCAAAGTTAAGCCCCTGACCTGCGATTCCACACAAAGGATGGGAAAGTTTACGCAGGCACAGGGGCTATTTTGTGCTAATGAGACCCAAAAGTGGTGACTTAGGGGAATCTTTTAGGCGACGTTTTCGACCAGCTCAGCGACAATAGCGTCAAAGGCGGCAACCGGATTGTCGGCGCCGGTGATGGGACGGCCCACCACAATGTGGCTTGCGCCACGCTCGATAGCCTGGGAAGGCGTCGCCACGCGGGACTGGTCACCAAGGGCGGCACCCACCGGACGCACACCCGGAGTCACGATCAGGGCATCAGGACCCAGCAGCTCACGCATGTCGTGAGCCTCCATCGGCGAGCACACGATGCCATCGATGCCGTTGGCCTGAGCGAGCTTTGCCAGGCGGGCGGCCTCCTCGGCCACGGGCGACTCGACGCCGATCTCGCTCAAGGCATCCTGATTCATACTCGTGAGCACGGTGATGGCGACGAGCCTGGCGCGGTCCTCGCGCGCCTCCTCGGCACCCTCGCGGCAGGCAGCGAGCATGGCACCCGAACCCAAGCCGTGGACCGAAAGCAGGTCGGCACCGGCAAGCGAGGCCGAGCGGGCAGCGCCGCGCACCTGATGCGGAATGTCATGGAACTTAAGGTCGAGGAAGACCTTAAAACCAAGGTCGTTAAAGGTCTTGACGATCTGGGGACCCTCGGCGTAATAGAGCGTCATGCCGACCTTGAGCCAAGCGGCATGGCCCGAAAGCTCATGGGCGAGCTCGAGCGCACGCTCACGGTCGCAGTCGAGGGCGACGATAACGCGGTCGCGGGCATCGGTCTCTAGCATTCGAAAGCACCTACCAACTCGTTGATGTCCTTCACGCCCTGAGACTCCGCCCAGGCCTCGAGCTCATGCGCGATCTTGAGCGAAGCGCACGGATCGACGAAGTTGGCCATACCGACCGACACGCAGGTAGCGCCAGCCAGGATAAACTCGGCCGCATCCTCGCCGGTCATGACGCCGCCGACACCGTTGATGGGGATATCGACGGCCTGGGCAACCTCCCAGACCATGCGCACGGCGATGTGGTGGCAAAGCGGGCCCGAAAGGCCGCCCTTGGGCTTGGCCACGCGGGACTTGCGGGTGTGGACATCGATGGCCATACCCTGGATGGAGTTGATGACCGAAAGGCCGTCGGCGCCGGCAGCCTCGAGGGCCCTGGCGATCTCGGCGACGTTGACCGGCGCCATCTTCACGAACAGCGGCTTATCGGTCACCTTGCGGCAGGCAGCCATAACGGAAGAGGCGCCCTCGGGCGTGGAGCCCATGGCGGCACCGCCGGCGGCAATATTGGGGCAGCTCACGTTGATCTCGTAGCCGGCAGCCCAGGGGCACAGCTCGACATACATCTCGAGTGCGCGGACAAACTCGTCAACGGAGTGGCCGGCAACCTGACAGATGACCTGGCAGCCGTCCTTGGACAGCTGTTCGAGCCACGGACCGGACTCACGGGCAAAGGCGGCCACGCCGGGGTTCTGAAGGCCCACGGAGTTGATCATACCACCGGGAATCTCGGCCATGCGGGGCGCGGGATTGCCGGGCCAGGGCTCGGCTGCGCAACCCTTGGTGGTGATGGCGCCCAGTTGGGAAACATCAAAGAAGTTCTGGAACTGCCAACCGTAGCCAAAGGTACCGGCTGCGGTGTTGATGGGGTTCTGCATCTTAACGCCGCCGAAATCGACGGCCATGTTCACGGTACCCACTAGAAGACCACCACCTTGGAAGCATCGAACACGGGGCCGCACATGCAAGCACCCTTCATACCGTCGACCGTCTCGACATTGCAGGTGTTGCAGGCGCCAAAGCCACAGCTCATCATGCGCTCAAGCGACACCTCGCAGTACGCACCGGCCTCGGCGGCAGCGGCGGCGACCTTCTTCATCATGACGGCGGGACCGCAGCTGGCGACGTAGTCATAACCGCCCTCGCCGAGCAGCTCGGCGGCAGGATCGGTGCAGAAGCCGTGCGTGCCCAACGAGCCGTCGTCGGTGCATACGTTGACCGTATCGCACAGAGCGCGGAACTCATCGACACCCACGGCCTTGGAAGCGGTGCCAAAGCCCAGGCAAACGTCGACATCCACGCCCTGCTCGGCAAGCATGTCGGCGAGGCAGAGCACGGGCGGAACGCCGATACCGCCCGCCACGAGCAGCGCCTTCCTGGTGCCCTCGGGAACAAGCCAGCCGCGGCCGCCAGGGCCCAACAGGTTGGACTTGGAGCCGGGGGCCATCTGCGACAGACGACGGGTGTCGTCACCCACGACGGCGTACCACAGCTCGACGGTACCGGCCTGGGCGTTGGCGCGATAGAAGCTCAGGGGCACTCGAAGCAGCGAGGACGCATCGCCGGGCACGGCAATGTTCACAAACTGACCGGGCTTGAGCGCACTTGCAAGCTTGGGGGCCGAGATGACGAGCGAGAAGATGCCGTCGGCGATCTCCTGGTTCGAGACGACCTCGAAGTCGTGCATGCGTGCAGTGGAAGGTGTGGGCATAGACGCTCCAATCCCCCATGCGATTGCATGGTCAAAACGAACAGAAAGCGCGGCACCGCAAGGGCACCGCGCACAAAAGCGATAAGGCTATGCTAGCAGATGCAGCCGTCGGCAAGCGTCTGCTTACCGCCGACAAACACATCGGTGGCACGACCGGTAAGCGTGCGGCCGGCAAAACCGGAGTTCTCGGCGCGCGACTCGTAACCGTCCTCGCCGACCGTCCAGGTGGCGGACGCGTCGAACACGGTCAGGTCGGCAACGGAGCCCGCCTTGACCTGAACCTGGTCGAGGCCCAGGATCTCACGCGGCTTGATGGCCATGAGCTCGACCATGCGGCCCATGCTCATCTTGCCCGTGTTGACCAGCTCGGTGAGCACAAGCGACAGCGAAGTCTCGAGGCCGATCATGCCAAAGGGCGCAAGCTCGAACTCGCGGGCCTTCTCCCACGGGGTGTGGGGAGCGTGGTCGGTGACGATAACGTCGACGGTGCCGTCGATGACGCCCTGACGGATGGCCTCGGCATCCTCCTCGGTACGCAGCGGCGGATTGACCTTGAGCGAGGTGTTGTAGGTCTCGTCCAGGTCGTTCTCGGTCAGGAACATGTGGTGCGGGGTGGCCTCGCAGGTAACCTGAACGCCAGCGGCCTTGCCGGCACGCACGATCTCCAGGCCATGGGCGGTGGAAATGTGCTGGATGTGCAGCTTGGCACCGGTCAGCTTGGCGATCTCGATGTCGCGGGCGATCTGGAGCTCCTCGCCGGCAGCCGGCCAACCCTCGAGGGCCAGACGGGTCGAGACCTTGCCCTCGTTGATCTGGCCGTGGCCGACCAGGTCCTCGTCCTGGCAATGGCTCATAAAGACCTTGCCGAACATCTTGCCGTAGTCCATGCAGCGACGGAGCATGCCCGCGCCCTGCACGCCGCGACCGTCGTCGGTGAAGGCGACGGCGCCGTGGGCGACCATATCGCCCATCTCGGACATGGCCTCGCCCTTAAGACCGCGGGTCATGGCGCCCGACGGATAGACGCGGCAGTGACCGACCTCGGCAGCACGGGACTTGACGAACTCCACGACGGTGCCGTTATCGGTGACGGGATCGGTGTTGGGCATGGAGCACACGCCGGTAAAGCCGCCCTTGGCAGCCGCGCGGGTGCCGCTCTCGATGTCCTCTTTGACCTCGTAGCCGGGCTCGCGAAGATGAACGTGCATATCCACCAGGCCGGGAACGAGGTACTTGCCGGAAAGGTCGCGGACCTCGGCTCCCTCGACGGCGAGATTCTCGCCGACCTCGGCGATCTTGTCGCCGTCAATCAGGACGTCAACGACACCGTCAAGCTCGACGGACGGGTCGACGACGTGGGCATTCTTAAGAAGCAAGGCCATTATCGGCACCTCCAAGCAGCAGATACAGGATAGCCATACGCACGCAGATACCGGCGTAGACCTGCTCCAGGATGACGGAGCGTTGCGGGTGGTCGGCCATATAGGAATCGAACTCGACACCGCGGTTGATGGGGCCCGGGTGGCAGATGATCGCGTCGGGCTTCATGAGCTTCTCACGGTCCTTGGTCAGGCCGAAGAGCTTGTGGTACTCGCGAATGGTCGGGAACGGGGCACCCTCGAGGCGCTCCTGCTGCACGCGCAGCATGTAGACGACGTCCAGCTCGGGCAGGACGGAATCGAGGTCGCTCGTCACGTGGTCGCAGCCC
The DNA here is from genome assembly GCA_048194085.1 of Collinsella aerofaciens. Lineage (GTDB taxonomy): Bacteria > Actinomycetota > Coriobacteriia > Coriobacteriales > Coriobacteriaceae > Collinsella > Collinsella aerofaciens_CO. The sequence continues at coordinate 6,868 of DBFABM010000081.1, forward strand.
AGGACCTCGGGCGCCGGCGGCAGCAGCGTGCCGGGGGCGACGGCATAGGTCTCGCAGCCCATGATCTTAAGGGCGGGGATCAGCGAGCCACAGACGCGGGAGTGCGCGATATCGCCGACGACGGCGACCTTCAGACCGTGGAAGTCACCCTTGTGCTCCCAGATGGTGTACAGGTCGAGCAGGGCCTGCGTGGGATGGTTGTGCTTGCCGTCACCGGCGCAGATGACGCTCGCGGGCGAGTTCTGCGTGACGATGTAGGGAGCACCGGCGTGCTTATCGCGCACGACGATGCAGTCGATCTTGTAGGCGTTGAGGGTCTCGACGGTGTCGACGAGGCTCTCGCCCTTGACCGTGGAGGTCGAGGAGCCGCCAAAGTTGAGGCTGTCGGCCGAAAGACGCTTCTCGGCGAGCTCGAAGGAGCTGCGGGTGCGCGTCGAGGGCTCGTTGAACATGTTGACGATGGTCTTGCCCTTGAGCGTGGGGACCTTCTTGATCGCACGCTCGTTGACCTCGGAGAAAGCCTTGGCGGTCTCGAGGATGAGCTTGATGTCCTCTTCGGAGTACTCGGTAATGTCGATCAGGTGCTTATGGTTGAACGCCACGGTACTACTCACCTCCCAGCGGCGCGGAGCCCACGTGGGAACCCGGCGCGACGTCATTAATCTCGACAGCGGTGTGGCCGTCGACTTCCTTCATATATAGGTGCACGTTCTCCTCATGCGACGAGGGAACGTTCTTGCCGACAAAGTCCGGCGAGATGGGGAGCTCGCGGTGGCCGCGGTCAACGAGGACAGCCAGCTCAATGCGGTTCGGACGGCCCAGGTCCATGACGGCGTCGAGAGCGGCGCGGATGGTACGGCCCGTATACAGGATGTCGTCCACCAGCACGACGCGCTTGCCGTCGACGCTAAAGGGAATGTTGGTGGCGTGGATCGCGGGAGCGAAATTGGTCGCATAGTCATCGCGGTAGAAGCTGATGTCCAGGCTGCCGAGCGGAACTTCGACGCCCTCGATCTCCTTGATCTCCTCGGCGAGCTTCTTTGCCAGAAGGTCGCCGCGCGTGACGATGCCGACCAGAGCGAGGTCTTCACAGCCCTCGTTGCGCTCGAGAATCTCGTGCGCGATGCGGGTCATCGCTCGATTGACGGCGGTCTCGTCCATGATGACCGCCTTGGGGGAAGTCGTGCCCATCGATCTCCTTCCTCACATGTCTTGACTGCTGACACAGTCAAAAAAATAGATGCCCGACCGCTTAAAGCGGACCAGACACCCACAGGAAGGGCTGCTCTTTGGCAGCTATGTAATTCCATGTGGGTATCTCGTACCCCTTTAATGGTCAAGGGATAGTGTAGCCAACCTCGAGCTTAATTGCGAGCATAAATACAGAGCAATCCGTAAACGGAGCCCAAAGCCCAATAAACCTATATATATTTGTGGGACGAGCTTGAAAACGCACGCACGAGCTGGCATAATCCCCTCTGCTGCACGCAAATCGGATCTACGTCCAGGGCCGTGGCGTGGGCACTATCGCCAAAAGAGGAATATCTCTGTGTAGATTGCGCACAGGGAGCGACTTCTGTGCTATAGTTCAGGCTTGTTTGTTAACGCGACATGTTCGTTTGTCGCCCAAGGAGGGTCAGTTATGTCCAAAGTTTGCGAAGTTTGCGGTAAGCACCCCGTTGCCGGTCGCTCCATCAGCCACTCTCACCGCGTCACCAACCGTAAGTTCCGCCCCAACATCCAGCGCGTCTACGTCGTCGTCGATGGTCACCGTCGCAAGATGAACGTTTGCTCCACCTGCCTCAAGTCCGGCAAGGTTGCGCGCTCCTAAATAAGATCTTACCAACAAGTACCTCGGACTCTCCGGGTCAAAGACCTCGCGTTCATACATATAGAACTTACCAAAGGCGCTCTCCCCTACGGAGGGCGCCTTTTTGCACTCATTGGGGACAGACTTACATGAGTGTTTTCACGCATTGGGGACAGACATGACGCATGCGAGCGGCACACCGACTGGCTCCGGCCCCTGCCTCACGCTGCATCCTTCCAGCCTGCAGTTGCCTTGGTCACGCTCGTGGCGCCGATACCGGTGATACGAGCAATTTGCTTAACCGTGAGATGTGCCCGCCTGAGCCTCAGCAGGCAGGCATCGCGTTCGGGACGAGGCTGGGCCTTGAGCAGCGCAGGATCTATGCTCGGCAGGACTTCGCGCGCAACGGAAAGGGCATCCTCATCGTGGATCCGTCGGCGTGGAAGAACCTCAACTGACCAGATGCGCCCGGCAACTTCCTTGAGATGCTCGCAATAGCAACGGGAGCCTCCGACAATGTCGAGCATAGGGGCCGCATCACAGATGTCAAAGGGATCGTAGCCCAGCTGGTATGCCCTAAAGCTTGACCAGCGGTACGCATCGAGCGAGTCAAGCGCACCCTTCACGGGATTGAGATGAATATAGTCGAGCAGCTGCACCGCCTGCGTGTCCGACTCAACCGCGACCCGCGAATAGCGATTGTCAAACAGATGTCCCGTTCTCCCCGTTTTTCCATTGAAATACTTAGCATATGCCGTCAGCGCGCACTGCATTGCCTTTGAAAGGTTGTCAAATGGGTCATCAACCATCAAATGGAAGTGATTGTCCATAAGGCACCAAGCCAACACCGCCACTTCATGGCGCGCAAACCTGTCCGAGATATCCGATAAGAAACGATAACGGTCGGAGTCATCTTCAAAAATAATCTGTTTGGAGTTGCCGCGGTCAAAGACGTGGTAATAGCCGGTGATCGAAACGGGGCGGGCGCATCGGGGCATAATCTCTCCTTTCAAAACTGTTCAGGCAACACCTAAAAGGAGAGAAGCAACGCGAAATGCTGAGCCTGCAACCTATTTATATCCAATAAGCGGCAATAACAGGCCCAGAACGGCAAAATGGCAAAACGATGTCTGTCCCAAATGAGTGAAAGCACTCATGTAAGTCTGTCCCCAATAAGCGGGGAGATGCAGCGGGCAGATAGTTCTAGTTAAAACGCTTCATTTTATTGAAGCGTTTTAGTGTGCCTTTTAGAGGAATCTGACCGTTCGCCGAATAGTTTCTTGCTATCATGCAAGGCGTAGGGTAAATCTCCGATCGCAAGGAGACACAAATGGTGAAAAAGTCACCGGAAAACACTACTCCCGCAATTGTGGACAACGTAGAGGCGCTTGAGGCTAAGCTCGCTCAGATGCGAGAGGCCCAGGCGCTTTTTGCTACGTACACGCAGGAGCAGGTCGACAAGATCTTCTATGAGGCCGCCATGGCCGCCAACAAGGCTCGTATCCCGTTGGCGAAGATGGCCATCGAGGAGACCGGCCGCGGCGTTCTTGAGGACAAGGTCATCAAGAACCACTACGCCGCAGAGTACATCTACAACGCTTACAAGAACACCAAGACCTGTGGTGTCCTGGAGCGCGACGAGGCTTACGGCATCACCAAGATCGCCGAGCCCATCGGCATCGTGGGCGCCGTCATCCCGACGACCAACCCCACCTCCACCGCGATCTTCAAGACGCTGATCTGCCTGAAGACCCGCAACGCCATCATCATCTCCCCGCACCCGGCTGCCGCCAAGTGCACCATCGCCGCCGCCAAGCTCGTGCTTGACGCCGCCGTCAAGGCCGGCGCCCCCGAGGGCATCATCGGCTGGGTCGATGTCCCCTCCATCGAGCTGACTAACATGGTCATGCGCGACGTCGACATCATCCTCGCCACCGGTGGCCCGGGCATGGTCAAGGCCGCTTACTCCTCGGGCAAGCCCGCCCTGGGCGTTGGCGCCGGTAACACCCCGGTCGTCATCGACGACACCGCCGACGTGCTGCTCGCCGTCAACTCCATCATCCACTCCAAGACCTTCGACAACGGCATGATCTGCGCTTCCGAGCAGTCCGTGACCGTCATCGACAGCATCTATGACCAGGTTAAGGCCGAGTTCCAGAAGCGCGGCTGCTACTTCGTCAAGCAGGGTGCCGAGATGGAGGCCCTGCGTGCCGCCATGTTCAAGAACGGCGCCCTCGATCACCGCATCCCCGGCATGGCCGCTGCCAAGATCGCCGAGCTCGCCGGCATCGAGGTTCCCGCCAAGACCAAGATCCTGATCGCCGAGGTCACCTCCACCGACCCCGCCAAGGAGGAGTTCTCCCACGAGAAGCTCTCCCCGGTCCTGGCCATGTACCACGCCAAGGACTTCCAGGAGGCCGTCGACAAGGCCGAGCACCTCGTGCTCGCCGGTGGCCCGGGCCACACCGCCTCTCTGTACGTGCACCCCGCCCAGGCCGAGAAGATCAGCCTGTTCGAGCACGTCATGAAGGCCTGCCGTATCGTCATCAACACCCCGTCCTCGCACGGCGGCATCGGTGACCTGTACAACTTTGGCATGAAGCCGTCTCTGACCCTGGGCTGCGGCTCCTGGGGCGGCAACTCCGTCTCCGAGAACGTTGGGGTGAAGCACTTGATCAACGTTAAGACTGTGGCCGAGCGCCGTGAGAACATGCTGTGGTTCCGCGCTCCCGAGAAGGTCTACTTCAAGAAGGGTTCCACGCCCGTCGCCCTCGACGAGCTGGGCAACGTCATGGGCAAGAAGCGCGCCTTCATCGTCACCGACCAGTTCCTCTTCAAGAATGGCAACACCCGCGCCATCGAGGCCAAGCTCGACGAGATGGGCATCGCCCACGACTGCTTCTACGACGTCGAGCCCGATCCGTCGCTGCAGTGCGCACGTCGCGGCGCCAAGCAGATGGCTCTCTTTGAGCCGGACGTCATCATCGCCGTCGGCGGTGGCTCCGCTATGGACGCCGGCAAGATCATGTGGATGATGTACGAGCACCCCGAGTGCAAGTTTGAGGACATGGCCATGGACTTCATGGACATCCGCAAGCGTATCTTCACCTTCCCCGAGATGGGCAAGAAGGCCTACTTCGTCGCCGTCCCGACCTCTTCGGGTACCGGCTCCGAGTGCACGCCGTTCGCCATCATCACCGACAAGGAGACCGGCATCAAGTGGCCGCTCGCCGACTACGCGCTGCTCCCCAACATGGCTATCGTCGACGCCGACAACTGCATGACCGCCCCGCGCGGCCTGACCGCTGCCTCCGGCATCGACGTCATGACCCACGCCATCGAGTCCTACGTCTCCATCATGGCTTCCGACTACACCAAGGGCCTCTCCGAGCGCGCTGCCAAGCTCGTCTTCGAAAACCTGCCCTCCAGCTTCACGAACGGCGCCAAGGACCCGCACGCCCGCGAGGAGATGCACAACGCCTCCTGCATGGCCGGTATGGCCTTCGCCAACGCCTTCCTGGGGCTCAACCACTCCATGGCCCACAAGCTCGGCGCTTTCCATCACCTGCCCCACGGCCTCGCAAACGCTGTCATCCTGACCCGCGTCATGCGCTACAACGCCGCCGAGGCTCCCGTCAAGATGGGTACCTTCTCCCAGTATCCTTACCCCAACGCGCTGCACAACTACGCCGAGATGGCCAAGTACTGCGGCATCGAGGGCAAAGACGACAAGGAGGTCTTCGAGAACTTCATCACGAAGCTCGAGGAGCTCAAGGACTTCATCGGCGTCAAGAAGACCATCGCCGACTACGGTGTTGACGAGCAGTACTTCCTCGACACCCTCGACGAAATGACCGAACAGGCATTCAACGACCAGTGCACCGGCGCCAACCCGCGCTACCCGCTCATGAGCGAGATCAAGGAGCTCTACCTGGACGCCTACTACGGCCGCGAGCCCCAGGATTACGCCGTCTGCTAGTTTTAGCACGGTTTTTAACGGCGGGGGTGCACGGGTGTTTCACACACCCCCGCCGTCGCTTCTATCGCATCGTTGAAAGGATGCAACCATGCTGCTACCCGATTCCAAGACCGAGCTCGTCCGCCGTGGCAACAAGGTCGTTTACGACCTGGGCGACAAGATTGTCAAGGTCTTTAACGAGACCAAGCCTGTCTCCGACGTGTTCAACGAGGCTTTGAATCTTGCCCGCATCAATGAGTGCGGCATCCGCAGCCCCAAGGCGCTCGAGGTTTCCCAGCTCGAGAACGCCAACGGCTGGGCACTCGTGACCGAGAAGGTTCCGGGCACCACCCTTGCCGAGAAGATGACTGCTGAGCCCCAGCGCTTTGGTGAGTACCTCGAGATGTTCGTCGACCTCCAGATCGAGATCCACGGCTACACCTCCCCGCTGCTCAACCGTCAGCGCGACAAGTACGCCCGCATGATCGACAGCCTTGATCAGCTCAATGCCACCACGCGCTACAACCTTCAGGAGCGTCTGGACGGCATGACCAAGGAGTTCAAGGTCTGCCACGGCGACTTCAACCCCTCCAACGTCATCGTCGGCGACGACGGCCAGCTCTATGTGTGCGACTGGGCACACGCCACCCAGGGCTCCCCTGCTGCCGACGTTGCCACCACCTACCTGCTCTTCGCCCTCAACAGCAAGGACCAGGCTGAGGCTTACCTGGAGCTCTACTGCGACCGCGCCGACATGCCCATGCAGGTAGTGCGTCAGTGGACGAGCATCGTCGCCGCTTCCGAGCTCGCTCGTAAGCGCAACGTGAACGATGAGTTCCTGAAGAACTGGATCGACGTCGTCGATTATCAGTAATATCTGAGCGATTTATTTCGCATCGGAGGCACAAAGGGAAACCCCGCAGCTCGAATGGGCTGTGGGGTTTCCCTTTTAGATATCGAGGATGCCACAAGATAAAAGGACGGCCCCACATCTCCCCGATCTGGAGAAATGCGGGGCCGTCCCGTATATCGAACTACAAGCGAAATCGTCGATTAACGGCGTGCTGCCTTCACAAGCTCGGCGACCTTGGCGACGACCTCGTCGATCGCCACATCCTCGCGCTCACCCGTGGCACGGTCCTTGAGCTCAACGGTGCCATTCTTAAGGCCACGCTTACCCAGAACGACCTGATACGGGAAGCCCATAAGGTCGTTGTCGGCAAACTTAAAGCCGGGACGCTCGTCGCGGTCGTCGACGACAACCTCGATACCCTCGGCGCACAGGCCATCAACGATCTGCTCACAGACGGTAGCGCACTCTTCCTTCTTGGGATCAAGCGGAATCACCGCGACCTCGTACGGGGCAACGGAGACCGGCCAGACGATACCGTGCTCGTCGTTGTGCTGCTCCACGACGGCAGCAAGCGAGCGGGACACGCCCACGCCGTAGCAACCCATGATGAGCGGCTTCTCCTTGCCGTCCTCATCCATAAAGGTGGCACCCATGGCCTCGGAGTACTTGGTGCCCAGCTGGAAGACCTGAGAGACCTCGATGCCGCGGGCAGCGGAGAGCGGCTTGCCGCAGTGCGGGCAGGGGTCGCCGGCGACAACGGTGACCAGATCGGCCCACTCATCGACGGTAAAGTCGCGCTCGGGGCAGGCACCGGTAAAGTGATAATCGACCTCGTTGGCACCGCAGGCCCACTGCTTGGAATCGCGCAGGCTCTCGTCGCACACCAGACGAATGCCATCGGGCAGGTTAACCGGTCCGATAAAGCCCTTGTGCAGACCGTTCGCCTGAAGCTCCTCGTCGGTCATCATGCGATAGCCCTTGCCAAAGACGTGCTCGGCCTTGCAATCGTTGAGCTCGTGATCGCCCGGAACAATGGCCACGACCGGCTTGCCCTCGGCGTCGATGAGTGCCAGCGACTTGCGCGTGCCGTTCTCGGGGAACCCAAAGAACTTAGCAACAGCCTCAATGGTGCCCATGCCCGGAGTCTCAACCTTGGTGAGCGTACCGTCACCAGGACCCTCGGTCACGACGACCTTGGTGCTTGCAGCCTCGTCATCGGCAGCGAAGCCGCAATCGTCGCAGTAGACGAGCGAAGCCTCGCCGGCGTCAGCCAAAGCCATGTACTCGACGGAGGTATCGCCACCGATCTCGCCAGAATCGGCGACGACGGGCAGAGCCTTGATGTAGCAGCGCTCGCAGATATTGGCGTACGCCTGCTTCATCTTGTCGTACTCCTCCTGCAGGCTCTCCTGCGTGGCGGAGAAGCTGTAGGCGTCCTTCATGATGAACTCGCGGCCGCGCATCAGGCCAAAGCGGGGACGGAACTCGTCGCGGAACTTGTCCTGAATGTGATACAGGTTGACGGGCAGCTGCTTATAGGAGCGTAGCTCGTTGCGCACCAGGGCCGTGACGGTCTCCTCATGCGTGGGGCCCAGGACGAACTCGCGACCATGACGGTCGTCAAAGCGCACAAGCTCCTTGCCATAGGCGTCGATGCGGCCGGACTCGCGCCACAACTCGGCGTCGACCATGATAGGCATCATAAGCTCCTGGGCGCCGGCAGCGTCCATCTCGTCGCGCACGATGTTCTCGATCTTACGGATCGAGCGCCAGGCAAGCGGCAGGTAGGAATACAGGCCGGCGGCCTCCTTGCGGATCATGCCGGCACGGAGCAGCAGGCGGTGACTGGCGAGCTCAGCGTCCGCCGGATCCTCTTTAAGCGTCGGCGCATAGAGCTTAGACATATACATTGCTCGGGTCATTTATTTCTCCTCAATAAGCTTGTCGACCTCTGCCATAAGCGCGTCGACAATTTGGTCCTCAGCTACTTTACCAATGATCTGGCCATGCGAAAAGAGCAAGGCCTGACCACGTCCGCAAGCAACGCCCAGGTCGGCATCAGAAGCCTCGCCGGGGCCATTGACCGCGCATCCCATAACGGCGATCGAAAGCGGCGCGGAGTAGTTCTTAAGCCGCTCGGTGACCTCCTCGGCGATGGGAATGAGGTTAACCTGGCAGCGGGCGCACGTGGGGCACGAGACAATCTCGGGACCACGACGACGCAGGCCCAGCGACTGCAAAATTCCCCAGGCGACCGGCGGCTCCTCAACCGGATCGGCCGTGAGAGAGACGCGCATGGTGTCACCGATACCCTCAGACAGCAGAATACCAAGGCCCACCGAGCTCTTAATGGTGCCCTGAAGCTTGGTACCCGCCTCGGTTACGCCCAGGTGAAGCGGAACGTGGGGAATCTCACGCGACAGGGCTCGATAGGTATCAAGCGTCGTTTGCACGCTATGGGCCTTGGCCGAAAGCACAATGTTCGTAAAGCCGCGGTCCTCAAAGTGCTTGACGAAGCGCTCGCTCGACATCACGAGCTTTTCGGGCTGCGTGAGGTCTTCGCGCTCGGCGATATCCTGCTCAAGCGAGCCCGCGTTCACGCCAATGCGAATCGCGCACCCAGCGGCGCCCGCGGCATCGATCACGGCATCGACCTTGGCCCAATCGCCAATGTTGCCGGGATTGATGCGGAGCTTGGCGGCACCGGCCTCCACAGCGCCAATGGCCAGCTTGTGGTTAAAGTGGATATCGGCAACGATTGGCACCGGAGACTCGGCACAGATGGTGCGGAAACCCTCAAGCGCGGCCTCAGTGGGCACGCTCACACGCACGATATCGCAGCCAGCCTGCGCCAACGCGCACACTTGCGCAAGTGTTGCCTGGGCATCAGCGGTATCGGTGCAGGTCATGGATTGGACCACCACCGGCGCACCGCCACCGATCTGCACACCGCCCACATGCACGGGGCGCGTCAAATCGCGAGGCAAAGGATGGGATAAAGACAATCCAAACACTCCCCTACAGAATAAATCGAAGGATGTCGGAACGAAGCATATAGACAAACAGCAGCGCAAAGAGCGCGATGCCCACATAGCTCACAATCGTCTGGACCTTGAGCGGAAGCTCGCGGCCAGCAATCTTTTGAATGATCTCGATGACCAGCTTGCCGCCATCGAGTGGTGGGATGGGCAGCAGGTTCATAAAGCCAAGCGAGAACGAAATGAGGGCGGCAAACGAAAGGAACGTGGCAGGGCCGGCAGCAGCAGCCTGTGAAGACATAACGCTAATGCCCACAATCGAAGAAGACTGATCGAGAATCTCCATCGTATGCTGCGGCTGGAGCAGGCGCATCACGCCCTCCGCTGTCTGCACGACATAGGAGAACGAAAGGCGAGCCGACGTGATGGGGTCTAAACGGACCACCTGCGTAGAGGCATACACACCTAGGCGCTCGTCCTCTTTGAGCGCAACCGAGGTCGAATGCTGCTTGCCGTCGCGCTCATACTCAATGGCGATATCGTCCTTACCGGCGGCCTTGCCGATGGCATCGTAAACGTCCATCCAGGTAGAGCACGATACTCCGTCAACCGAAAGGATCGCGTCGCCGCCCTCGATACCCGCCTTGGCGGCAATAGACCCCTCGTCAACCTGACCAATCACGTTGGTATCCATCGGCACGGTGACACCCGCAATAGAGTAGATGCTCATAAGCAGCAAAAAGCCCGTCAGGATATTGACGAGAATGCCCGCGAGCAGCATAAAGGCGCGCTTGAGAAAACCCTGGCCCAGATAAGTGTGCGAGCGCTCTTGCGCCAAGAAATCAGCCTCGCCGCACGGCAGCTCCCACACATCGCCCTCGGCAGTCGCATGCTCTCGATCGAAACGACGGCCGTCAAAGGTGGTGTAACCCGCCGCGTCTCGCGGCAGCGTCTGATACTTGGTGGGATAGTAGCTCGGCGAGGGCTTCTCCCCTTCCTCATACCAAGGCGCGATAGAGCCCCAACCCAAGAGCAAGGCGCATGCCTCGAGCACAACCTCCTCGGATAGCTCGAGCTCGACAGCAAGGTCGGCCACGGTCACGCGACCATGACGATAGATAGCCGCGAGCACGCGATCGGCGCAGGAGACATCGGTCGGATCCATACCGCAGATGGCAGCGTAGCCACCCAGCAGCAGCGGGGTCACGCCAAACTTGGTTCCAATGCGACGCGACGTGTAATGGATGTCAAAGCGGCACGGCAGGCCCAAAAAGAACTCGGTCACACGGACGCCGCAGGCACGCGCCGCCAAAAAGTGGCCGCCCTCGTGCAAAAACACGAGGACGGAAAGCATCAGCAGGCCCCAAAAGACCGATGAGAGAACGCTCAGAACAGTATCCATAAAACGAAAAAGCAATCCTTATGGGTTAGGAACGGGTTGCGGCGAGCACCTGCGCAGCCTTTTCACGCGCCCACGCATCGATGTCGCGAAGCTGCTCAAACGAATCGACCGCCTGCATATCGTGGGCATCCATGCAGGATTCCACAATGCGATCGATATCGGTAAAGCTACAGCCATCGTGCAGGAAGGCATCGACGGCGACCTCGTTGGCGGCATTGAGCACGCACGGCATGGTGCCACCCGTCTTGCCGGCACGTTCGGCCAGTGCCAGACAGCGGAAGGTATCCATGTCGGCAGCATCAAACGTGAGCTGCCCCAGCTCGCGGAAATCGATACGAGGCGCTGGGGTATCCCAACGCTCGGGATACGAGAACGCGAACTGGATGGGAATACGCATGTCGGAAGCACCGAGATGCGCCATCACGGAGCCGTCGGCAAACTCGACCATAGAGTGAATCTTGGACTGACGCTGCACGACCACGTTAATGAAATCGAGGTCGCAGTTAAACAGATGCATGGCCTCAATGCGCTCTAGGCCCTTGTTCATGAGGGTGGCGGAGTCGATGGTGATCTTGGCACCCATGGCCCACGTGGGATGTGCGAGGGCATCGGCACGCGTCACGCGATTGAGCTCGTCGCGCGTACGGCCAAAGAACGGACCGCCCGAGCAGGTAAGCCAAATACAATGAGCTTCGCGTGGGTCCTCCCCCAGATAGCACTGGTAGATGGCGGAGTGCTCAGAGTCGACTGGAATAAGCTGGCCCGGTTGTGCCAACGGCATAAGCAAGTCGCCACCGACGACGAGGGACTCCTTGTTGGCAAGGGCAAGGCGCTTATTCGAGGTCAAGGCCACATGGCTCGCCTCGAGACCGGCGGCGCCCACAATAGCGACGAGCACGCAGTCGACATCGTCGCGACGCGCGAGCTCGCAAACCGCCTGCGCGCCAACGCCGAGCTTCGTTCCCTCGGGCAACTCCTGCAGCACGGCGTCATCGCCATGAGCGACATCGGCCACGGCAACCGCCGGAACCGAGAACTCGCGGGCAGCGGCAACGAGCTCGGAGGTACTGGAGTTAACGGACAGCGCCGTCACCTGCAGGCGATCGGCATGCTGACGGCACACATCGAGTGCCTGGGTGCCGATAGAGCCCGTACAACCCAGGATGGCAACACGGAGGCGTCCATCGGGGCCATACGTCGTCTGGAAGGACATTACAGCACGCCTCCGATCATCAGCATCAGCTGCGCGGTGATGCAACCGAAGATAAGCGAATCGCTACGGTCGAGCATGCCGCCATGGCCCGGGATAAGGTTGCCGGAATCCTTGACGCCCACGCCACGCTTGATACGCGACTCGATGAGGTCGCCGATAACGCCCAGGACGGACACGACCACGCCGCACAGCAGCGCATAGGGCAGGCTGAGCTTGTAGAAGTGCGTCGCCCACAGGATGAGCCAAATCAAAACCGAGCCCAGGATGCCGCCGACAAACCCCTCCCAGCTCTTTTTGGGAGAGATCTTGGGAACCATCTTGTGCTTACCGATACGGCTGCCCACGATGTAGGCAAACGAATCGGAGACCCAAAGGGACGCGCAAACGCCCACCGAAAGCAAGGCACCGGCAAAACCGGGCACGGCATCGCGCAACAGCACGATAGCCGACAGCATAAAGCCAGTGTAGATGGGACCCATGAGCGTCACGGCCACATCAGAGATGCGGGTACGCGGCGACCAGACATACCAAATGCCCACAGCGAGCATCAGGGCAAAAAGCAGGGCATTCAGCAGCATCGAATCGCCCAGCGCCGACAGCGGAAAGAGCACGGCGGCAGCGATGCCCATGCGCTCGTTAGCCATCTTGCCATCGAGCCTTGTCATACGGAAAAACCCATAGCAGCACAGACCGCTCATGACGGAAACAAAGATGGCAGTGGGCACGATACCCAAAACCAGACACAGGATAAAGACAACGGCGTAGACGATACCCGCGGCGGCACGGGTAATAAAGCCCGCCAGCCACGAACCGGTGCCGCTCTTCGCTGTAGGCGCTCCCGCAGCGGTAGCTTTGCGCGCAGGCGTCTTGGGAGCAGATGCCTTGGGACGATCGGACACGATTAAGCCTCCTCGGTCTTGCTCAGTCCACCAAACCTACGGTCACGGCCCTGATAGGCCAAAATGGCGTCGACAAGGCCCCAACGATCAAAGTCGGGCCAATAGGTATCGGTGACATAGAACTCGGAATAAGCCACCTGCCACAGCAGATAGTTCGAAAGGCGCAGCTCACCAGAGGTGCGAATCACAAGCTCAGGATCGGGAAGGCCGGCGGTATAGAGGTGGGAAGCCACCATGTCGTCATCAATTGCGGCAGGATCAATCTTACCGGCGGCAACGTCGAGCGCGATCTGACGGACAGCGCGGGTAATCTCGGCACGCGCGCCGTAGTTGACGGCAAGCGCCAGCGTCATACCGGTGTGATCGGCGCACTCGGCAAGACCGCGTTCAAAAACGTCGCGGGTCTTCTTGGGCAGCGCGGAAATATCACCCAAAAAGACAACGCGCACGTTTTCGCGCTTCAGAAGCGGCAACTCGTCGATGAACGTCTTGGCAAACAAGTGCATCAAGACGTTGACCTCATGCTGCGGGCGGTTCCAGTTTTCGGTAGAAAACGCATAGGCAGAAAGCACGTCGACGCCCAGGCGCACGCAGGCGGTAATGATCTCGCGCAGCGAGACGATACCCGCCTTGTGGCCCTCAGTGCGTGCAAGACCGCGCGACGTGGCCCAACGACCGTTGCCGTCCATGATGCACGAGATATGGTGCGGAATGTTATTGAGGTCAAGGTCGGAAAAACCGACGCCCGCAGGGGCGTCGGCATAGTACTCGACCAGTTTATGCTCGTCGTATTGCACCTTAGATCTCCATGACCTCGGCTTCTTTTTCCTTCAAAAGCTCCTCGACCTTGGCGACATACTCATCGGTGTGCTTCTGGACCTTGGCCTGCTCGCGACGGACATCGTCCTCGGTGAGCTCCTCATCGCGCTCGAGCTTGTTGTTGAAGTCGCGACGGATGTTACGGATAGACACCTTGGCCTGCTCGGCGTACTCGCGGCACTCCTTGACGAGCTCGCGACGGCGCTCCTCAGTGGGAGCCGGGAACGGAAGACGAACGACGGTGCCATCGGAGTTGGGGGTAATACCCAGATCGGAAGCGCCGATAGCCTTGACGATAGCATTGATGAGTGCCTTGTCCCACGGCTCGATGAGCAGCATGTGGGCCTCGGGGGTCTTGACGGCGGCAACCTGCGTGACCGGCGTGGGAACACCGTAATAATCGACGGTGATGTCGGACAGAATGTTGGCATTGGCGCGGCCGGTACGAACCTTGGAGAAGTTATGCTTGAGGGACTCGAGCGACTTGTCCATATGGGCGGTGATGTTCTCTGCCATGCTTAATCCTCCTGATAGACGAGCGTGCCGACGGGCTCACCCGAAAGCGCGCGCTTGACGGTGTCCTCGCCATCGATGTTGAGGACCAAAATCGGCATACGGTTGTCCTGGCACAGTGCCGTAGCCGTGGAATCCATAACCTGCAGACCGCGGACGAGAACCTCGTGATAGGTAATCTTGTCAAAACGGACGGCGTCGGCGCACTTGACGGGATCTTTGTCGTAGATGCCGTCAACCTTGGTGGCTTTAATCAGAATCTCGGCGCCGATCTCGCACGCACGAAGAGCCGCGGCGGTGTCGGTCGTAAAGTACGGATTGCCCGAACCGGCGGCAAAAATAACGACGTTGCCCTTGGAAAGGTGGTTGATGGCGCGACGGCGAATATAGGGCTCGCAGATCTCGTTCATCTGGATAGCGCTCATCACGCGGCAGGGAACATCGTTGTGCTCGAAGGCATCCTGCAGGGCGAGCGCGTTCATAACGGTAGCCAGCATGCCCATGTAGTCGGCCTGAGCACGCTCCATGCCACCGGCAGCGCCGGCCATGCCGCGGAAAATATTGCCGCCGCCGACAACGACGCCGACCTCATGGCCAACGGCTAGCAGCTCCTTGACCTGCTTGGCAAGATGGTCGGTAACCTTGGGGTCGATGCCATATTGGCCGTCGCCCATCAGTGCTTCGCCGGAAAGCTTAAGAAGCACGCGTTTATATCGGATGTCGGACAAAGCGATCCTCCTTTAATTAGACTCTCAATATGATATCAAAGGCTCTGATAAGAGCCATGAAAAAGCAGGCTGTGAGTAAAACCCACAGCCTGCTCATTACCAGCTACAAAAGCTTATTTACTCGCCACGGACCAGACGGTCAAAGGCAACGACGGTAATGGTGTCGCTGAGCTCCTTGGAGACCTGCTCAGCGTACTTCTTGATGGTGAGGGAGCTGTCCTTGATGAACTCCTGCTCGGTGAGCACGGACTGCTTGTAGAACTTCTCCAGACGGCCGACAGCCATCTTCTCCTGAATAGCCTCGGGCTTGCCGGACTCGGCAGCCTGGGCCATGTAGATCTGCTTCTCGTGCTCGACGGTCTCGGCCGGAACCTGATCGCGGGTAGCGCAGATCGGGGCGACGGCGGCAACCTGAAGGGCAACGTCGTGAGCGAAGGTCTTGAAGGACTCAGCCTGAGCGGTCTCGGCCTTCTCGAAGGCGAACTCGACGAGGACGCCGATCTTACCACCCATGTGGATGTAAGAAGCGAGCGCGCCGTTCTCGGCCTTGCGGGCAGCGAAGCGGGAGATCTTCATGTTCTCGCCCATGATGTGAATCATCTCGGTGAGCTCGGAGGAAACGGTCTCCTCACCCATCGGCTTCTCGAGCAGAGCGTCGACGTCAGCAGGCTCGGTGGTAGCGACAACCTCAGCGACCTTGGAAGCAAAGCCAGTGAACTTGGCGTTGGAGCCAACGAAGTCGGTCTCGCAGGAGAGCTCGAGCAGAGCGCCGGTCTTGCCATCCTCGGAGACGAACGCGGCGACAGCGCCCTCGTTGGTCTCACGGCCAGCCTTCTTGGCAGCCTTGGCAAGGCCGTTCTTACGCAGAACGTCGACAGCGGCGTCCATGTCGCCGTCAGCCTCGACGAGAGCCTTCTTGCACTCCATCATCGGGGAGTCGGTCATCTCGCGGAGCTGCTTGACCATAGCGGCGGTAATCTGGGCCATTGTGGTTCCTTTCAAAGAGATGAAAAAGAATTAACTAAGACTGATTTACTCGGCCTTGGGCTCAGCGGCCATCTCGGCCTCGGAGACCTGCTCCTTGCCGGAGCCAGCGAGGCAGGCGTCAGCCATGAGCTCGCACATAAGGGTGACAGCGGAGATAGCGTCATCGTTGCAGGGGATGCCGTACTCGACCTCGTCGGGATCGGAGTTGGTGTCGATCAGAGCGACGACGGGGATGTTCAGGCGCTGGGCCTCCTTGATGGCGTTCTCCTCGCGCTTGGTGTCGATGACGAAGAGAGCCTGGGGCAGACCCTTCATGTCGCGGGCGCCACCGAGGTTGGTCTGGAGCTTGGTGAGCTCCTTGCCGAGAACAGCCTGCTCCTTCTTGGGCAGAACAGCCATGCGTCCGTCCTCGACCATGGCCTCGAGCTCCTCCATGCGGTTGATGCGGGAGCGGATGGTGACGAAGTTGGTCAGCATGCCGCCGAGCCAACGCTGGTTGATGTAAGGCATGTTGGCGCGCTCAGCAGCGTTCTTGACGGCCTCCTGAGCCTGCTTCTTGGTGCCGACGAACAGCACGTTGCCGCCCTTGGCGACGTTCTTGACGAAGGTGTAGGCCTGGTCGGCGTCGAGGATGGTCTGCTTGAGGTCGAGGATGTAGATGCCGTTGCGCTCACCGAAGATGAACGGCTTCATCTTGGGGTTCCAGCGACGGGTCTGGTGACCGAAGTGGCAGCCGGCCTCGAGCAGGGTGCGGATATTAATCTTGGTAGCCATGTTAAACCTCCTGTGGTTTGCCTCCGCGCGGGGTCATCCTCCAAAACCAACCCGGACATGTGCTACCAAAGCCCGGGCACCACGGTATGAAGTAGCCGCGCGTGCGTGATAAAAACATGTTGCCGTGAAGCAACCCGATGAATGATAGCAGGAATGCATCTTCCTGCCAACCCGCAATCAAAACCACACACCTGAGTGCGGCGCGGGACGTCCCAGCAACTATTCGCCGCGGGGATGGGCTTGAGCCACGGCACGTTTGAGCCGATCGGGCGTGAGATGCGTGTAGATCTGCGTCGTGGACAGGCTCGCATGACCTAGCAGCTCTTGAACCGAGCGCAGGTCCGCACCGCCCTCGAGCAAATCGGTCGCAAAGGTATGGCGCATCGCATGCGGGGCAATGTCGGCCGGAATGCCGGCGAGCGTCGCCAGCGTATGGAACCGCCGCCTGAGCATGGCGGCACTCATGCGATTGCCGCGCGCCGATATAAGCAGCGGATGCGGCCCGGTAGCGGGGTCACGGCGCTTTGCCTGAGCGAGCAACTCCGGCCTCCCCTCCTCAATATAGAGACGCGTCGCCTCGAGTGCGCGACGATACAGAGGGACGATACGCTCCTTGCTCCCCTTGCCCCAAAGTCGCAGCGTTCGCTCGGACCAACCAATAGACTCCACGTTGAGCGCCGCGAGCTCCGAGATTCGCGCGCCGGAGGCATAGAGCAACTCAAGCATCGCCGCATCGCGCAGTCCCGCGGGCGTCGAGGTATCAGGCGTCTTGAGCAGCGCCTCAACCTGCTGGGTCGTAAGGACGCCCGGCAGGTCACGTGGCAGCTTGGGCGATGCGATCGCCGAGACCGCATCGCCCTCGACAATCCCCTCGGCAGCCATCCAGCGATAGAGAGATCGAATAGCCGACAGGTGCGCCGCAAGCGTTCGGGGAGCCACCTGCTCACGCGAAAGCTCGGCAAGATAGCGACGAATGGTGCGCACGTCGGCAGCGAAAGCATCAATATTCTCGCGCTCGCACCAGACAGCAAAGCGCTCTAGCCTCGAGCCATAGGCCGTCACCGTGTTGGGAGAAAGTCCCTCAACACGTGCGATATAGGCGATAAACGAGTCGACGGTGTCGTACAGGTCAAAGGCTATGACCGGTCGCCTCCAAACAAGTCGGAGCGCATGGCCAAGTAGGCATCAAGGGCCTCGAGGGCGCGATCCGCATAAGCCTGATAGCGGTCGCGTTTGCTGCGGCGCTTACCATCCTCGAGTGGCGGCACCAGGCCAAAGTTGACATGCATAGGCTGATAGCCCACGGTGGCAGGATCGGTCGCATAGCCCACGAGCGCACCCAGGGCGCCCACACGCGGCAACTCGACGCCCGCGGCACCGATAGCCTCGGCATAGGTGTTGAGCGCCGCGAGCAGACCTGTCGCCACGGCTTCCATGTACCCCTCGGTGCCGGTGATCTGACCGGCCAGGCGCACGCCGGTACCGGGCACGGCAAAGGTGCTATCGAGCACGTGAGGGGCGTCGACAAAGGTATTGCGGTGCATGACACCGTAGCGGAAGAACTCAGCGTTCTCCAGGCCCGGCACCATATGGAAGACGCGCTTCTGCTCGCCAAAGGTCAAGTTGGTCTGGAAGCCCACCAGGTTATAGGCGGTCTTCTCCTTGTTCTCGGCACGCAGCTGAATCGCCGCCCAGGGGCGACGTCCGGTACGCGGGTCGGTGAGGCCGACGGGCTTCATGGCGCCAAAGCGAATGGCGTCCTTGCCGGTGCGCGCAACTTCCTCGGCAGGCTGGCAGGCTTGGAACAGATCGCCGCCCTCAAAGTCTTTGAGCACCACGCGGTCGGCCGTGGTAAGCGCCTCGATAAAGGCCTCGTACTCCTCCTTGTTGAGCGGAGCGTTGAGATAGTCGCCGCTCCCCTGCTCCTCGTAGCGCGACTGCGAGAACAGCACGTCCATATCGAGCGTGGAGGCATCGACGATCGGCGCCGCCGCATCAAAGAATGCCAGGGCATCGCCACCGACGAGCTTCATAACCTCTTCGCTCAGCGCCGGTGAACACAGCGGGCCCGCGGCAATGACCACGTGACCCTCGGGAATCTGTGTGACCTCACCGTGCACGACCTCGATATTGGGACGAGCGGCAACCTCGGCCTCGACAAGCTCGGAAAACTTGACGCGGTCGACCGCCAAGGCGCCACCGGCGGGAACAGCCGCGCGATGGGCGCAATCGAGCAGGACTGAACCCATGCGCTCAAGCTCGGCCTTCAGCAAACCAGCCGCGGAATCCGGACGGGTCGACTTAAACGAATTCGAGCAGACGAGCTCTGCCAGGTGATCGGTATGGTGAGCCGGGGAGCTCACCTGGGGGCGCATCTCGCACAGCTTTACGGCAAAACCGCGATCTGCCAGCTGGATCGCGCACTCCGAACCCGCCAGACCGCCACCGATAACTGTCACCTGATCGAACTGCATCTGCAAACACCTTTCTAATTGACACGTTTTCCATTGTGACCGAAGGGTGTCTGGGCGTGAAGGGCAAACTTGGAGGGCGCATACCTTCCATCCATCATGCGCTCGATAAGACCCTCGAGTTCAAGCGAACCCAAGAGTTTGAGTACGCCGACAGCATCGAGCGAGACGAGCGCCGCGATGTCGTCGACCTTGAGCGGAGAGGCGATGAGCGCATGCATCACGGTCTGCTGCGTTGGATCCAGGTCGGCAATGCCGGGAGCATCGGGGCGCGAGTAGCGCAGGGTTCCGTAGATGCGTGAGATAGCCATCTCGATAGATTCCTCGTCGACGATGCAGCAGGCACCGTTCGCAATGAGGTAATTCGTGCCACGCGACTCGGGCGATAGGATCGACCCCGGCACGGCAAGAAGTTCGCGCCCCAAATCCATAGCAGCCTCGGCTGTGGAAAACGTCCCAGAAGGCATACCCGCCTCGGATACAAAGAGGGCTTGCGACAGGGCCGCGATTACGCGATTGCGGCGCGGAAAGGCGAACTTGCGCGGACCCATGCCCCACGGAGAGATCGACACGACCGCGCCACCCGTATCAAGCGTGCGCGTAATCAGCCCCGCGCTCGAACGCGGGTAGACCACGTCGGCGCCCGTCCCCAGCACCACAACGTGTTTGCCGCCGGCGTTGACCGCAGCCCAACCCGAGGCCTGGTCACAACCGACCGCACCGCCCGAAACTACCGTCACTCCCGCCTCAACCGCCACCTTCGCCGCAAGCTCTGCCACGGCAAGACCATACGGCGAGGCCTTTCGCGCACCGATGATGGAGAGCGCGGGCGCCGAAAGCGCCTCGGGGTTGCCGCGCACATAGAGCGTCTGAGGTACATCAGAAAGCTCCAAAACGGTCTCGGGATACAACGCGTCACCTGGATGCAGCTCGAAGGTCCCCTCAGCCATCATTGGTCCCTCCTTCCCTGGTACATCGCCGCCTCGAGCACGTGGTCCTGCGTCACCTGCTCGCTCTCGGCGACATCTGCGATCGTGCGCGCAATGCGAACAAGGCGCACGATGCCACGCCCTGTGAGATGCGTGCGCTTCGACAGGCCGAGCACACACTTCTCCGCCGCATCATCGAGCTCAAAGGTCGAAACGACGCCGTCAATGGACCGTGTCTCGTCATCCTCGGCCTCGGCATCCGCATCGTCCATGCGGGATTCGCGCCAAGCGCGAAAGGCGCGACCGCGCACAACGTAGTCACGTAACTCGGCCGACGACATGCCCTCCGCACCCTCGATAATCACTTGAGGGTCGGGACGGGTCACATCGATCATCATGTCGATACGGTCGGCCAAAGGACCGCGCAGTTTAGACCGATAGCGCTCGACCATCGCCGCCGAGCAGCGACACGGCACCTCGCGATCGCCCAAAAAGCCGCAGGGGCAGGGATTGCTCGCAGCCAGCAGCTGAAAGCGCGACGGGAAGGTAAAAGCCCCGTCGACGCGTACGATCCTCACGTAGCCGCGCTCGATGGGCTGACGCAGCGTCTGCAGCACGCCAGTGGGAAACTCGGCAAGCTCGTCCAAAAAGAGCACGCCGCCATGAGCAAGGCTGATCTCACCCGGGTGCACCGGGCGCCCGCCGCCGATAAGGCCTGCGGTCGAAATACTGTGGTGGGGACTGCGGAAGGGGCGGTGCCCCGCCAACAAGCCATCAATGTTCTCACCCAAAACCGAATGGATGCACAGTGCCTCCTGCTGATCCTCAACGGAAAGCTCGGGCAGGATGCCGGTCATACGGCGTGCGAGCATCGTCTTGCCCGATCCCGGAGACCCGATCATGAGCAAGCCGAGTTCTCCTGCCGCCGCAAGCGCCATGCCGCGTTTAGCGACTTCCTGCCCCAGCACGTCGGCATAGTCGAGCTCAGGCTCAAAGGTCGCTTCGACGCCCTCGGAATCCAAGTAGTGCCGCGCGGCATCGCCCATACCATGAGCAAGCTGAGACAAATGATCGATGAATCCGCAATCCACGCCCGCGAGTGGCACATGCTGGTCTGACCTGCCGGCGATAAAGGACAGCCCCAAATCACGCGCCAATAACTGAAACGCCACCTCGCCCTTGACAGGAAGCACCGTACCGTCCAAGCCAAGCTCACCAGCGATAAGACAACGATCGAGGTTGTCGCGGGGAATCTGCCCATCGGCCGCTAGAACCGCGATGGCGATGGGCAGATCAAAGCCGCTACCGGTCTTGCGGATATCGCCGGGCGCCAGATTGACCGTAATGCCCGAGCGCGGGATCTCGAACCCGGCGGAGCGCATCGCGCAGCGAATACGACCGCGCGACTCCATCACCTCCATACTCGGTATGCCGAGCATCTGGATGCCCGGAACGCCGCCGGCAAGCGAGACCTCGACCGTGACGGGAATCGCCTCGACGCCGCGGATGCAGGCCGCGTGAACGGCAAACGTCTCGAACGCCATCACGACACCTGCCAATCGAACGCGTTGTACTGGTGCTCGATCTCGGCGATATGCCCGCCGCGAATGGTAACGCCCACGGCATCGAAGCGAATCGCCTTGAGCGGATAATGCTCCATGAGATAGCAACTTGCGATGCGGCGGTAGCGACGTTGCTTTTGGGCGTCCACGGCCTCCTCGGGAAAGACCCGCGTGCTGCAATCCAGCGCAACGCGTCTGGTCTTGACCTCGGCCATCACCACGACATCGTCGAGCTCATCGAGCAGCACCAGGTCGGCCTCGCCCTCGGTGCAACGATAACCCTGCTCCAGCAAGGTGTAGCCGCGCTCGTTAAAGTAGTCGATGGCGATCAGCTCGCCCAGCATGCCCAGCTCGCGAGGACTGAGTCCCTTGATAAACTCGGGCGTCATCGCCCCGCAGTCGAGCTTGCCGTTTTCCCAACACTCCTTGAGCTGCTGCGTCTTACTCTTTTTGCTTGCGGCACTCATGGGGTCTCCTTTCCCGCACACTGCATTGCCCCGATGATGAGAGCACCTTTCATGCGGGTAAGTACCGGAAGCAAACCAAAAGCTGACCAAATGCCGTCAAAAAACGGGCCGTACGCAGCAATGGTGTTGCATACGGCCCGCTACCAGCAGGTTTATAAAACCCCAGAGGTCC
>DBFABM010000089.1:0-9792 GCA_048194085.1 Collinsella aerofaciens
TTAACAGCCGCGTGCTCTACCATTGAGCTACCGAGGAATAGGTGCGTGCTCTCAAGCAACGAAGTTTATTATACGGACGATTGGACGAAGGGCAAGAACTTTTTTAAGAAATTTTCTTGCCATGATCCCTTGGAGACGGCCTAACTGCCGGCACCAGCAACGGAAACGCCGATGTTTTGACAATGCCAGCGAGCGGGCACCAGAGCGAACAAATTGGCATGAAAAGAGGACGGCATAGACCTTCTGGTCATGCCGTCCTCTTTGAATGACAAGTTGTCGCTCTGGTGTCCGCGCAGCGTCGACCAGTTACGGCGTTTGGTAAAACGCCGTAACTACTAAGACTCAATGTAGTCTTTGAGCTTGCTGCTGCGGCTCGGGTGGCGGAGCTTGGCCAGGGTCTTGGACTCGATCTGGCGGATACGCTCGCGCGTGACGCCAAACTCGCGACCGACTTCCTCGAGCGTGCGGGGATGTCCGTCAACGAGACCAAAGCGCAGCTCGATAACCTTGCGCTCACGATCGGCAAGCGAATCGAGCACCTGGTTGAGCTGCTCCTGCAGCATGGAGAAGCTGGCGGCATCGGGCGGAACGATAGCCTGGGAGTCCTCGATGAAGTCGCCCAGCTGGGAATCCTCTTCCTCGCCGATCGGGGTCTCGAGCGACACGGGCTCCTGCGAAATCTTCTGGATCTCGCGGACGCGATCGGCGCTCATGTCCATCTCGGCACCGATCTCCTCGGGGGTCGGGTCGCGACCCAGGTCCTGGAGGAGCTGGCGCTGCACGCGGACGAGCTTGTTGATGGTCTCGACCATGTGCACGGGAATACGAATGGTACGGGCCTGGTCGGCAATAGCGCGCGTAATGGCCTGACGAATCCACCACGTGGCGTACGTGGAGAACTTGAAGCCCTTCTGGTAGTCGAACTTCTCGACGGCGCGGATCAGACCGAGGTTGCCCTCCTGGATCAGATCCAGGAACAGCATGCCACGGCCGACATAGCGCTTGGCGATGGAGACGACCAGACGCAGGTTTGCGCTGATGAGCGCTTGCTTGGCCTCAAGACCAACGTTCTCAATACGCGTAAGACGACGCATCTCGGAGCGTGTGAGTTCAATCTCGCCTGCATCGGCAGCCTCGAGCTTCTCGGTAGCCTCGAGACCGGCCTCGATCTTCATGGCCAAATCGACCTCTTCAGATGCGGTCAGCAGGTCGACCTTACCGATCTCCTTAAGGTACATACGAACCGGGTCGCCGGTCAGCATCACCGTGGAGGCATCGATGCCGCGCACGCGCGAACGCGAACGAGACGTGCGCACGGTGCGCTTCTTCTTGCTCTTGGAAGAGCCCATCTCGGCGTCGGCCTGGCGGGCCATCTTAAGCTCGTGATCGTCAAGCGAGCCGGAATCGTGCTCGTCATCGTCATCGAAATCGTCGGTATCGTTATCGTCATCGTCGACGCCCATCGGGGCGTCGTCGTTTCCGCTCGCGGAGATAATCTGGATGCCGCTGTTGCGCAACGCGGAATACACCGCGTTGAGCTGCTCATCGGAGACATCGATATCCTTCAGGGCGACCTGAATCTCGTCCTCGGTTACCGAAGTCCTGTTTGAGCCGTTGCCCATGAGCTTTGCAACGTAGGATTCCAGCCCAGTACCCGTGCTCTCAGTCTTTTTTGGCACAGATTCTCCCTTCGTAGTCCACAGGACTCAATACTTTAGCACACACATGGACGTCTATACCCAAAATAAAGACAGGATATAGGCGAGAATACGCTGGTTGACCACAACATCTAGGCCTGATCGGCACCTGCGGTCTCCAAACCGATCAAACGGAACGGGTCGGCCACGCCACCGATCGACTTTTGGAGCTCGCGCTGGCGCTGCGAATCTTGCATCGCCTGCATCGTCACCACGCGACGGGCCTCATCGTCGAGTGAACGGTCCTGGCGCAACTTGGCCTGCGCGGCTCGCATGCGACGTTTGATGGTGTAGAGCTCGAGCGTATCGAGCATAAAGACGATGTTCGTCTCGGTCGGGTGCTTGCTCGTCGCCGAAATGCGCCCGGCGCTGACAAGCGACGCCGCCTCGGGACACACCGCCCGCGCCGCATCCATGCATGCCGCAGGATCGGTTCCCGGCGGCGTTGCCAGCACGGCCCACGCAATGGACTCGTGACGCGGGTCGACCCACTCGATAGAACAAATGCGATCGGCATACGTGCGGAACAGATCGGGGTAGCTCGTGAGCATCGTCAGCAGCTCGCGCTCCCCCGCCAGGGATTTCCGCTCCAGATCGGTCAAAACAATCGGCATCGACGGAGCTGCCGCCGCGCTTGAACTATCGGCAACGGGCGCAGCGCTTTCCATCCCCGCTGGCACATCGATTGGCGGCAGATCCTCGTCGACCTCAACCGGCGCGGCCCCATAGGCATCAAGCGGAACGTAGTCGTACGGGTCCTCCTCGACCGGTGCGGACACCGGCGGCGTCGCACCCGCGGCGCAGGCACCGCGACCGGCATCGCAAGAACCCGACGTCCGACCGCCCGCGCTACCGGACCGCTCAGCCTGTGCCCGCTGGCGCTCATAGTTCTGCTCACGACGTCGTTCCGCATCCTCGCGCTTGGCGACATCGCGAAACACACGGCCCGAGCTCGCACGCACGGTCTCCAGATCCAAACCCAACAGGTCGGCAATCTGGATAAAGTACGTGTCGATCATATAGCTGTTGCGCAACGGATAGATAAGCGTCAGCGCATCCTCCAGCGCCTTGGCGCGACCGCCCGGCGTGGTGATGTCGCTCGACTCCTGCAGCGAACGGTAAACAAAGTCCATAAGCGGCTCGGCAGCGTCGATGCGCGTCTGCAGTGCCTCGCCACCATGCGCCGTGATGAACTCCATGGGATCGTTACCGTCGGGCAGCACCACGCAACGCAGATCCATAGAATCCTGCTCGATAAACTGAATCGCACGGCGAGCGGCCTTTTGGCCGGCGGCGTCACCATCGAACATGTACACGATGCGCTTGGCAAAGCGGGTGAGCGTCTTGACGTGATGCTCCGTGAGGGCGGTGCCCAGCGTGGCGACAACGTTTTTAATCCCCGCCTCCCAGCAGGCGATGCAATCGGTATAACCCTCCACCACGATGGCGGTATCCTGCGCGACGATAAACTCCTTGGCCCAATTAAAACCGTAGAGGTTTCGCTTTTTATGGAACACACTCGTCTCGGCGGTGTTGAGATACTTGGGTTGGCCGTCACCCATGATGCGACCGCCAAAGGCAATGTTGTGACCCTGCTCGTCAAAGATGGGGAACATTACGCGGTCGTAGAAGCGGTCGGCAAGCTGCCCGCGCCCGCGGCTCACGGCAACGTTGGCGTCGATCATCTCCTGCGGGGTAAAACCCGCCTGGGACAGGTGCGACACCAGCGCGTTACGGCCCGGTGCAAAGCCCAGGCAGTAGCGGCGGCAGACGTCGCCGCCCATACCGCGGCTGGCAAAGTACTCGCGCGGACGGCTGTCCTTACCGCGCATAAGCATGGTGTGATAGAACTGGGCGGTTTCGGCACACAGGTCATAGATGCGGGCGCGCTTGGTGCCGCGCTCGCGATAGGCGCCGGTATCGTGCAGCTCAATACCGGCACGGTCGGCCAGGTAGCGAATCGACTCGGGAAAGCTCAGGTTCTCGCGCTTCATGATGTAGGTGAAGACGTCGCCGCCCTCGCCACAGCCAAAGCAGTGCCACACCTGCGTGGCGGGGATAATATGAAACGACGGGGTCTTTTCGCCATGGAAGGGACAGCAACCCCAAAACTCATGGCCGCGGGGCTTGAGCTCAACCGTTTCCTGCACGATGGCAACCAGATCGGACGCAGCGCGCACCTGGTCTTTCTCCTCATCGCTAATCACAGATGCTCACCCCCTGCTCACCCAAATGATGACGGATATCGTCAATATTACCCTCGACGGTCGCGATAAGCTCGTCCAGCGAATCGAACACGCGCGACGGGCGCAGCCAACGCGTAAACGCCAGCGACACCGAGGCGCCGTACAGATCGCCCGCATACCCGATCAGGTTGGCCTCGAGATGCGCCGAGGCGGCATCGTTGGCATACGTCGGCGGCAGGCCCACGTTGACGGCGGCAGGCCACACGGTATCTTCGACCAGCACCAGGCCCTCGTAGACGCCATCGGCAGGCACCTGAATACACTCGGGCACCTGAATGTTTGCCGTGGGAAAACCCATGTCGGAACCCTGGTGACGACCGCCGGCAACAATACC
Source organism: Collinsella aerofaciens (assembly GCA_048194085.1). GTDB lineage: Bacteria > Actinomycetota > Coriobacteriia > Coriobacteriales > Coriobacteriaceae > Collinsella > Collinsella aerofaciens_CO. The sequence goes on from DBFABM010000089.1 coordinate 4,278, forward strand.
GCGCAGCATGTACGGACGACCGAGCAGCTCGGCGGCAAGCTCAACATGACCCCGGCGGAGCTCCTGGCGAATTCGGGTAGCGCAGATCGTCTGCCCATCGGCGCACAGCAGCTCGTGACCAAAGACGTCTACACCGCGCTCGGCTCCCCATGCTTGCATCTCGGCAACGCCCGAGGCGCCGCCACGACCCAGCCTAAAGTCACTGCCAACGCGAATCGAGCGAATGTCGACCAGACGCGATACCAGCGAGAGAAAAGCAACATGGTCAAGCGCCGCAACCTCAGGCGTAAAGGGAACGGCCACCACTGCATCGACCCCGGTCTGAGCCAAGGCATGTAGACGGTCGGCCGTTGTCATCAATTTTTGAGCGGGCGAAGGGCTTACCACGACGTCCGGGTCCGGATCGAAGGTAACCACGACCGCCTTACAGCCATGGGCACGGGCATCACGGACAAGCGCTTCGATGAGTTCCTGGTGTCCACGGTGAACGCCATCGAACACGCCGATGGCAATCGATGCGGCACCCAAGTGCTCGCACTCATCAAACGTATCGGCAGTAACGATGCGAGCCTCGTCCGACTCGCCCGCGAAAAAGACACGCGCGAGCTCGCGAGCGGACAACATCATCGAACACCGCCGATTGCTTGCGGAAACACGTGCTCCATAACAAAGCGGCCACTCTCAATGCGGGCGAGCGCCTTGAGTCCCCCATCGAGCACCAACGCAAACGGCGCCTTCGAGGCATCGAAATCGGCAAGCGCACGCTCAACGGGAATGCGTCGGCCGCAAAGCAGGTCGTCGGCAAGATTGCCCGGCAAGTCAACACGCGTGGCGCCCAGGGCCGCAATGGGATCCAGGGCAAAGCCAGCCGCAGACTCGGGAGAAAGCTCCTCGATCGCATGACAAGCGCCAATGGAAACAACACCGGAGGCCGTGCGGCGCAGCGCGGAAATGTGCGCGGCGCTGTCGCAGGCGCGGCTCAGGTCGCGAGCGAGCGCTCGGATATAGGTGCCCTTGCTCACCGAGAACGCCACGGTCCACACACACGTATCACCCTCGCCGCCCACGGCGATCAGGTCGGCGGCATAGACCTCGACGGGACGCGGAGGTAGATCCACCGCATTGCCCTCGCGAGCAGACTTGTAGGCGCGAACGCCATTGACCGAGATAGCCGAAAACGGCGGCGGCACCTGCATCTGCGGACCCAGCATGGCGACCAAGTGCTCACGGGCATAGGCAGGATCGCGGAGCTCGTTGGCAACAGCCACCGTGCGGACGGCCTCACCCTCCGCGTCATCGGTATTGGTCTCGACGCCAAACGAGATGTCGGCGACGTAGCTTTTGGTATCGAGCGTGAGCATGCCCAACAGACGGGTGGCCTGGCCCACGCCCACCACCATGACACCGGATGCCATGGGGTCAAGCGTACCGGCATGGCCAACGCGCCGCTCATGGAGGGCGCGTCGGCATTGCGAAACCACGTCATGGGACGTGCAGCCCACCGGCTTATCGACGGCGAGTAGCATATTCAATTGAGAAGGCGTTCGACGAGCCATGTACCATCCAATTAGTTAGAGCTCGACGGTCACCGAAGCGGGATCCTCCCCCACCAGCTCGGCCAGCATGGGAAGTGCCACGGCGAGCGTCTCGCGAATCGTTCCGTTGTTGGAAAAGCCGGCGGCGGCATGATGCCCGCCACCGCCAAAGTTGGCAGCAATCTCGGACACATCGAGGTCGCCCTTGGAGCGCAGGTTGCCACGCACCTTGGTATCGCCCTCAATGCCCTTTAAGAACATGCAGACCTCGACGCCCATCACCGAACGCACCACATCGACCAGGCCGTCGCACTCGTCCGAGGTGACGCCGCAGGCCTCAAGGTCGCTCTGGTAGGCATAGCTATACGCCACGCGCCCATGCGCGACCGTCTTAATGCGACCCATGACAATGGACTTGAGGTGCAAAAACTCAACGCGCATGCTCTGATAAACCTCGAGCGCAACGCGCGCCGGGTCGGCACCGTGGGCAACCAGACGCGAGGCCGCATGGAATGCGGCGGCATCGGCGTTTTGGTACTGGAAACGACCGGTATCGGTAACCAAGCCACACAGCAGACAGGTCGCAACGCCATCACGTGCGACAATGCCACAATTGTCCAAGAAGCGGTCGATGATCATAGCGCAGGCTGCAGCTTCGACGCACCTCAGACTGAGCTCGGCAAACTCCTCGCGCGCTGGATGGTGATCGAAGCACACCACATGCGCCGATCGACGCAGCACCTCGGCGGAGTTGTTCAGGCGCTCGACGACCGGCACGTCCACCGAGATGAACAGGTCAGGATTGCCGGTATACGCAGATGCCGGCACCAGGCGATCGGAGCCTTCCATAAAGCGGTAGATGCGCGGAACCGGATCATCGTCTGCCAGCAGCAGCGCAATGTCCTTGTTGGGAAAAAACTTCATGAGCGAAAGGCCCAGACCCAACACGGAGCCCAAGGCGTCGCCATCGGGAGAAGTATGTCCCGAAATCGCAATGGAGGACGCACCCTCGATGAGCTCGAGGATGCGTCGCTGAATATCTGCAGACTCGCACGAGGCGAGGTCGGCGGAATTAGTCATCTAAAGCTGCCTCCTGGGCGGCATCCGCTATCGGATAGCCGTCCTCGTCCTTTTCGATCGCAAGCGTGGCGGGAACGTTTTCCAGCGCACGCGTGATGCGCTCGGCCTCATCGGTCGAGCGATCGATGCGAAAATCGAGCTCGGGCGTGACACGCCAATCGAGCGAGCGAGCCAACAGGCTACGAATACGGCCCTTGGCGCTTGCGAGCGCCTCCATGACCTCGTCGTAGCGGATCGCATCGCACGACACGTACACGCGCGCGAACGAACGGTCCACCGCGACCTCGACCGCGGTCAGAGTAACCAGGTCGAGACGCGGATCGGAAACCTCAAAGAGCAGGATATAACCGAGCTTCTCGCGAAGCTGCTCGCCCAGACGGCGGGTTGCCTGCGTTTGCTTCATAGCGCTACCCCCTACTCGGTACGGGCAACCTGGTCGATGCGGTAACCCTCGATCTGGTCGCCGGGCTTGATGTCCTGGAAGTTCTCCAGGCCAATGCCGCCCTCGGAACCGCTCTTGAGGCTCTTGGCCTCGTCCTTGTAGTGGCGCATCGAGGCGATCTTGCCGTTGAAGACCACGATGCCGTCGCGCACCAGGCGCACGGAATCGGTCGCGGCGATCTCGCCCTCTTCGACGCGGACACCGGCGGCGATACCGACTTTGGGCACCTTAAAGGTGTCCAGGACAGTCGCGGTACCCGTGGCGACCTCGACCTCGGTGGGCTTGAGCATGCCGATACGGGCGGCGTCAAGCTCCTCGAGGCACTTGTAGATGACGTCGTAGCAACGGATCTCGACGCCCTCGCGCTCGGCGGCGGAGCGGGCCTTACCGTCGGGACGGACGCCAAAGCCGATGATGATGGCGTTGGAGGCGTCGGCCAGAACGACGTCGGTCTCGTTGATTGCGCCAACGGCGGAGTGGATCGTGTTGATGCGAACCTCGGACTGATCCATCTTGTCGAGCGAGTCCTGAAGGGCCTCGATGGAACCCTGGACGTCGGCCTTGATGATCAGGTTGAGCTCCTTGACCTCGGCGTCGGCAATGGTCTCGAAGAGGTTCTCGAGCGTGACGTGCTTGACGCGGCTCTGCTCCTCGATACGGGCCTTGAGCGAACGCTCGTCGGCAAGGGCGCGAGCCTCGCGCTCGTCCTCGAACACGCGGAACTCGTCACCGGCGTTGGGCACGGACTGCAGGCCCAGGATCTCGACAGCGTCGGAGGGACCGGCCTCGGTGACGGCGCGACCCTTGGGGTCGAGCATGGCGCGGACGCGGCCGTAGGTAAGGCCGGCGACCAGCGTATCGCCCACGTGCAGGGTACCGCGGGTCACGAGCACGGTAGCAACCGAGCCGCGGCCCTTGTCGAGCTTGGCCTCGAGGACGTTGCCGGAGGCAAAGGTGTCCGGGTTGGCCTTGAGCTCGAGCACGTCGGCCTGGAGCAGCACGGTCTCCAGAAGGTCGTCGATACCGATCTTCTGCTTGGCCGAGATGTTGACGAACATGTTCTGTCCGCCCCACTCCTCGGGGATGACGCCGTACTCGGTGAGTTCCTGACGCACACGGTCGGGGTTGGCGCCGGGCTTATCGATCTTGTTGACGGCGACGACGATGGGTACGCCGGCGGCCTTGGCGTGGTTGATCGACTCGACCGTCTGGGGCATGACGCCGTCGTCGGCGGCGACGATCAGGATGACGATGTCGGTCACCTTGGCGCCACGGGCACGCATAGCCGTAAAGGTGGCGTGACCCGGGGTATCGATAAAGGTGATCTTGCGGTCGTTGATCATGACCTGCGAAGCGCCGATGGCCTGCGTAATGCCGCCCGCCTCGCCGGCAGCAACGCCGGTGTGACGGATGGCGTCGAGCAGCGACGTCTTACCGTGGTCGACGTGGCCCATGACGGTGACGACCGGGGCGCGCGGCTTAAGGTCGGCGGGATCGTCGTAGAACGAGAAGGTGTTCTCCTCCTCGGGGGTGATGATCTTGATCTGACGACCCAGGTCGTCGGCGACGAGCTCGACGAGGTCGTCGGACATGGACTGCGTCATGGTGAGCGGCGTACCCAGCAGGAACAGGCGCTTGATGATGTCGTTGGCCGGAACGTCGAGCGCCTCGGCAAGCTCCTGGACGGTAACGCCCTGGGAGACCTTGATGGCGTCGAGGTCCTCGGGGTTCACGCCCTGGGCCAGCGCCTCCTCTATCTTGCGCTCCTCCTGAGCCTTGGCAGCCTCGCGCTCGCGCTTCTCCTTGCGCTTCTTGCGGCGACCGGTGGACTCGCGAGAGGCCTCCTCGACGGCGGCACGAGCCTCCTCGAGCACCTTCTCGCGGCTGTACTCCTCGGCCTCGCGAGCCATGCGGCTGTAGTGGTCCTCTTCGTTGTTGTGACCGCCCTTGCGCTTCTTGCCCTTGCCCTGCTTGTCGGGGTTGGGGAAGTCCATGCCGGCAGCGACGTTGTTGCTGGCGTTGGTGCGATGGCTGTGCGGACGGCTCTCGGAGGCGTTGCGCTCGGAGTTGCTGTCGGAGGCGTTGCGGTCGTTACGACGGCCACCGCGACGGTCGTTGTTGCCGCCACGACGGTTGCCGCGCTCGGCGGCGCGGTCGGCCTTGGCCTTCGCCTCGGCGTCCTTCTTCTCCTTGAGAACGGTCTCCTGTGCGGCGATCTGGTCGAGCAGCGAACGGAAGCGCGAACCGGAGTCGGAAGCGGGGACGGCGCGGCGCTGGGCCTCGCGGGCAGCCTCCTCCTTCTCGCGGGCAAGGCGCTCCTGCTCGGCCTTCTTCTTGGTCTCGGCCTCGGCACGGGCGGCCTCCTCGGCAGCCTGGGCGGCGGCGAACTGGCGGCGCTCCTCCTCGCGTGCCTTCTCGGCGGCGATGCGCTCGCGCTCGGCCTCGGCAGCGCGCGCTG